>JBAXPH010000022.1:0-16633 GCA_037132355.1 Actinomycetes bacterium
CGCATCGGTATTCGTGTGCAGGATCTTTTTGATCCATCAATCCTTCGCCAAAAGCTTGAGAGCGCGTTGCGCGATAAGAATCAGATTCTGATTAAGGTATTCAATCGTAAGAACATCGAAGTAGATGAGGTTCTTGATGAGTATTTAAAGTATGCAGAACTTCTACGTCCATATGTTGCAGATACTGTTTTGATTTTAGATGAAGCGCTAAAGGCCGGAAAACGAGTACTTCTAGAGGGTTCGCAGGGCACATTGTTGGATGTCGATCACGGGACATATCCATTCGTGACTTCTAGCAATCCAACTGCAGGTGGAGCGTGTACAGGTTCAGGTATTGGACCAACAAAGATTGATCGTGTTATTGGTATTTTAAAGGCGTACACAACTCGCGTTGGTAGCGGACCTTTCCCAACTGAATTATTTGATGAAGATGGTGAAGCACTACGACGTATTGGTGGAGAAATTGGTGTTACTACTGGCCGTGCACGTCGTTGCGGTTGGTTTGATGCACCGATAGCTCGTTATGCAGTTCGTGTAAATGGTTTGACTGACTTCTTCTTAACAAAGCTAGATGTATTAACTGGTTGGGAAAAGATTCCTGTATGTGTTGCATACGAAATTGATGGCAAGCGCGTTGAAGAACTTCCAGCTTCACAAACTGATTTCCATCATGCAAAGCCAATATATGAATACTTAGCTGGTTGGACTGAAGATATTTCAGATGCACGCAAATTGTCTGATCTGCCAAAGAATGCTCAAGATTATGTTGCGTTCCTTGAAAAGATTTCTGGTGCACCAATGAGTGCAATCGGTGTAGGCCCAGGTCGAGATCAAACAATTGTTGTAAAGGATTTCATCTAAGAATGAAAATCCTCCTAGTCGGAAGCGGCGGACGCGAACACGCACTAGGAGTAGGACTGCAAGCAGATCCAGCATGCACCGAACTACATGTTGCCCCAGGTAATCCGGGTATCGCACAATTCGCGCAATGCCATCCAGTTGCAGTCACTGATAATCAAGCAATTCTTGATTTAGCTCAGCAATTAAAAGTGGATCTCGTTGTTGTTGGCCCAGAAGTTCCATTAGTCAATGGTGTTGCAGACATTCTGCGAGCAGCTGGAATCGCTGTTTTTGGCCCATCCAAAGCGGCTGCGCAGCTTGAAGGTTCGAAGAACTTTGCTAAAGAGGTCATGCGCGATGCCGGTGTTCCAACAGCACATAGTTTTACCTGCACAACACAGCAAGAGATTGAAATTGCATTAGATGCTTTTGATGCACCTTATGTTGTTAAAGATGATGGTTTAGCGGCAGGTAAAGGCGTTGTCGTAACAAATGACCGCGATGAGGCATTGCAGCATGCGCTTGCTTGCACGAAGGTTGTAATTGAAGAGTATCTAGACGGTCCAGAGGTTTCACTATTTGGAATTAGTGATGGAACAACAATTATTCCAATGCAACCAGCGCAAGATTTCAAACGTGCATTAAATGGTGATGAAGGTCCAAATACTGGTGGCATGGGTGCGTACTCGCCATTGCCTTGGGCGCCATCAGACATTATTGAAGATACATACAAACAAGTTCTTGCGCCCATGATTGCTGAAATGGCTGCACGCGGAACACCATTTGTTGGATTGTTATACGCAGGTCTTGCGTTAACAGATCACGGAACTCGCGTCATTGAATTTAATGCACGGTTTGGAGATCCTGAAACACAAGTTCTAATCCCACGACTTATTACTCCGCTAGCGACTTTGTTATTTAATGCCGCAACAGGAAATTTGAATGGAACAACCCTGGATTGGAAAGATGATTCAGCGGTAACAGTTGTATTGGCAGCCGAAGGTTATCCATCAGCTCCCAAGAGTGGTGGTGCTATCACGGGATTTTCTACAATTGATAATGTTCAGATTTATCACGCAGGTACATCGGCTACAGAACAAGGCGTTGTTGCTGCAGGCGGTCGGGTGCTAACAGTTACTGGAATTGGTGAGGATCTCACTGAAGCCCGCAACCGTGCCTATCGAGCGATAAGCCAAATCTCACTTTCTGGATCTTTCTATCGGACAGACATCGCGCTTAATGCGTCGGTCGCAGAGAAGGGCAATTAAATGACGGATAATTCACCAATGAGCCTGCTTGCTAGCCGATATGCATCAGCTGCGATGCGAGAAATCTTCGCGCCAGAGGCCAAAATTATTGCCGAGCGCAAGTTGTGGATCGCGGTCATGCGCGCTCAATCAACGCTTGGTCACGCAATTTCTAAGGATGTAATTACAGATTACGAAAATGTAATTACACGAGTTGATCTGGCCTCAATTGATACTCGTGAAAAGCAGACTCGTCACGATGTTAAAGCGCGTATAGAAGAGTTCAACGCACTTGCTGGCCACGAAGCTATCCATGCAGGAATGACGAGCCGTGACTTAACAGAAAACATTGAGGCGTTGCAGATTCGAAATGGTCTTGAAATTGTTCATGACAAAGTTGTGACACTTCTTGCGCGCCTCGCAGAACGTGCAACACAGTATGCAGATCAACCAATTGCAGGACGCTCTCACAATGTTCCTGCGCAAATTACAACTTTAGGAAAACGTTTTGCCTCAGCTGCAGAAGAGTTGTTATTTGCATACGAACGTTTAACCGCGCTACAAGATCGCTTTCCAATGCGTGGCATCAAGGGTCCAGTTGGTACAGCACAAGATTCAATTGATCTTCTTGGATCAGCAGATGCGCACTTTAAATTAGAAGGCGCAATTGCAAAGGAACTTGGCTTTGACAATGTTCTAGATTCAACAGGTCAAATCTATCCACGATCATTTGATTATGATGTTGTAACTACCTTGGTGCAGATTGCAGCCTCACCTTCTTCACTTGCTACATCAATCAGGTTGATGGCTGGTGCTGAATTAGTAACAGAGGGATTTAAAGCTGGGCAAGTTGGCAGCAGCGCTATGCCGCACAAGATGAACACACGTTCATGCGAGCGTGTAAATGGGCTATCCGTTGTACTGCGTGGATATGCATCAATGGTTAGCGAACTTTCTGGAGATCAATGGAATGAAGGCGATGTTTCGTGTAGCGTTGTTCGCAGAGTTGCATTGCCAGATGCTTTTTATGCAATCGATGGATTGCTGGAAACAATGCTGACAGTCCTAGATGAGTTCGGGGCATTTCCCGCTGTAATCAGTGCTGAATTAGAGCGTTATTTACCATTCTTAGCCACGACAAAGATTCTGATGGCAGCTGTTAAGTGCGGCGTTGGCCGAGAAGTTGCACACGAAGTTATCAAGGAACACGCTGTCAAAGCAGCACTTGGAATGCGCGAAGGAAAGAAAAATACTCTTCTAGATGATCTTGCAACAGATAATCGCTTGCCGCTTGATCGCGCAGCACTTGATGTATTAATTAATGATCCAATTGAATTTACTGGCGAAGCTCGCCAACAAGTAGCTCGAGTTGTTAGTCGCATCGGTGCGATTACTTCCGCGCACCCTGCCGCAGCGCAGTACAAGCCCGGCTCTATTCGGTGAGCGGCTTTGGCCTAGCTGGCCCACCGCCAGCGCCTGAAATAACTGGGTGGAAACATCTGCGCACCGGAAAAGTTAGAGATTTATACACAAACGATAAAAATGAAATCTTGCTTGTCGCATCGGACCGAATTTCGGCATACGACTGGGTGATGCCAACAGTAATCCCTGGCAAAGGTGCAGTCCTAACTCAGCTTTCATTATTTTGGTTTGAACTACTAGAAGATATTATTGGTAACCACATTATCTCTACTGATGTTCCTGCTACAGTTGAAGATCGTGCGATCATTGTGCAACCACTGACAATGTTTGAAGTTGAATGCGTCGCTCGCGGTTATCTGACTGGAAGCGGCTGGAGCGAGTACCAAATCAACAAAGCGGTCTGCGGAAATGTATTGCCAGAAGGTTTGCTTGATGGCTCACAATTGCCAGACAGCCTTTTCACCCCAGCAACTAAAGCTGAGATTGGTGATCACGATATTAATATTGATTTTGATGGCGCAGTAGCCATTGTTGGAGTAGAAGATGCAACCCAACTAAGTGAACTAACACTTAAGTTATATGAAACTGCGGCAGAGTTTGCAACTAGCCGTGGAATCATCGTGGCAGATACAAAGTTTGAATTTGGACGAAATGAAAAAGGCCAGATTCTCCTTGCTGATGAGGCGCTAACCCCTGATTCTTCACGGTTTTGGGAGGCAGCAACTTGGAAGCCAGGTGGCGCACAGCCTTCATATGACAAGCAATTTCTACGTGACTACCTAGTATCCAGCGGATGGGATAGAAATAGCCCACCCCCTGAACTACCTAATGAAATCGTAGAGAAGACAGCACAACGTTACGAAGAAGCATTTTTCCGAATCACCGGCAGCAAGTTCTAAAAGGGAGAAATATAAATGGCAAAGATCGTGGTTGATGTGATGTTGAAGCCCGAGATTCTCGACCCTCAAGGAAACGCGGTTGCCTCAGCATTGCCACGTCTTGGATTTAACTTTACTAAATCAGTTCGTCAAGGAAAACGATTTGAAATTGAAATTGATGGCGAGCCAACTGCAGCGCAACTAGCTGAAGTTGAAAAAGCTGCAGAAGTTTTGCTTTCCAACCCAGTAATTGAAAACTTTGTTGTGAGAGTGGAAAAGTAATGCGCGTTGGAGTTATTACATTTCCGGGCACACTGGATGATCGAGATGCTGCACGAGCAGTAGCCGCTGGTGGAGCTGAAGCCGTGTCACTGTGGCACGGAGACGCGGATCTAAAAAGCGTTGATGCGGTAATACTGCCTGGTGGGTTTTCTTATGGTGACTACTTGCGTTGTGGTGCTATTTCTAGGTTTGCACCAGTTATGCAGTTGGTAATTGAAGCAGCAAACAAGGGAATGCCAGTTCTTGGCATTTGTAATGGTTTTCAGGTGTTGTGTGAGTCGCATTTACTGCCAGGTGCTCTCACTCGTAACTCTGATCTGCACTTCTTGTGCCGTGATCAAGAGATTGAAATTGTAAATAATCAAACAGCGTGGACAAGCTCATTCAAGCAAGGCGAACAGATTGTGATTCCACTTAAAAACGGCGAGGGTTCATTTCAGTGTGATGATCAAACTCTTGCGATGCTTGAAGGCGAAGGCCGAATAATCGCCCGTTATGTCGGCGAAAACCCTAATGGATCACGCAATTTGATCGCTGGAATCACTAATGCCAAGGGCAACGTTGTAGGCCTTATGCCTCATCCAGAGCACGCAATTAATGAGCTAACCGGACCATCTGCGCAAGGTCTTGGCTTCTTCACATCAATCCTTAATGCGATGGTGAAGTAATGGCACTAGATACCGTTGCAATTGCACAGACAACTCCTGATAACTCACAACCATTTGCAGAACTCGGTTTAAAACCCGATGAATATGCGCGCATTAAAGAAATTCTTGGTCGCCGTCCAACATCATCAGAACTAGCAATGTATTCGGTTATGTGGTCTGAGCACTGCTCATATAAATCCTCAAAAGTTCACTTAAAGCAGTTTGGTGAAAAAGCACCAAAGTCTGATGCCTTGTTAGTTGGAATTGGTGAAAATGCAGGCGTTGTAGATGTTGGTCAGGGATATGCCGTAACTTTTAAAATTGAATCACACAATCACCCATCATTTGTTGAGCCGTATCAAGGAGCTGCAACAGGTGTTGGTGGAATTGTCCGCGATATTTTAACTATGGGTGCTCGCCCAATTGCAGTAATGGATCCATTGCGTTTTGGTCCTGCAGATGCACCAGATACTAAACGTGTTTTGCCGGGAATCATTGCAGGAGTCGGTGGATACGGAAATTGTCTTGGACTCCCAAATATTGGTGGCGAAGTTACATTTGATGAAACCTACGCAGGTAACCCACTTGTTAATGCACTGTGTGTTGGCGTGATGAAGCACAGCGATATTAAGTTGGCAAAAGCTGCAGGCGCTGGCAATTTAGTTGTGTTGTACGGCGCAAAAACTGGCGGCGATGGAATTGGTGGAGTTTCAGTACTTGCATCAGAAACATTTGGTGCTGGCGGATCAACAAAGCGTCCAAGTGTTCAAGTGGGCGATCCATTTGTTGAAAAGGTTTTGATTGAATGTTCTTTAGAAATCTTTGCTGAAGATCTTGTTGTTGGCATCCAAGACCTTGGCGGGGCAGGCTTATCCTGTGCCACAAGTGAGTTGGCATCGGGTGGCTCCGGTGGCATGAAGGTGCAGTTAGACAAGGTTCCGCTGCGCGATCCATCGCTATCTCCAGAAGAAATCTTGATGTCTGAATCACAAGAGCGCATGTGTGCAATTGTCGAACCAAGCAAGATTGCTCGATTCTTAGAAATCTGTAAAAAGTGGGATGTGACAGTCACCGTTATTGGCGAAGTAACAGATGGAAAACATCTAGAAATTACCTGGAATGGTGAATTAATAGTTGATGTACCACCACGCACGGTTGCACATGACGGTCCCGTCTATAACCGTCCACTGGCACAACCTGCATATATTGATCAAGTAAAAAGCCAAAAGGTTAATGTCCCAATTCCACAATCTGTTGCTGAGATTAAAGCTGCTGTTTTAAAGTTAGCTGCAGCGCCTAACCTTGCTGATAAGTCATGGGTTACATCCCAATATGACAAGTATGTTCAGGGCAACACAATTCAAGCTCAACCTGATGATTCAGGAATGGTTCGTATTGATGAGACCACAAACCTAGGCGTTGCTATCTCAACAGATGCAAATGCAAACTGGTCATACTTAAATCCTTATCAAGGCGCAAAGTTAGCTTTAGCTGAAGCTGCGCGAAACATTGCAACTGCAGGTGCCCGACCACTGGCAGTTACTAACTGTCTTAACTTTGGTTCACCTGAAGATCCAGGTGTCATGTGGCAGTTTGCTGAATCAGTGCGTGGATTAGCAGATGGTTGTTTAGAGATGGGACTTCCTGTAACAGGCGGCAATGTTTCGTTTTATAACCAGACGGGATCAGTCGCAATTTTGCCAACACCAGTAATTGGTGTGCTGGGCGTTATCCAAGATGTTCGAACTCGTACGCCAATGAGTTTCACAGAGGCTGGGTTAGACCTTTACCTTGTTGGCGAAACACACGAAGATTTAGCTGGCAGTGAATGGGCTTTCTTGCACAACCAACGTGTTGGTCAATCACCAGATGCTGATTTGCAGCGTGAAATGCGCCTGATAGAGCTACTTCTTGAAGGTAACTCCTTCTTTGCTGCAGCCCATGACTTAAGTCAAGGTGGATTATCTGCAGGTCTTACTGAAATGGTTTTGCGCCACAAGATTGGCGTAACAATTTCACTTGATAACGCAGGCGTTAATTTAATCAGTGAAACGCCTGGTCGCGTTCTTGTTGCTATTGACCCATCTCATGCTTCTCGTCTTGAAGGACTGGCTCTTAAGAATTCAATCGCAATCACAAAGTTAGGTACAACCGGGGGAGACTCTTTGACTATTAATGATGCAGTTATTTCCCTTACCGAACTTTCAACTGCGCATACATCAACATTTCCAAAGTTGTTTGGGTGATACAAATGCGCGATCCAATTATTCTTGAAGAAGTTAAGAGCACCCTTGCACTTTTGACTGCCAAAGCTCCTGGTCGTGCAATCGAAGTTCGTGTTCCACCATATGCCGCTGTTCAATGTGGCGATGGTCCAACACATACCCGTGGAACACCGCCCAATACCATCGAAATGGATGCAGATACCTGGCTAGCTTTGGCATCTGGAAAGTTAAGTTGGTCTGATGCAATGAATTCTGGCGCAATTGCTGCCTCTGGTGTTCGCGCCGATTTAACCGAGTACCTACCGTTAGGATCTGATCTATGAGACGCCCTGATGGTTTGCTCAACCACAATGTATTAGGTGAAGACAAAGGTCCTCAAGATGCGTGTGGCGTTTTTGGAGTCTGGGCACCTGGCGAAGAGGTTGCAAAGTTAAGTTTCTATGGTTTGTATGCACTACAACATCGCGGAACTGAATCTGCAGGAATTGCAACAAGTGATGGTGAAAGAATTCTGATCTTCAAAGATATGGGCCTTGTGTCACAGGTATTTACTGAAGGCGATCTTGCAACCTTAAAAGGCAACCTTGCAATAGGCCACTGTCGATACAGCACAACCGGATCAAGTACCTGGGTAAATGCACAGCCAACATTGCGTCCAACTAAGTACGGAACACTGGCTTTAGCTCATAACGGTAACCTGACAAATACAGGCGATTTGGCCGAGCTAGTACAAAAACTTGAAAGTTCTGCAGCAAGCATGAGCGGTGTTACAACAGATACTGAAATTATGACTGCACTGATTGCGTTGCAGGATGAAAAGAATGTCGAAGCAAGTGCATTAGCAGTATTGCCACAACTAGAAGGCGCTTTTTCACTTGTTTTCATGGATGAGCAGACCTTATATGCAGCCCGCGATCGACATGGTGTTCGCCCATTGGTATTAGGAAAGCTTGAAACTGGCTGGGTAGTTGCATCTGAAAGTGCAGCGCTAGATATTGTTGGTGCTGCCTTTGTTCGAGAAATCGAACCCGGAGAATTTATTGCAATTGATAGTAACGGTGTTCGTTCACAAAGTTGGGCCGAAGCACAACCAAAGGGCTGCTTGTTTGAATATGTTTATCTAGCTCGTCCCGACACAACAATTGCCGGTAGTGGAATTCACAAAACCCGAGTTGCAATTGGCGCGCAGCTCGCAAAAGAAGCACCAGTTGAAGCCGATCTTGTAATCCCAGTCCCTGAATCAGGAACTCCAGCCGCAATTGGTTATGCAAAAGCATCCGGTATTCCATTTGGTCTAGGCCTTGTTAAGAATTCATATGTGGGACGTACATTTATCCAGCCGTCACAAACTATTCGCCAACTTGGTATTCGACTTAAATTAAATCCATTACGCGAGATTATTGAAGGCAAGCGTATCGTTGTTGTCGATGATTCAATTGTTCGCGGAAACACCCAGCGAGCAATTGTCCGTATGTTACGCGAAGCTGGAGCCCGCGAAATTCATGTACGTATTTCATCTCCGCCAGTTAAATGGCCTTGCTATTACGGAATCGATTTTGCAACTCGTGCTGAATTAATTGCAAACGGCTTGGAAGTAGAGGAAATTCGTCGATCAATCGGTGCTGATTCCTTGGGATATGTATCGCTGGATGGCTTAATTTCAGCGACCCAGGTGGCTTCTGAGCGCCTTTGTTCTGCCTGCTTTACAGGTGAGTATCCAATTCGTATTCCTGAAGATATGTCTGAAGGAAAATTGCGCTTAGAAGTTACAGAGGTACACGGTCACTAATGTCTACCTATAAAGATGCAGGCGTCGATATCGATGCAGGAGATCGCGCAGTTGAATTAATGAAAGCTTCGATTGCAAAGGCTTCTCGTCCTGAGGTTATGGGTAGCATCGGTGGGTTTGCTGGTTTATTTGATGCAAGCAAACTAAAAGATATGAAGCAACCCTTACTTGCAACATCAACTGATGGTGTTGGCACCAAGACCGAAATAGCACGCGCGCTTGGCAAATACGACACCATTGGTGAAGATCTAGTCGCCATGGTTGTAGATGATTTAGTTGTCTGTGGCGCCGAACCGTTGTTTATGACTGATTACATTGCGGTGGGAAAAGTTGTTCCAGAACATATTGCTGACATCGTTGCCGGAATTGCACGAGGTTGCGCCAAAGCAAACACAGCATTAATCGGTGGCGAAACTGCAGAGCATCCAGGGTTGCTTGATGATGATGAATTTGATGTTGCAGGAGCTGCAACCGGTGTTGTAGATGCAGATCGCCAGTTAGGCGCACATCGTGTTAAAGCTGGTGATGTAATTATTGGCATGCCATCTAGCGGTTTTCATGCAAATGGCTACTCGCTTGTGCGTCATATTATAAAGACAGCTAAATTGAGCCTTGAAGCTAACGTCAGCGAGTATGGCAAAACATCAGGTGAAGTGTTTTTGACACCAACTGAGATCTACACACTTGATTGTTTAGCGTTGATTAAATCTATGCCAGAGCATTTGCATGCGTTTTCTCACATCACGGGCGGTGGAATTGCAGAAAATACTGCGCGCGTAATTCCTGAACATTTAACAGCCACTTATGATCGTTCAACCTGGTCACTTCCCGTTGAAATGGAGTTCATGGCAAAAATGGGTGGAGTTCCTCAGGCTGATATGGAGCGAACCTGGAATTGCGGCATTGGAATGAGCGCATTTGTTGACCCTTCTGTTGCCGATCTGACCCTTCGATCTTTGGCCGCGCGAGGGATGAAAGCCTGGGTTGCTGGTGTTGTGAACGAGCGAAAAGGGTCGGATCCACGCTCAACTTTGGAAGGTACCTACCAAGCGCGATAACCTACGCTCCTGACGCACAGCAATTAGTGAAGGAGGTCGCCCATGGGTCGCGGCCGCGCAAAAGCAAAGCAAACCAAAGTTGCACGTGATTTGAAATATAACGCGCAAGATATGGACCTTGATCGTCTTGCCAAAGAACTTCACGGCGAAGTCGATACCACTTCACGTAAGGATGATGATGATCCATACGCTGAGGGCAATTACATTCCACGTGCGTGAGAGCTACACCGTACGTAGCATCACTTCGTATCTACGAACCACTTTCGGCATTTGATCCAGCTGATCGTTTGCGTTGGCAAAATCTAGAAATCGATGCCACAAGTTTTAATCGCGAAGAAGAGTTAGCGCTGCATCGCGTTGTTCAACCTGAACCACCAGCAGGTCGTCCAGATGGTGTGCATGTTTTAGATCGCGATGGAATTCGATATGTCTCGCCATGGGCAACTGCAACTCGCTGTTGGGCAGCGTTAGATAATTTTAAAGATTCTTTACCGAGCACTGTTGTTCCATATTTTGTTTCATCTGCCATGGAAGAAGTAATAACTGCAGGTGTGGATTTATTAGAAGATAAAGTTCCCCACATTTTGAATGAAACGTGGATTATTCAACCTCGTTGGTTTATTTTATTTTCACCGGATGAACGCACTCGTGGAGAAAATCAGTATGGCAAATATTGTCTTTCTCTCACCACAATTGCTAATGCAAAACAACGATGCGATAACGCACACGATGCAGTACTCGGCGCATTTGGTGATGGACCAGTAGAACAAGAACTTGAAAATCTTTTAGCGTGGTTAGAAATGTTCCATCCAGAATCATTAGTAGAACTTGATTATGGTGGCTTAGCTAATTACATGGACAAAGCGTTACGTGATTCAGGTGAAGACGGTCTAGATGCTGATTCATCAATTGAGGATGTAACTAGTTCAGTCGCAGGACTTGCATCAGCCGATGGAATGGCTGCTGGCATTGGATATCAGCGTTTAATGTCCCGTTGGCGCTTAGTTCAGGCTTTCGAACAAGCCTCCTAGAGTTCACTTTCAAGGTATTGCCTCACGCTCAAATACTGGTCATACTTCACCCCAATACAGGCGAAATCGGACATAGCTAGATCGAAGGGAGTCACCATGAGCAACCGCATTCCTGATGCAGAAGTTCTCTTGACCCCCAAAGAGGTCGCACAACGATTTCATGTAAATCCAAAGACTGTTACACGTTGGGCAAAAGCTGGAAAGCTGACAGCAATTCGCACATTAGGTGGACATCGTCGTTATCGCGAATCAGAAGTTCTGGAACGTTTGCGCGAATACAAAGAGTCAAGCTCTTAGTAGGTAAGGCGGTAGACTCTCACCATGGCCGATAAAAATGATGACATGAAAGCAAGAATGCTTGCTGCCCTAGAAGCAAAGAAGAACAAGCCAGGTGCACCAGGTACACAAGCTCATGCTGAATCAGGATCAAAGATTCGCGGCGGACAACGCAGTGGTGGAGCTCCTCAGGTACAGCGCAAGGCTGGACCATCAGGTTCAGGTTCTGCTGGTTAAACCAGACCGCGACGTTTTAGCAGTGGTTCAATTTTTGAATCACGACCGCGGAAATTGCGGAACATCTGCATCGAATCAATAGATCCACCCCGGCCAAGAAGAGTGTTCTTGAAATGCTCACCATTTTCTCGTTTCAATCCGCCGTTTTCCTTAAACCAATCAACAGTGTCAGCATCTAGAACTTCAGACCAAATATAGCCGTAGTAACCAGATGAGTAACCACCAGCAAAGATGTGGCTGAAATACGTTGAACGGTAACGAGTTGGAACTGGCGCAAAGTCAAGGCCATAATCCTTAATCGCTTGAGCTTCAAATGCTTCTACATCAGTAACTTTTGCGGCTTGTTCGACATTTAGAGAATGCCACGCAAGGTCCAAAGTCGCTGCAGCCAGATAACTAGTCGTCGCATGTCCCTCATTAAATGTGCGAGCAGCGTTTAAGTTATCAATCCATTCTTGTGGCAACTTCTCGCCAGTTTCGTGGTGACGTGCATAATTTTCAACAACTTCTGGCCACAAGATCCACATTTCATTTACCTGTGATGGGAACTCAACGAAGTCGCGCTGAACCGATGTTCCTGAAACACGTGGGTACTTAACCTGAGATAACAATCCGTGGATTGCGTGCCCAAACTCGTGGAACAAGGTTGTGATTTCATCGTAAGTAAGAAGAGTTGGTTTGCCTGCCGGAGGCTTTGGAATATTCAAGTTATTAACTACAACAGGCAGTTGATTAAACAAGAAGTTCTGATCTACCAAGTTGTTCATCCACGCTCCGCCGCGCTTTGAATCACGAGTGTAGAAATCGCCAATGAATAAACCAACCTTGGTGCCATCTTCATTGTTAACTTCAAAGGCCCGAGCTTCTGGGTGATACGTAACTAGATCAGGACGCTCTTTAAAGGTAATTCCAAACAACTTAGTTGCTGCAAAGAAAACACCATCGTGCAGTACTCGCTCAAGTTCAAAGTAAGGACGCATCTTTGTTGTGTCGATGTTGTACTTTTCTAAGCGAACTTGCTCGGTGTAAAAACCCCAGTCCCAGCTTTCGATATCGGTGTCAGCAGACTTCTTCAAGTCTTCAGCTTCCGCCTTTGCATTGCGAACAGCAGCTGGTGCAATCTTTCGAAGCATCGCATGGACGTTGTCTGGGTGTTCTGCTGTCTGCACGGCAATCACGTGCTCCGCATGTGTTTCCTTGCCAAACAACTTAGCGCGCTCTGCACGCAATTTGATCATTTGCAGGATTACCGGCTTGTTATCGTTTTCGTTTGCACGGTTAGCCTTCATCTTCGAGGCTTCCATGATTTTCTTGCGAAGTTCGCGATTTGTTAGCGAATCAAGAACTGGGTTACCAGTGAAATTCACCATTCCAATAAGCCACTTGCCATCATGCCCACGATCTTTGGCGGCAGCGGCAGCCGCTGCAATTTCGTTTTCACTAAGACCATCTAGCTCTCCTAGAGAATCAACGAGTACTGCTAAATCATTAGTGTCTGCCAAAACATTCTTGCCAAACTGAGTTTCTAGCTTTGAAAGTTCCTCATTTAGCTCTTTCAAGCGATCGCGCTGCGCTTCTGTTAGATGAGCACCAGCGTGGATCAAATCTTTGTAATAACGCTCTAAAAGCCACGCATCTTCACTGTTTAGACCAATTGATTCACGGGCATCGTAGAGATCTTTAATTCTCTTAAACAACACCGGATTGAGCTGAATTGCATCTTGATGCGCCGCAAGTTTTGGTGCCATCTCTTCTTCGATTGCATCTAGGGCATCGCTGGTATCACTTGAAGACTTGTTATAGAAAACTAACAAAGTGCGCATCAACATTTGCCCACTCTTTTCTAGAGCAACAATTGTGTTCTCGAACGTTGCAGCACCTGGTGTTTCCAGAATTGCCTGCACCTCAGCCAATTGCTGTTTGCATCCTTCATAGAAGGCAGGCAAATAATGCTCTTCTGTGATCTGAGAAAAAGGTGGGAGTTCGTATTCAAGTGTGCTTCGTTGAGCAAAAGGATTCGCAGTAGTCATGCCCAAAGCCTACATATAAGTAAAAACATCTGCAGTACCCTTCCTTTATGTCACTCACACGCAGGGGATTGCTCAAGGCCGCAGCAATTGCAGGGGTGGGGGCGCTAGATCTCGCCACAATTCCTGCTGCTGAAGCGGTGGGCACAGATATTGCGCATGGTCCACGAGATGTCGCAAAAGTGGCTTTAACTTTTCATGGTGCAGGTGCTCCAGATTTCGCTGATCCACTTTTGAAATTGTTTAAGGCAACCAAAACCAAAGTTTCAATTTTTGCAGTCGGAACATGGTTGGTTTCTGATCCAGCAATCGCATCAAGGATTATTTCTGAAGGCCATGACTTGGGTAATCACACAATGAATCACACCCAAATGAAAACTATTTCAGCTAAACGAGTCGATGCTGAAATTTCTCAATGTGCAGCAGAACTCAAAAAACTGATTGGGAATCATGGCGCATGGTTTAGGCCTTCTGGTACTCAATTTTCGACACCAACGATCCGAGCTGCCGCCGTAAAATATGGTTACGGTCAATGTATTTCTTACGAAGTCGATTCAAAAGATTTTCAGGACCCAAGTAAGAAAAGTGTAATTAACAACGTTATGAACAATGTAAAGAATGGCTCAATCATTAGTCTGCATTTAGGCCACAAAGTCACATTAGATGCGATGCCGACAATTCTAGAGAAATTACACGCAAAAGGTTTGACCCCTGTAACTCTTGCTGAATTACTAAAAAAGTGAAGAAATTTTTCCTTGGTCTCTTTGTTGTAGCTTTCACTTTTGCCCCGTCAGCGTGGGCTGGCCCACTTGATGGAATGCCTCGTGTTCTAGATCCGAACAATATTTACGCTGCTGACTCACCTAATAATTTCAGTGACGTAGTTAAGAAAATGCCCGAACTGGTTTATGTTCCAAACTTACAGTCAGCGACAGTTTCAGTAATTAACCCTAAAACCTACAAAGTCATCAAGACAATTAAAACTCGCAGCGGCCCGCAACATGTTGTTCCTTCATGGGACCTAAAAACATTGTGGGTAAATGACAATAAGGGTAACTACTTGACCCCAATTGACCCTATGACTGCAACGCCAGGTAAAGATGTATTTGTTCATGATCCGTATAACTTGTATTTTACGCCTAACGGTAGGTATGCAGTTGTTATGGCTGAATCCGATCATCAAATTGTTTTCAGAGATCCGCACACAATGAAGATCAAGAAAGCTGTGAGCGTTCCTTGTGCTGGTGTAAATCATGCTGACTGGAGCGCTGATGGAAATTACTTTATTGCATCATGTGAATTTAGCGGAATTGTTTTGAAAATCGATACGGTAAAGATGCAAGTTGTAGGCAAGGCATCCTTGCTCAACAAAAATGTACAGACTCCTATGACACATAAAAATATGAAATCGCCCATGCCCCAAGATGTAAAAATATCTCCAAACGGTAAAACGTTTTATATAGCCGATATGGCATCAAATGGAGTCTGGATTATGGATGCTAACCATTTTGGAAAATTTGATTTTCTAAAAACTGGTCGTGGTGCTCATGGGTTGTATGTAACACGCGATGCCAAAAATTTACTCATCACTAATCGCGACGAAGGTTCTGTCTCTGTGATGAGATTTAGCGATAATGCATTGATTGCCAAATGGAAAATCCCAGGTGGCGGAAGCCCTGACATGGGCAATATTTCCGCAGACGGAAAGTTCTTTTGGGTATCGGGCCGTTATGACGATGAGGTGTATGTGTTCAATATTGAAAAGGGAAGCTTTGTAACCCGAATCAAAGTTGGCAAAGAGCCACATGGTTTAACGATTTGGCCACAGCCTGGTCGCTACTCCCTTGGTCACACAGGAATTATGCGTTAACCCTTAGTGAGGGCGACGACGACGTTGACTTGAGTTTGGACGAGGGCGCTTTCCACCACTTCGAACAGACTTTTCAACGATTGGCACGATGTAAGGAATACCAGTTGGCTCCTGTGCGCCTGTAATCTTCATTAATTCAGTGCTTAATGGTGTAACTCCAACAAACTTAGGTGTCACGCCGGCACGCTGTGTCAGCCCACCGATTGATTTCTGCTGACGTGTTGTTGCAAGAGTTACAACAGTTCCGGCCTCACCAGCACGTGCTGTACGACCAGCGCGGTGCAAGTAATCCTTGTGATCTGTTGGAGCATCAACGTGTACAACTAATGAAATTCCATCAACGTGAATACCGCGTGCAGCAACATCTGTTGCAACTAACGCCGCATTCGCTGTCTCCTTGAACAAAGCCAACGTGCGAGTACGAACAGCTTGTGACTTTCCACCGTGCAATGCACCAACTGGCACGCCTGCATGAGCAAGCTTGTCAGCTAAGCGATCTGCGCCGCGTTGAGTCTTTACGAACAAAATTGTTTTTCCATTACGAGCAGCAACCTGATTTGTGATGTCATCTTTATCAGTTGGATTCATAACCAATACATAGTGCTCCATAGTTGAAACTGATGCACGATCGTTTTGTAGTGAGTGAGTCTTTGGATTCTTTAAGTACTGACGAACCAATGAATCAACACCACGGTCCAGAGTTGCAGAGAACAGTAGACGCTGACCATCAAGCTTTGCCTGATCAAGAATTTCCTTAACAACAGGCAAGAAGCCCATGTCGGCCATCTGATCTGCTTCATCAAG
>JBAXPH010000023.1:0-15848 GCA_037132355.1 Actinomycetes bacterium
ACAGCAGCAACTGCCCCCATGACCGAAACTTCTGCATCAGGCCAAGCAAATACTCGAGTTGCTCCTAACGATTTCGAGTTCATTGCAACATAAGCACCGCCATAGGCACGTCGCGTAATTAAAGTAACTCGGGGGATAACTGATTCGCCGAATGCGTGCAATAACTTGGCACCTCTGCGTACTGCGCCTTCCCATTCTTGGCCTGCACCGGGTAAGAAGCCCTGCACATCAGCAATCACAATTAGCGGAATTCCGAAGGCATCGCAGGTGCGCACAAATCGTGCAGCTTTTTCACCTGCTGCAGCATCAAGAACGCCAGCAAGGTGTGCTGGGTTGTTTGCCAAGACTCCAACTGTTGCGCCACCTAAACGGCCCAAGATCGTTGTCATATTTGGTGCCCACATCGAAAGTAATTCCATGTGCTCGGAATCCTTATCAAGGATCGCATCTACTAATGGATGAACTTCGTAAGTGCGCACATTTAATGCGGGCACAAAAGCTGAAAGATCAATCTCTTCAACATCAGGGTTCATGAATCCTTGATTAGCAAAGAGTGCGGTTAAAACGCGAATGTCATTGATTGCTTCATCTTCACTAGCGGCAATAACGTGAGCAAGCCCGCTGTTTTTTCTGTGCGCTTCAGGGCCACCTAAAAGTGCCATATCAATATCTTCACCGGTAACACTTTTTACAACATCAGGACCAGTTACAAAGATTCGACCTTCTGGTGCAAGTACAACGACATCTGTTAGCGCAGGTCCGTATGCACCGCCTCCTGCCGTTGGCCCAAGGACTAAAGAGAGTTGCGGGATGCGACCACTTGCCGAAATCATTGATTGAAAAACTTCTCCGAATGCATCAAGTGATGCAACTCCATCACTTAAGCGAGCACCGCCACTGTGCCAAATACCAATGATTGGCACCTGCGCGCCCATGGCGGCCTTATATGCAGAAACAATTACTTTGGATCCATCCACACCCAGTGCACCACTTTTTATTGTGGCATCGGATGCAAAAATAACAACTTTGTTGCCCTTAACAGTTGCAGTTACTGCCAACATCCCACATTCGGTACGGGGGATTAGAAATTCAAATTTTCCATCATCAACTAATCGTGCAATCCGTGAAATCGGATCGCGTGGATCATTTGATGTCGGTGACATTTATAAGCTCTTAAAGACCAATACAACGTTGTGGCCACCAAAACCAAATGAGTCATTAAGCGCGGCAATGTCACCTGCTGGCAATGCCCGCGGCTTGTCACGAACTACATCGACCGTAACTGCAGGATCTAGATTTTCGATGTTAATAGTTGGGGGAGCCATGCGATCCTGCAATGACTTTACGATAAACACAGATTCAATCGCGCCCGCGCCGCCTAATAAGTGGCCTGTCATGGATTTAGTTGCAGAGACCGCAACATGATCGGCATCTTTGCCAAGTGCTGCGCGTAAAGCATTTGCTTCAGCTACATCGCCTGCGGGGGTCGAAGTAGCGTGAGCATTTAAGTGGACAATATCTGCAGTTGTTAATTCGGCATCGCGCAAAGCAAACTTAACCGCGCGCTGCACGCCAGCACCAGATGGGTCTGGAGCAGCGATGTGATAACCATCAGATGACAAACCTTGACCTGCAATTTCGCAATAGATCTTTGCCCCACGCGCCTTTGCATGCTCATACTCTTCAAGCACAAGAATTCCCCCACCTTCGCCCAACACGAATCCGTCACGATTTAAATCGTATGGTCGTGATGCGCGTGCAGGATCATCATTGCGAGTTGATAAAGCTTTCATCGCAGCAAAGGCCGCCATGGGCAGTGCGTGACATGCCGCTTCAACTCCGCCGCTTACAACAATGTCTGCGCGGTTATTGCGAATCATTTCGAATGCATAACCAATTGCTTCTGCGCCAGATGCGCATGCGCTGACAGGTGTGTGGACGCCGGCTTGTGCTTGTAATTCAAGGCCAATATTTGCAGCTGGCCCGTTAGGCATCAGCATGGGCACAGTGTGCGGGCTAACTAAACGTGCGCCCTTGTCATTCAAAATGTCGTATTGCTCTAGCAGTGTTGTTACTCCGCCGATTCCAGATGCAACTACAACGCCTAAGCGCTCTTTATCTATCTCAGGGGACCCTGCATCTTTCCAGGCTTCGCGTGATGCGATTAGTCCGAACTGTTCTGAACGATCTAGGCGTCTGATTTCAACGCGCTCCATTTGTTCACTTGGTTCAACTGCAACTCGTGCTGCGAAGGTCACTGGAATTGTTTGTGCCCAATCTTCAGTTAGAGAGCGCACACCACTTGTGCCAGCCAATAGGCCAGTCCAAGTTGTTGCTACATCTCCACCCAACGGAGTGGTTGCACCAAGACCAGTGACAACAACGCGACGACGAGTCATTGTTTAAAAACTTACTTTGATGCGTTAACTATAAAATTAACTGCGTCTCCAACAGTTACTAAATCTGTAACACTCTCATCAGGAATCTTGACGCCAAAACGCTCTTCAGCTGCAACTACAACCTCAACCATGCTGAGTGAGTCAACATCTAAGTCATCTGTAAAGTTCTTATCTAATTCAACTGATGCAGCGGGAATACCGGCTACTTCTTCAACGATTTCCTTCAGTCCTGCAAGTACATCTGCTTGTGCAAGTGCCATTGTCTTTATGTCCTCTTCTGTATCGATCGGGTTCAAGGAGTTTATTGTGTATTACCTCTGCACTTACTAACGAGTATTGCACGCCGTAAGTGGCGCAAATCTCAAGGATTTTTACGGCTTAGGCGGAAGTTCTACAACCTGTCCTGCGTATACCAAACCTGCGCCGTAGCCGATGAGTAGTGCCAATTTTCCATGTAGCTCAGGATGCTCTTCCAAGATTCGATCCATCGCTAGCGGAATTGAAGCTGCAGAAGTATTTCCATTTGTACGAATGTCATCTGCAATTAAAACAGAATCTGGAATTTTCATTTCCTTTGCCATAGTTTCGATGATACGAATGTTGGCTTGGTGTGGAATGAATGCACCAAGTTCGTCAACAGATACGCCTGCAGATTCAAGTGCTTTCAAGCCAACTTTACTCATTGAATAAACGGCCCAACGGAAAACAACTTGGCCTTGTTGTGAAATATTTGGCCAACCTAATTCACCAACACCTTTGTCGGGATTTTTCTTGTAATCAAGAAATGATGGTGTCAAAGTTATTGCATCACGAGAGTCTGCATCTGACCCCCAAATAGTTTGCCCAATGCGTGGTTGATCACTCTGACCAATAACCACTGCGCCTGCACCATCAGCAAAAATAAAGGCAGTGGCTCGATCGTCCGGATCTGTGTAGTCAGATAACTTTTCAACACCAATTACTAATACATTTTTTGATGTTCCGGATCTGACTAAGTCACTTCCCATTGCAACGCCATAGCAAAAGCCGGCACACGCTGCGCTGATATCAAATGCTGCAGCCTTTGGATTGCCTAGTTCATTGATTAGCTCGGTTGCGGCGCTCGGTGCCTGAAATGGATATGAAATAGTAGAAAGAATGACGGTATCGATATCTGCAATCGTTAACTTGGCGCGCTGCAAAGCCATTTCACATGCAGCCTTCGCCATTGAAATAACAGTTTCATCATCACCGGCAAAGCGACGAGATTCAATTCCGGTGCGCTGCACAATCCATTCATCCGTTGAATCAATGCGATCTACGATCTCTGAGTTTGGGACGTCGCGCTTCGGGCGGTATGTACCGACAGACAAAATTCTGCTGTTGCCAACTTGTGCGACTTTGATACTCATAGGTGCCTTCCTGCAAACTCTCGTGCTGCATCAAGTTCATCGACACTCTTTAGAGCAAAAGTTTCAATGTCTCCCGCTGCACGCTTTAGCAAGCCAACCAGAGTTCCGGCCGGTGGTAGTTCAATGACACCCGTAACGCCTAGTGATTTCAAAGTTTCCATGCATAAATCCCAGCGGACTGGGTTTGCGATTTGATTAACGATTCGGTTGAGTACTTCCGCACCATCTGTTACAACTTGGCCATCCTTGTTTGAAATCACCTGGATAGATACAGGATGTGTTGTGATGGTGGCTGCTAACTCACGAAGTGGTTGAACAGCTGGCTGCATGAATTGCGTATGAAATGCACCTGCAACAGCTAAGGATCGTACGCGTGCTCCTGTTGGAGGATTCTCGCTTAGTGATGCAAGTGCTTGTAATTCACCTGCGGCAACAATTTGTCCTGCACCATTGTCATTTGCTGCAACTAACTGCAGTGCGGCAATTGCCGCTAAGACTTCAGTGCGGTCTCCGCCAAGAACTGCTGACATTCCAGAAGGTGAAGTTGCAGCTGCTTTTGCCATTTCAATTCCGCGCGTGCGAACAATTCTTAGCGCATCATTTTCAGATATTGCACCTGACAGGGCAGCAGCTGTCAACTCACCTACAGAGTGACCAGAGGTGACAGCGAAATTTTTGATCCCGAGTGCATGAGCACCAAGCAATGAGGCGGCAACAATTAAAGGTTGTGCATTGGCGGTGTCTTTGATTTCTTCGGCATCTGCATTTGTTCCAAGATGCAATAGATCTAAGCCGATCGCGTCTGACCAAGACTCTAATAACCCTCTAAGAGTTGGATCTTGCATCCAGCTGTTAAACATTCCTGGAGTTTGAGAGCCTTGACCAGGAGCGATGATTGCGAGCACGTGTAGATGTTAGTGCGCTTACATACTTACTATCTAGTACGAGGGCCTTACCGAAGCACAATGCGCGCCGAGTCTTGGAATTAAGAGACTCTTTCTTCGTTAACTTCCTGTAGATCCCATTGTGATTGCGGCGAAAACTCTGGGTAATACATTGTTCCTGGCTCATTAGTCTTTGGCAAAAATATAATTTTGAATAGCTCAATGCTCATCAATAGCAATGCCGCCGGAAGAAGATCAAAGGATCTCTTGAAAAACCAAGGAGTTCCGTTGCGTAGCATCCAGAGAAAAGAATCTCTTTTAGACTTTTTTGGAGTTTCTTCAAATTCGATTGGATCAATTCTCCAGTTTTTACGTATGAGTAGTTCACGAAAGTGTTGTGCCATAAGTTGATGCCCATACTTACTTGGATGCATACGGTCTATGTGCCACACCTGACGGTCATAAATATTTTCAATAGAACGGGTAATTAATATTTGAGCATTAAATTCTCGGGCAGCTGAGTGAGTAACTCTGTTTACAGCATCAATGCGACGCCGCAAGACTCTTCCTAGTAACCGTGGTAGCGGAACAATCTTTGTTGGATCATGAAGTTGTAGAAGCAATACATCTGAACCAGCTGCTTTTAGCTGCGAAATTGTTTTTCGTAGGTTTTGATGTAGTCGATCAGGATCAAAACCATTTCGTAAGGCATCATTTCCACCGACTATCACTGCAGTGATGTCTGGCTTATGCTCGAGTGCTTTAGGCAACTGGACTTCAAGCACTTCACTTGATTGCGCCCCTGGTCGTGAAAGATTTACATATACAAGTGGATCTCTAAAATGTTTAGCAAGGTAGTAACTCCACCCCTTTGTTGCTCCGGTTGCATCGGCGTCGCCAACACCTGAAGCCGCGCTATCTCCTAAAATTGCAAAGGTAGCAACGTTTGACATGGTTACGCCGCTCTTAGCCTTTTTTGATTGATACTTACTTCTCGGCCTGCACCATGCAAGCGAAGCATCATCATCAATGTAGAACTCCACGGGTAATTCTCCGCTTGATGCTGGCAACGAATCGGCATAGACCTGTCCGCAGCGCTGTATGCAAGAACCTTTTGGATAGCTTCTGCAAAGGAGTTTGGATTGTTCTGTGCAATTGCCCCAACAGGTTCTTTCGAATCTAGAAGCAAGAATTCACCTACTGCACTTGTTGCGGATGCGACTACTGGCGTTCCAGAGGCAAGTGATTCAAGTGCTGCTAGACAAAATGTTTCGATCGGACCAGGCGCAATCGAAACATCGGCACTTGCAATAATTTCTGCAAGCATTTTTCGATCAACGATATATCCCATAAAGGTCACTGGTAGATCTTTAGAAATTGCTTTCAAGTTCTTAAACATTGGGCCCATACCGACAAAAATTAAACGTGCATTAACTCCTGCTGCTAGCAACTCTTTTAATGCCAATATTGAGTTTTGTGGATTTTTCTCCTTAGACATACGCCCACAGTGCAAAATCAATACTTCAGAACCTTTGAGTAGTTCAGTTCGTAATGCCTCATTACGTCGATAAGGAGAGAAGTTTTGTAAGTCAACGCCAAGTGGGACGTGAGTGAGATTGTCTGTGCCAATCTCACGGAATTCACGAGAAGCAAACTCGGTTGTTGCAATCACATTGTGGAAACGTCTAGCAAGTCTTGTGTTATGCCAATTAACAAACCACTTCAAATCAACTTTAAAAAAGGATCTCACAAGTCCTGAAAGTGTTTCATGGCTAAATACCACCGTGTGGATGCCTCTCTTCTTAGCCCAAAGACCCACGTTAGATAAAGTAAAACGGTCAGAGACTTCTAATGCATCTGGCTTGAGAGTGATGAGTAACTTCTTGATATCTCGATTATTGCGAATAATTCGGTAGCCACCACTGAACGGTAAAACAATTGAAGGAACAGTTATTTTCTTACCATGCAAAGTTTCTTCACAAAAGAATCCGTTGCCTGGAACTATGTATGTAAATTCATGACCTCGGGCGATGTATCCAGATCCAAGCTCATGCAATGTGGTTCTGATTCCGCCGGATTTTGGTCCATAAAAATTGGCTATATGAACAATTTTCATGCGACCCTCTCATTCAACTTTGCCTGGCCGATTACCAAATCCTTGTAGTGTGAAATGAGCTGACTATTTACTAGTTCCCAAGAGCGATGAATTACTGAATCCCTAGCTCGCTCGCTCATCAATCGATGTTCAGAAGAATTGAGAATTTGATTAACACTGTGGTTAAGCGAGTAAGTGTTAGAAGTGTCAATCAAGAAACCAGTCCATCCATGCATAACTAAATCTGTCGGTCCACCTGAATTTGGGGCAATAACAGGAACTCCTGATGCCAATGCTTCTTGAATTGATTGGCAGAATGTTTCATGCTTTCCAGTGTGAACAAAGATGTCGAGAGATGCGTAGTAACGTGCAAGATCTTCTCCACCTTGGTGGCCAACAAATTTGGCATTTGGAAGCTCGCGTTCAAGTCTCATACGAGCAGGTCCATCGCCGACTATTACTAACTGGATGTCATCACGCTTATCTAGGACAGCTAAATCATCTACACGCTTTTCATTTGCTAAGCGGCCAACATATCCAACAAGTTTTCTATCTGGACGATTTCCAAGAAGTTCACATCGCAAATTGATGTCTCGTTTTTCTGGCGAGAACTTGACTGAGTCAACTCCGCGCTGCCACAAATGAACATTGTCCACTCCAGATTTTTTTAGATCATCACATGACCAATTTGAAGGGGCTAATGTTCTAGTTGTGCGTGTATGAATTCGTGCAACCCATTTCTTCAATGAGTCATGAGCGATTGTTAAACCATAGTGACGAGCAAAGCCGGCGATGTCGGTTTGATAAATAGACAAAGTAGGAATTTGCAATCTCTCTGCGACTCTGGCTGCGTAATTTCCTAGGAAGAACGGGGAAGCTAGGTGAATAACATCTGGAGAAAATCCATCGATGAGTGGTTCTAAAGTTTTTTGAGGGAATCCAACTGGCAACATTCCCTTCATTTCAATACTAGGGACTCGTTTAACTCTAAAGCCCGCATATTCATTGACTCCGCCAGCGCTAACTGGTGCGATCACTAGAGCTTCATGACCTTGACTGCGCAGGTACTCCAGAACGCGCAGAACTGAATTGGTGACGCCATTTACTTGTGGGAGAAAGGACTCGGTAACGATGACAACCCGTAGCGGCGTACTCATGGTTGAAGATTGAGGTAACGCTCAGGCCTCAAGTAGAAGTTGAGGTTACGTGTTGGCAAACCTGGCGTGAAATCTCCCATTCGGCTGGTTTTTAGAGTTACTGACCAGTAACATTTGGGCCATGAAGATTGCCGTATGCGTAAAGCAGGTCCCGGACTCGTGGGCTGAAAAGAAAATGGTCAATGGAATTCTTGATCGTGAAAATGTCGATGCCGTGCTTAATGATCTTGATGAGTACGCAGTTGAAGAGGCGTTGCGTATTGCCGAAGCACATGGTGGAAATGAAGAAGGCGGCAGTAACACCATCACGGTAATTTCAATGGGACCAGAGCGCGCAACTGAAGCGGTTCGCAAAGCGTTATCAATGGGAGTTAATGATGCGATTTTGGTGACTGATCCACAACTTGCTGGCGCAGATGCGCTCGCAACTTCAGCTGTCTTGGCTGCGGTAATTGAAAAGGGTGGCTTTGATCTAGTTATTTGTGGAACAGAATCAACTGATGCACGCATGAGCGTTGTGCCTGCGATGTTGGCTGAACGTTTAAATGCAGCTCAACTTACTTTTGCATCAAAGGTTGAAGTTGATCCAGCAGCAAGCAAGGTTTCGATTACTCGAGTTACAGAAGCGGGCGTTGATGAAATGCACGCTAAGTTCCCTTGCGTTATTTCAGTTGTAGAAAAAATTAACGAGCCTCGCTACCCATCGTTTAAGGGAATCATGGCTGCCAAGAAAAAGACAATTGAAAGTAGAGATTTAGCAGCTGTAGGTGTTTCGGCAACTGGTGCTTGGTCATTGGTTGCCGATGCAACACCACGTCCGGCGCGTGCAGCAGGTATTAAAGTTACAGACGATGGAACCGGTGGCGCGCAACTGGTTTCATTCTTAGCAGAAAAGAAATTGATATGAGCACAGTATTGATGCTGGCCGATTTTGT
Organism: Actinomycetes bacterium; assembly: GCA_037132355.1. GTDB lineage: Bacteria > Actinomycetota > Actinomycetes > Nanopelagicales > Nanopelagicaceae > Planktophila. Next base: position 8,862 of record JBAXPH010000023.1, read on the forward strand.
CGGCACGAAAGCAACTAAGACAAACGCCGAATTAGCAACGGCTGGTGCGCGTATTGGCGATGTAACGGCAGTAGTGCTTGCACCAGTAGGTCAGGGTTCAACATTTGCCGGTGCAATTAATCGTGGCCCAGTGGCAAAAATAATCATTGTTGAATCTGATTCATTTGCAGCAAACGGTGTTGCAGCCGTTGCCGATGTTTTAGCTCAGATCATTGCGGCGCAATCACCAGCAGCAGTTCTTATTGCATCCCACGCTTTCGGTAAGGAAGTTGCTGCACGAACAGCGGTGAAGACAGCTTCTGGAATCATCACCGATGCGGTAGATGTATCAGCAGATATCACTGCAACTCAGTCTGTATTTGGTGGTTCAACAACAGTGCATTCAAAAGTTTCACATGGCACACCAATTATTACCGTGCGCCCAAATTCAATTGATGCAAATACAACAGAATCAGCACCAAGTGTTGAGACATTGTCATTAACAGTTGCTGATGCTTCAAAGAAAGCTACAGTCACTTCATCCCAACCTCCGGTACAAGGTGGCCGTCCAGAATTAACTGAAGCAAACATTGTTGTTTCAGGTGGACGTGGCACAAATGGTGATTTCAGCGCAGTTGAAAACTTTGCAGATTCACTAGGTGCTGCAGTTGGCGCATCTCGCGCAGCAACAGATGCAGGTTGGTATCCACATTCCTATCAAGTTGGCCAAACGGGTAAGAGCGTGAGCCCGCAGCTATATGTTGCAAATGGAATTTCAGGTGCGATCCAACACCGCGCCGGCATGCAGACCAGCAAGACAATCGTTGTTGTAAATAAGGACCCTGAAGCGCCACTGTTTGAAATTGCAGATTTCGGCGTAGTCGGCGATTTATTTGCTGTACTGCCAAAGGCAACGGAAGGCATCAAAGCCCACAAGTCATAGACTTAGGCCCGTGCCTTCGATCTACGTAGACCATGCCGCAACGACTCCCATGTCGCCTGCTGCATTGTCGGCTATGTCAGATCAATTACAGCAACTTGGAAATCCCTCAAGTTTGCACACACATGGTCGAGCAACTCGCAAAACCCTAGAAGATGCTCGCGAAGTTATTGCCGCAAAGATTGATTGCTTAGCATCCGAAGTCATCTTTACAGCCTCCGGCACTGAAGCAAACAACATTGCGCTTAAAGGTTTGCTGTGGAACGGCAAGAAAAATGGCAAGAATGTTGTCGTGATTTCCGCTATCGAACATCATGCAATTTTGGATCCGGCGCATTGGTTGAACACGCACGAAGGCGCTGAAGTTATCCAAGTTCCGGTGACGACTGATGGTGTGATTGATTTACATTTCCTTCGCACACTAGTCGCTGATCGAGGAAGTGAAATTGCTGTCATTTCAATTATGCACTCCAATAACGAAACTGGCGTGCTGCAACCACTACAACAGATCGTGGAAATCGCAGGAGATATCCCTGTCCACACTGATGCGGTTCAAAGTTTTACTAAGACACCACTTTCATACAAGAAGTCAGGTGTTACTGCACTAACTATCAGTGCTCACAAAATTGGTGGGCCACTTGGAATCGGTGCTCTGATCTTGCGCCGAGCTTTTGAAATCCCTGCATTGCTACACGGTGGGGGACAAGAGCGCGAAATCCGGAGCGGCACCTTAAATGCTCCAAGCATTGTTGCCTTTGCAACAGCTGTTAATGATTCATATGATTCCAAAAGAGTTAGTGAGTTAAGAGATTCATTCATTGCTGGTGTAAAGCGATTAATCCCAGATGCGTATATAAATGGTGAAAAGAGTGATCGCTTGCCCGGAATAGTTAACGTGACTTTTCCTGGGACTCAAAGCGATACCTTGCTATTGCTTTTAGATAGTGCTCACGTTTCTGCTTCAACTGGATCAGCGTGCAGCGCAGGAGTGCACGAGGCGAGCCATGTGCTTCTTTCAATGGGCCACACTGAAGAAACAGCCCAGTCGTCGCTTCGATTCTCATTTGGAGCTACATCTACACAGGCAGATGTTGATTTCGTTTTGTCAGTATTGCCCGATGTAATTAGCCGAGGACGGGCGGCACATATCTAATGAAAGACATGAATCGATGAGGCTAATTGCAGCAATGAGTGGTGGAGTTGATTCTGCAGTTGCTGCTGCTCGTGCAGTAGAAGCTGGCCACGAAGTTATTGGCGTTCACCTAGCACTTGCGGCAAACCCACAAAAATATCGTTCAGGTGCCAGAGGTTGTTGCACAATCGAAGATTCACACGATGCACGTCGCGCGGCAGATGTAATCGGAATTCCTTTTTATATTTGGGATATGGCCGAAGAATTTCATGATGGTGTTGTTGAAGATTTCTTAGCAGAATACGCAGCGGGCAGAACTCCAAATCCATGTTTGCGTTGTAATGAAAAGATTAAGTTTGCAGCTGTACTTGATCGCGCACGAGCGATGGGATTTGATGGAGTGGTTACGGGACATTATGCCCGAACAGAAATTGGCGAAAATGGAAAGACATTGCACCGCGCAGTTGATCATTCAAAAGATCAGTCCTATGTTTTATCTGTATTAACAATGGAGCAGATTCAAGGTGCAATATTTCCACTAGGGGATACGACCAAAGTTGATATTCGCATCGAAGCCGAAAGGCGCGGCTTAGCAGTAGCTCAAAAGCCGGATAGTCATGACATTTGTTTCGTTCCCTCTGGAGATAACGCCGGCTGGTTACGTGATCGCCTGGGCAGTGAAGTAGGTCCAATCGTTGATCAGGACGGAAAAAAGATTGGCGAACACAAAGGCGCTTACACATACACAATCGGACAGCGAAAAGGATTGGGACTTACAGTTCCGACGGCCGACGGTTCTCCACGATTTGTCCTAAAGATTGAACCTGTTACAAATACTGTTGTTGTTGGAGCACGCGAAGATTTAGCGATCACAACAATGCGTGGAGAACGTCCAGTTTTCTGTGGCCCTGCAGTTACAGAACAAGTACAGCAAGGATTTGTACAGATTCGTGCCCATGGTGCTGCGCTGCCATGCACCTATTACTTTGATGGAACTTTGCTCGTTGCCACTTTAGAAGAACCTTTATTGGGGTTGGCAACAGGGCAAGCAATGGTTATTTATGACGGTGATCGCGTCGTTGGATCAGCAACAATTAGTGAGACTGAATGAGCACTAATCCGCGTCATGCAATGACCGAACTGATTAATGAGATTCGGGATCATCAATTTAAATATTACGTCTTAGATCAGCCAACAATTACTGATGCACAGTTTGATGAGCTGCTGCGTAAATTGCAGGTGTTAGAAGAAAAGAATCCCGAACTTCGCGAATCTGATTCACCAACGCAACATGTAGGTGGTGGGTTTTCCACCCAGTTCGAACAACGTGACCACATTGAAAAGATGATGAGTCTTGATAACGTCTTTGACCTAGCAGAGCTTGCATCATGGTTTGATCGAGTTGAAAAAGATATTTCGGATCCTACTTATTTGTGCGAAGTAAAGGTTGATGGCTTAGCCATAAACTTAACTTACGAAAATGGTCAGCTCATACGTGGATTAACTCGAGGCAATGGCGTAACCGGTGAAGATGTGACCTTAAATGTTAAGACAATAAAGAATTTGCCTCACACATTAAAGGGGGACAAGATCCCGTCATTAATTGAAATCCGTGGTGAAGTTTTCTTTCCAATTGCCGCTTTTAACGAACTCAATGATTCTTTAGAAGAATCAGGCAAACAACTATTTGCTAACCCCCGCAATGGAGCGGCTGGATCGCTTCGACAAAAAGATCCTCGTGTCACTGCCGGTCGTCCACTATCTGTAGTTGTGCACGGTGTTGGAGCCAAAGAAGGAATTTCTTACGATTCTCAAAGTGGAGCTTATGGCGAGTTAAAGAAATTGGGCTTGCCAACTAGTGATCGATTTAAGGTGTGTGGCACACGCAAAGAGGTTGAAAAGTTTATTCAGCACTACGCAGATCATCGCCATGATGTTGAACATGAAATCGATGGCGTCGTAATCAAAGTCGATTCGCTGTCACAACAACAACAATTAGGCTTCACTTCTCGTGCACCTAAGTGGGCTATTGCTTATAAATATCCACCCGAAGAAGTCACGACTAAGTTATTAGATATCAAGGTCAGTGTCGGTCGCACAGGGCGAGTAACTCCGTTTGCATTTATGGAGCCGGTGAAAGTTGCGGGTTCAACAGTGACAAATGCAACCTTGCATAATGCTGAAGAAATAGTTCGCAAAGGTGTCTTAATTGGCGATACGGTTGTAATACGAAAAGCTGGTGATGTGATTCCAGAAGTCTTGGGTCCTGTTCTTGATAAGCGAACTGGAAAAGAAACCGCATTTGTGATGCCATCGCATTGCCCTGAATGTGGTTCAGAGCTTCGTGCCATGACCGAAGGTGATGTTGATATTCGTTGCCCAAACACACAAAGTTGTCCGGCACAGCTACGGGAGCGAATTTATTACATTGGTTCACGTGCCGCATTAGATATTGATGTTCTAGGCTATGAAGCAGCTGTTGCATTACTTGATTCAAAGATAATTTCTGATGAATCCGATCTATTTGATCTAACCGCAGACAAACTTTCTACATCTGAATTTTTCACAAAGAAAGATGGAACGCCAGCAGCTAATGTTGAAAAACTTTTAGCCGCATTAGATGAGGCAAAGACAAGACCGCTATGGCGAACACTGGTAGCGCTATCAATTAGGCACGTTGGGCCAACAGCGGCACAAGGATTGTCAGCTGCATTGGGATCAATGGATGCAATTTCAAAAGCAACCGCGGCAGAGCTTGCGGAAGTAGATGGTGTGGGTCAAATTATTGCTGACTCAATTGTCGAATGGTTCAGCGTGGATTGGCACCAAGAGATTGTAAAGAAGTGGAAAGATGCTGGTGTTCGAATGATTAATGAACCCGCACAAGTACTACCCCAGACTTTGGCTGGATTAACCTTTGTTGTTACAGGTGGATTGGAATCTTTTAGCCGTGATGGAATTTCCGAAACAATCGTGGCCCATGGTGGGAAAGCAGCGTCAGCAGTATCGAAGAAAACAGATTACGTTTTAGTGGGATCTGACCCTGGTTCCAAGTTAGCTAAAGCACAGGAATTAAGCGTACCAGTCATTGATGAGGCGAAGTTTAAAGATCTGCTAGCAGGCAAGTAGTAGTATTTCCCCATGATTAATCTTGCATCAGAAATCCAACGCGAACTTCCAGTTTCACCTGTTGCTTTTGGGGGTTTTGCGTTTGTAGTTTTTGTCGTACTTCTTTACTTAGTACTTCGCCTAGACCGAGACTAATTTGTCCCGAGTAGGTATTTACGGCGGAACCTTTGACCCAATTCATGTGGGTCATTTGCATGTAATCACCCAACTAATTGAAAAAAAGATTGTTGATCAGTTATTAGTTGTTCCCGCAGGAGAACCTTTACTCCGTGCTGATGCACCTCGGGCCTCAGCGCAACAACGCCGAGCTATGTGCCAACTTGCACTTTCTGATTTACCTGCAGATGTTGCTAGTAAAGTCCAAGTAAATCCGATTGAAATCCTAAGGACTGGACCAAGTTATGCCATCGATACCGTTGAAGCAGTTGCGCAAAACTACCCAGATGATTCAATCGTTTTAATCGTTGGGCAAGACGCAGCTGACAAATTAGATCAATGGCACCGTATTGATGAACTGCGCACTATGGTGGAATTTGTAGTTATTTCACGCCCTGGTTACGGTGGAAACGGAATTGATATTGGGGCTTTGCCAGTGGCCGCGACCACAATTCGAGAAGGATTGAGCGCAGATGTTTCGTCATCAGTTGCCACATTTATACGAGAGAATAACCTCTATGACAATTAGCAAAAGAACCCACGAGATCACTCAGATTGCAGCACACGCCGCCATCGACAAGATTGCAGTAGATGTAGTTGCCCTTGACCTTTCTGATCAATTAGTTCTTAGCGAAGTCTTCTTAATCGTTACAGGTCAAAATGAGGCACAGGTTGATTCGATTGCAGATGAAGTCGAGCGCAAACTTGCAGCAGCAGGAGATAAGCCAATTCGCCGCGAACACGGTGCGGAATGGATTTTGCTTGATTACTCAGATTTAGTTGTACATGTGCAAAGTGCAGAATTGCGTAAGTACTACATGTTGGATCGTTTATGGAATGACTGCCCAACAATCGAGTTGGAGGCTGTGAAAGAGGCTGCACTAAATGGCCGCTAACAGAGTTGTTTTATGGCGACATGGCCAAACAGATTGGAATGTTGTTAATCGTTTTCAAGGACATTCAGATATTGATTTAAATGAAGTCGGAGTTTTTCAAGCCAAGCACGCCGCACAAATTCTAGCTGGGATGAATCCAACTGCCATTATCTCTAGCGATTTAGGGCGTGCACGTAACACTGCTCAAGCACTCGCTGACTTAACTGGCTTATCTGTTGAGATCGATGCAGACCTTCGTGAAACCGATGGCGGCTTGTGGGAAGGAAAAACCGGCGCAGAAAATCGCGCAGAAGATTTCCAAAACTTTATTCGTTGGATTGATGGCGAAGATAATCCTGCAGGAACAACGGGTGAGCGACGCAGCGAAGTAGCAGAACGTGCGATTCGTGCAATTACAAAAGCACTGGCCGATAAAACTGATCAGGTTTTAATTGTTACTACTCATGGTGGAACAGCCAGATGCATTCTGGGCGCGCTCTTGCAACTTCCACTGTCACATTGGGGTGTAATCGGCGGACTTTCAAATGCATCATGGTCAATCCTGGAACGCAATCCCCGTCAATGGAGTTTGGTTGAACATAATGCAGGCTCTATTCCAGAACCTGTTTACGGCGAAGAAAGCGGTGCAACTCCGGCTTAAAATCCTTCGGCTTAATCTGCGAAGTGATGGATACGGTAAGGTCTGCACTCGCACGAAAATCGGGGCTATAGCGCAGCTGGTAGCGCACCTGCATGGCATGCAGGGGGTCAGGGGT
>JBAXPH010000024.1:0-15591 GCA_037132355.1 Actinomycetes bacterium
ATGGGCCGACTAAAACCAAAAACTCACCGTCATTGACAGTGAGATTTAATTTATCGACTGCAGGTGCAGTTGTTCCTGGATAGATACGTGATGCGGCTTCGAAAACTACTGATGCCATGAGATTGCTCTCCTTCTCCGGGCAGGTACGTGCCCGACGGTCCGAGGATGAAGGTGATGGCCGGTTGGCCAACGGCGCAAGGTTACGCATAAACGCCGATTTAAGGAAGATCTGGCTTCGCGCCGCGACCCATTTCATGAGTGAGGCGGGAGATCGTATACTTCTCACATAATGGAATCTCACTCGTTAGGTTCACTTTTCGCTGATTTAGCAACCGTTGCCGGACTCATTCTGCTCGCAGCCCTTTTCGTAGCTGCCGAAATCGCACTTATTTCTCTTCGTGAAAGCCAAGTTCGTCAATTGGCATCCCGCGGAAAACGAGGCGCTCGCGTTGCCAAGCTAGCTGAAAACCCCAATCGCTTTTTAGCCGCCGCTCAAGTCGGAGTGACTGTCAGCGGTTTTTTATCAGCTGCCCTGGGTGCCGAAAAACTTGGCGGTTATGTAATTCCGTGGCTTGAAGGACGTGGCCTTTCACATGGCTGGAGCACGACGATGTCACTTGTCGGAGTGACTTTAGTAATCGCATATTTCTCATTGGTCTTTGGCGAACTTGTTCCAAAGCGGCTTGCCCTGTTTCGTTCAGAAGAAATCTCAATGGCATCTGCTGGAATCATCGATGTCGTGGCGAAGGTCTTTCGTCCAATCATTTGGCTACTGTCAAAATCAACTGACTTTGTGGTGCGCGCATTTGGAATTGATCCTAAGGAACAACGTAGCCAAATGTCTGAAGAAGAGTTGCTTGATTTAGTTGCTGGTCATGCCGCACTAACTGCTGAAGAGCGAGACATTGTTGAGGAAGTCTTTAATGCCTCAGAACGCCAAGTGCATGAAGTTATGGTGCCTCGTACAGAAGTAGATTTCATGGACTCTTCGCTAACAGTTGGCAAAGCAATTGAATTAGCCGTCGATAAAGCACATTCACGGTACCCAGTTGTTCGTGGGTCATCTGATGAAGTTGTTGGTTTCATCCATGTGCGCGATTTGCTAGACACCTCACTTGCCAGCAAAGGCACCAAGATCGTTGAACTAGTACGAAACATTATGTATTTGCCGGGGACAAAGGGAATTTTGCCTGCACTGACTGAAATGCGCATGCAAGGTCAGCATCTAGCAATTGTTCTAGATGAGTACGGCGGAACTGATGGCATCGTGACTTTGGAAGATTTAGTTGAAGTACTTGTTGGCGACATTCGCGATGAGTACGACGATCACGAGAATGAAATTTCACATGAGGAACGCACTGGAGATTTCGAAGTAGATGGCCTTATTTCTATTGAGGATTTAATTGAGCAGACACTGCTGGATATCCCTGAAGGTCCCTACGAGACTGCCAGCGGATTTGTCATGCATTTCTTGGGTCGAATCCCACACGAGCATGATGTTGTTAACGTCAACGGCATCCGAATCACGGTGTTGACCATGGAAGGCAAACGCGCAGGGCAGTTATTGATCTCTCGATCTGCATAGGTGTGAAAGAATTACAGCTATGACGCAGAAGCGAGTTCTATCCGGCATTCAGCCAACCAGTGACTCCTTCCACCTGGGTAATTATTTAGGTGCGCTAAAGCAATGGGTAGAGCTGCAAGAGGGCAATGATGCTTTTTACTGCATCGTTGATCTGCATGCTTTAACTGGTGAAATCGAACCGGCGTTGTTTCGAAAGCGCACATTGGCATCGGCTGCTCAATTAATTGCACTGGGAATTTCTCCTGAAAAATCAACACTTTTTGTGCAGTCCCATGTTGCAGAGCACAATCAACTTGGCTGGATCATGGAATGTCTTGCTGGTTTTGGTGAGGCAAGCCGGATGACTCAGTTCAAAGACAAGTCTGCAAAGGGTGGCGCAGACACAGCTCGTGTTGGGCTTTTCACGTACCCAATGTTGCAAGCGGCAGACATACTTTTGTATCAAGCACATTATGTTCCGGTTGGTGAAGATCAACGTCAACACATTGAATTAACCCGCGATTTAGCTACTCGGTTTAATGCACGATTTGGTGAAACCTTTAGATTGCCTGAAGGTTACATTCTCAAAGCTGGTGCCAAGATTTATGACCTGCAAGAGCCAACTGCAAAGATGAGTAAGTCATCTGGTTCTGTTGCGGGAGTTCTAGAACTTATGGACACACCAGAGGCGAATACAAAAAAGATTAAGAGTGCAGCAACCGATGCTGGTCGCGAAGTGAAATTTGATGAAAAAGAAAAGCCAGGCATTAGTAATTTGCTGACAATTCATTCATCGCTTTCAGGAACTTCAATTGCTGAACTTGAAAAACAGTTTGATGGCAAGGGGTATGGCGACTTTAAAGGCGAAGTTGCGGAGGTAGTAGTCGAGTACTTCCGCCCTATCCGGGCAAAGGCCTTGGAACTTTTAGAGGATGAAAAACACCTGATTGATCTTCTGCACGAAGGTGCAGACAAAGCCCGCGCTGTGGCCTCTTCAACCCTTCAGGACACCTACAAAAACCTAGGTTTAGTGAAGTAATTCAGCCATTATCTCAACCATTGGTTGAGAGTTTTCCAAAACGTTACACCGCCGACATCAAAACCAGCGTCGGCATGTTGAGTTTAATCAAGGGTGAGTAATAGGCTCCCAATCACACAAAGCTTCTGTAATTGCCTTTAAAAGCAGCTATTGAAGATCCCCTTGAATCCTTGGAGGAAAATTGAAGAAAGCATTTCGTCTTGTAGCAGTAGTTGCTGCAACTGTTTTGGCTGCAACAGCATTTGTTGCTCCATCAGCAACAGCAGCATCAAAGGTAAAAGTTGGCCTTGCTTATGACATCGGTGGCCGTGGCGATAAGTCATTCAACGATGCAGCAGCAGCAGGTCTTGATGCAGCAAAGAAGAAGTTTGGCGTAACAGCCAAGGAAGTAACAGTTACACAGGGAACTGACTCAGAGCGCACAGACAAGCTTCGCTTGCTTGCAAAGGCTGGTTACAACCCAATCATCGCAGTTGGTTACCTGTATGCAGGTCCAGTCAAAGCTGTTGCATCTGATTATCCAGATGTTCAGTTCGGAATTATCGATGATTCATCAGTAAATCTTCTAAACGTTGCAAGCCTTATCTTCTCAGAAGAGCAGGGTTCATACCTTGCAGGTGTAGCAGCAGCACTTGCTTCAAAGTCAGGCAAGGTTGGTTACATCGGTGGAGTTCGTACTCCACTTCTACAGAAGTTTGAAGCAGGTTATGTTGCTGGTGTTAAGGCAACAAACAAGAAGGCAACAGTTGACGTTAAGTATGTAACTGAGTTCCCTGATTTCTCTGGTTTCAATGACCCAGCAAAGGCAAAGGTTATTGCTAAGGGAATGATCGATAAGGGCGCAGATGTAATTTACTCAGCAGCAGGTGGTTCAGGTGCGGGTAACTTCGCAGCTGCAACTGATGCTGCAAAGGCTGGCAAGAAGGTTTGGACAATCGGAGTTGACTCTGATCAGTACCAAACAGCTTCAGCTGATGAGAAGAAGAACATGCTCACATCAATGATCAAGCGCGTTGATAACGCTGTTTACGATGTAATTGCTGCATCAGTTGCAGGTTCATCTGTCAACGACGTAATCGACGAAGCAGGTATCTACGGTCGTCGTTACGACCTAGCACTTGGTGGCGTTGGCGTTTCATACTCAGGTGGATACATCAATAAGTACAAGGCACAGATTGATAAGGCAGCTGCTGGAATCAAGTCTGGCAAGATCAAGGTTCCAACAAAGCCATAATTGGCAAATAAGTAAGTGGCATTTGGCCCAACAATGGAGTTAAATCTCCTTGTTGGGCCAAATGTTTTCCTCAGAAAATAATTAGTCAAAGGAGAGTGTCAGTGTCAGTCGCAGTTGAACTACGACACATTACAAAGCGCTTTCCAGGCGTTGTAGCAAATAAAGATGTTTCAATGAAGGTTGAGACAGGTACAGTCCACGCCCTTGTTGGTGAAAATGGAGCTGGTAAATCAACCGTCATGAAGATTTTGTACGGGATGCAGCATCCAGATAGTGGCGAAATTTTGGTCAATGGTAAGACTGTTAACTTTAAGAACCCAAACGATGCGATTGAATTAGGCATCGGTATGGTCCATCAGCACTTTATGTTGGCTGATAATTTCACAGTCTTGGAAAATATTATTCTTGGTGCAGAACCAAAGCATGGCGCGTCAATAGACTTTAATGCTGCTCGTGCAAAAGTTGCTGAAATGTCCAAGGCGTATGGCCTTGATGTAGATCCAGATATTTTGGTAGAAGAACTTGGCGTTGGGCAGCGTCAACGCGTTGAAATTTTAAAGGTGCTATATCGCGGTGCAAATATTTTGATCTTTGATGAGCCAACAGCTGTTCTTGTTCCACAAGAAGTTGATGATCTGTTTGGTGCACTTGAAGGCCTGCGCGCAAAGGGCATGGCTGTAATTTTTATTTCACACAAGTTAGATGAGGTTTTACGCGTTGCAGATGATGTAACTGTTGTGCGCGCCGGTGAAACAGTTGCCGAAGTAAAATCCAAAGATGTGACAGCGCGTCAATTGGCAGAACTCATGGTTGGCAGTGAACTGCCTCAGCCAACAACTCATGGGGATACTCGTAGGGCTGAAGTCACTTTGGCTCTTAAAGATGTTTCGATTCCAACTGCAACCGGTAGCCGTGATCTGATTTCGCATATTTCTTTTAACCTGCACGCTGGTGAAGTTGTCGGAATCGCAGGTGTCGAAGGAAATGGCCAAGCCGAACTTGTTGAAGCGATCATGGGGTTGCGCGAGTACACAGGGTCCATCGAATTTCAGGGCTCAACTATTGACCATATGAGCGTCGCGCATCGTCATGATTTAGGTATCGGTTTAATCCCAGAAGATCGCCAGCGACAAGCTTTGATGATGAACTCGCCCTTGTGGGAGAACAGAGTTTTGGGCCACCAAAGAGGTAAACCTGTGATGCGTGGTTTTGTTTTAGATAAAAAAGCAACTATCGAAGATACAAAGCGCATAATGGAAGAGTTTGACGTTCGTGCGCCTGGACCAATGACCGCTGCCGCAGCATTATCGGGTGGAAATCAACAAAAATTTATTGTCGGTCGTGAAATGAGTAAGGCTCCGGCGCTCCTTGTTGCTTCACACCCAACACGCGGCGTTGATGTGGGCGCACAAGGTGCGATTTGGGAAGTACTCCGAGAAGCACGCACAAGGGGAATGGCGATCGTGTTGATTTCTGCAGATCTCGAAGAACTTGTTGGAATGTCTGACAGATTATTGGTCATGTTGCGCGGTGCAATTACCGCAGAACTTGATCCACAAAAAACAACGCTAGAACAACTTGGTTCAGCAATGACAGGTGCGGCATGAGACCGCTACCTTTACAAAAAATCGCTCTTGCAATAGCGGCACCACTAGCAGCTGCTGTTGTTTCAATCGTTGTTTCAAGTATTGCAGTTCTTGCTTCACATAAATCTCCAATTGACGCCTATAAAACTATGTGGGATTTTGGTACACAAATAGGCTCACTTATGGAGGTCTTTAATACCGCAACTCCGTATTACATCGCGGCCATTGCAATCGCGGTTACATTCCGCGCCGGCTTATTTAATATTGGTGTTGAAGGTCAACTTCGCTTAGGAGCCTTGTTTAGCGCCTACATCTGTGCGATGTTCACGTTGCCGCCAGTATTGCATGTGCTTGCCGTATTTATTGTTGCAATGGCGATTGGTGGGCTCTGGGCATCAATCGCTGCCTACCTAAAGGTTAAGCGTGGTGTTAACGAAGTTATTTCTACGATTATGTTGAACAGTCTTGCAGTAGGAGTCACCTCATTTTTATTCGCAAAACACTTTGCCGTAATAGTTGAAGGACAGAATAATCTTTCAACAAAAGAGCTTCCAAAATCAGCGTGGTTCCCTGACTTGGTGCCCTTGTTGACAAAACTGGGCGTCCCTAAGCAACCCGGTGGACATGTAAATGGCATGCTAATAATTGCGATCGCTCTTGGAATTATTTTCTGGTTTGTAGTCAATCGCACTCGATTTGGGTTCGAGCTCCGCGCATCCGGTGCGAATCCAATTGCTGCTCGAGTAAGTGGTGTAAATTCAAAGAGAATGACATTTATTGCTCTTGTGATATCTGGCGCTATTGCGGGACTTTCAGGATTGCCGGCAGTACTTGGAGAAACTCACTCGTACAATATGGGATTCCGATCAGGTATTGGATTCTCAGCTATTGCGGTTGCACTTCTTGGTCGTAACTCGGCAGGCGGAATGGCATTTAGCGCACTCTTGTTTGGTTTCCTCGAAGTGAGCTCACGCGCACTTGAACTAATTGATATCGCTCCAGAAACGTATGTGATTATGCAGGGTTCAATCTTGCTCAGCTCTGTTATTGCCTACGAGGTAGTGCGAAGGTTCAAATTAACACTACAGAGTAAAGAGCTGGCAAAGGTGGTGGCAGCATGAAGACTAAAACCACTAAGTTACTTCTTAACGCAACTTATTTACTATTACTAGTTTCAATTATTCGCGTGATCACTGGTGCGACAGATCTAACAAGTGTTGGTACTGCATCGGCAGCGTTGCTACTTTCTGTACCAATTATTTTGGCTGGACTAGGTGGTTTGTTCTCAGAACGTGCCGGTGTAGTAAACATCGGCCTTGAAGGAATGATGATTTTAGGTGCATGGGCTGGTGGCTTTATCGGTTATAAACACGGTCCTTGGCTAGGTTTGGTAGCTGCAATTATTTTTGGAGCTATTGGCGCGCTTTTACATGCAATTGCAACTATTTCATTTGGAGTTGACCATGTTGTATCAGGTGTTGCTATCAACATCATCGCTGCTGGTTTGGTTAGGTATCTTTCAACACTTTTGTATAAGGGTGGTTCATGGCCAGGGCCTTCACAATCTCCAGATGTAAAGGGGATTTCACTTAACGGTCTACCGGTGCTCTCTGGTGGTCATTACTTTGGTTGGCAAAGTCCCGATATTTTGACTCCAATCGCAGAAAAACACTGGTTTTTACTCTCAGATATGATCGGAATAATTCGAGGAATAACTGGGGATCTTTCCTATGTAACCCTGGTTGCTGTTCTGTTTATCCCACTGTCGCTATTTATTTTGTGGAAGACATCATTTGGCTTGCGTTTGCGCAGCGCCGGTGAGGCACCAATTGCAGCCGAATCTCTGGGTGTCAATGTGTATGCCATGAAATACGCAGGAGTTTTAATTTCGGGAGGGCTTGCAGGTCTTGGTGGCGGTTTCTTAGCAATAGTTGCTGCAAATCACTATCAAGAAAATCAAGTAGCTGGCCGAGGTTACATTGGTCTGGCAGCGTTGTTGTTTGGAAATTATCGTCCAGGTGGAATCTTGGCAGGTGCTGCATTATTTGGTTTTGCTGATGCATTGCAGCTCCGTGATTCTGCATCTATCCGTGCACTGATCCTATTGATTGCAGCGGTCCTTGCTTACCTTGTTTACCGAGATATTAAGCGTGGAAAGATGTTAAGTGCATCTATTAGCGCGGTAATGGCTGCCGGATCTGTTTGGTTCTACTTTGCGGTGCAAGAGTTACCAGGCCAATTGGTAAGCATGACTCCGTACATTGCAACTCTTCTTGTAATGGCACTTGCATCCCAACGATTGCGAATGCCGGCTGCAGATGGAATGCCGTATAGACGAGGTGGCTTGCGATGACCCAGATCAATTGGGATCAGATTCATCAGGAAGCAATCAGTGCAATGAAGAAGGCGTATGCGCCGTATTCAAAGTTTCCAGTAGGTGTTGCTGCCCTTGTGAGTGATGGTCGAATCGCAACTGGTTGCAATGTTGAAAACGCTAGTTATGGTGTTGGGTTATGTGCCGAGTGCGGATTAGTTTCTAATTTGATTTCAACAGGTGGCGGACGATTAATTGCAGTCGTATGCGTTGATGGTCAAGGAAATTACTTGGCTCCATGTGGACGCTGCCGACAATTGTTATTCGAGCACGGTGGACCAGAAGCATTATTGATGACAGATGATGGACCACAGAAAATGTCGGCCATGCTGCCGTGGGCATTTGGTCCAGAAGACTTAGACCGCAACGAGCGCTAAGTGATAGAAGCCTTCTCCGCCGCTGAAATCATTGCGGCAAAACGTGATCACCATTCATTAACCGATCCCCAGATCGACTGGGTGATTGACGCTTACACCCGTGGCGCAGTAGCTGATGAACAAATGTCAGCGTTACTTATGGCGATTCTGCTTAATGGAATGGAAAATCGCGAAATCTCACGATGGACCGATGCCATGATCAATAGCGGTGAACGCATGAACTGGTCTGCACTGTCTCGCCCAACAGTTGATAAACATTCAACTGGCGGAGTTGGAGACAAAATTACATTGCCATTAGCTCCGCTTGTTGCAGCATGTGGTGCTGCGGTTCCTCAATTATCAGGTCGAGGACTTGGCCATACAGGTGGAACATTAGATAAGTTGGAATCTATTCCTGGTTGGCGTGCATCATTGTCCAATGAAGAGATGTTAAAAGTTTTACAAGATTGTGGCGCGGTAATTTGTGCTGCAGGTGCTGGGTTAGCCCCGGCTGATAAGAAGTTGTATGCATTGCGAGATGTAACCGCAACCGTTGAAGCGATTCCATTGATTGCATCCTCGATCATGAGTAAAAAAATTGCCGAAGGAACGAGCGCGCTGGTTTTGGATGTTAAAACTGGTGCAGGTGCCTTTATGAGTGATCCAGAAAAAGCAAAAGAACTTGCACACGTTATGGTGGGACTTGGTAAGCGCGCTGGTGTTAATACCGTCGCACTTGTTACTGCCATGGATGTGCCATTGGGATTAACAGCGGGTAATGCATTAGAAGTTCGCGAATCGGTAGAAGTTCTAGCTGGCGGTGGACCATCTGACATTGTCGAACTAACAGTTTTGCTCGCACGTGAAATGTTAGAACTTGCAGGAATCAAAGATGCAGATCCAGCTGCTGCGTTAAAAAATGGAAAAGCTATGGATGTATGGCGTCGTATGATTTCGGCGCAAGGTGGAGATCCTGATGCAAAGCTTCCAGTTGCGAAAGAAAATACTGTTGTTACTGCAGATCGAGCTGGAACAATTCTTTCGATGGATGCCATGAAAGTTGGAATGGCTGCTTGGCGCTTAGGTGCTGGTCGTTCTCGACAAGGCGAAGCAGTTCAGGCAGGGGCCGGAATCGAAATTCATGCCAAGCCAGGTGATTTAGTGAGCGCTGGATCCCCGCTTTATACGCTCCACACAGACACTCCGGCAGCCTTTGTTAGAGCGTTGGAGTCATTAGAGAACTCTGTAACCATAGGAGCAGTACCTGCCGGCGGGATCGATCGCTTGCCGTTAGTAATCGAACGTATTGTTGATTAAGGGGCACAGAAAATGTCAATGAACGATATTCCTACAAAGGATCAGATCAAAGTGGTACCGAAAGTATTGCTACATGATCACCTTGATGGCGGACTTCGACCTCAAACGATTATTGATATCGCACAAGAAATTGGATACACAGCACTTCCAACCCATGATGCTGCTGAGCTTGCAACGTGGTTTCGCGAGAGCTGTGATTCTGGATCATTAGTTCGATACCTTGAAACTTTTTCCCACACTATTGCGGTCATGCAACGACGGGAAGACATCATCCGTGTTGCTCGTGAATGTGCATTAGACCTTGCTCGTGATGGTGTTGTTTATGCCGAAGTTCGCGGAGCGCCGGAGCTGTTCACCGAAAAAGGACTTTCAATGGCAGATGTTGTTGAAGCAACTATTGTGGGCTATGAAATTGGTATGAAAGAAGCAGCAGCTGAAGGTCATCCAATTGTTGTGCGTTCTTTGCTGTGTGGAATGCGCCAAAACAAAAAGTCACAAGAAGTTGCCGAACTAGTAGTTAAGTACCGCGAAAAGGGGGTAGTTGGATTTGATATCGCTGGTCCTGAAGATGGTTTCCCGCCGTCTGATCAAAAAGATACTTTTGATTATCTTCGTAAAGAAGATGCCCATTTTACTATCCATGCTGGTGAAGCGTACGGACTCCCGTCCATCTGGGAAGCAATCCAACTCTGCGGAGCCGAAAGATTAGGTCATGGTGTTCGAATCATTGATGACATTGATTTTTCTGGTTCCGAACCACAGTTAGGTCGACTTGCTTCATACGTTCGCGATCGTCGGATTCCACTAGAGCTGTGCCCGACATCAAACTTACAAACAGGTGCAGCGGCAAGTTATGCCGAACACCCAATTGGAGTTTTAGCAAAGCTGCGTTTTCGAATCACACTTAATACCGATAACCGATTGATGAGCCAAACATCTATGTCATTTGAGATGGAAGAGGCGGTAAAGGCCTTTAAATGGGACTTTGCAGAGCTTCAAAGAGTGACAATTAACGCTATGAAAAGCGCGTTTATTCCTTACCCAGAGCGCTTGAAAATTATCGAGCAGATCATCAAGCCAGGGTATGCAAAGGTTTCATCTGGTTCATGATCGACTTTAATGATCCAACCTTTGTATCTAACCCTTACCCAGCGCTAAAAGAACTTCGCGCACAAGGTAAACCAGTGTGGCATGAGGGAATGCAAATATTTTTGGCTGCCCGCCACAGTGACGCCAATGATGTCTTTCGCAATAAGTCATTGGGCAGAATATTTAAAGAGAAGAGTCCAGATTTTGAGTGGGAAATCTTTAACTGGCTTCATGCCGATTCGATTTTAGATAGCGAACCACCGAAGCACACTCGACTTCGCTCACTTGTTGCAAAAGCGTTTAATCGTCAAAAGATCGAAGGCATGCGTCCGGCTGTAGGACGCATCACTGAGCAACTGCTTGATGCTATTGATGAAAAGGTTAAGTCAGGTCAGACATTTGATTTAATTGCAGATTACGCCGAGCCATTACCGGTAAAAATCATTGCAGATCTTTTGGGCTTTCCAGAATCCGAAGAACACTTACTTCGACCTTGGTCACAAGCAATCGTAAAGATGTATGAAGTAAACCCAAGTGTGCAATACCAAAACGAAGCTAAACAAGCTGCAAAAGAGTTTGCTGATTATGTTCGCGATTTAGCTGAAAGCCGCAAAAAGACACCAACCGCAGATTTGATTTCAGATCTTGCACAGGTTGAGGAAAATGGCGAGAAATTGAATATGCACGAACTCGTAGCCACTTGCGTTTTGCTACTAAATGCTGGCCATGAAGCTAGCGTAAATGCTTTTGGTAATGGAATGGTTGCAGCCCTGCAACGGCCTGATCAAGTCGCTTTGCTGCGCAATAACCCTCGGGGTATAACCGACACCGCACTTGAAGAGTTCATGCGTTTTGATGCACCGCTTCATATGTTTGAACGCACTGCAACAGCTGATACTGAAATTGGCGGAGTTCAGATCACAGAGGGGCAAAAGATTGCTGCCCTGATTGGCTCTGCAAACCGCGATGAAACAGTGTTTTCTAGCCCAGAATCAATGGATTTAACTCGAGATCCAAATCCTCATATTGGTTTTGGCGCAGGTATTCACTTCTGTTTAGGCGCACCACTGGCTCGACTTGAGATGAGCGTTTCCTTGCCAGCGTTGTGGGAAAAATACCCAAACATGCAATTAGCAGGCGATGCAGTTCGCAGACCAACTTTTGTTTTGCGAGGTTATGAAAGCGTAGCAATTTCTGCTTGATTCGGATATGAAGACTGCGCACCTTTTTTAGTAACACTCAAGGAGGCAACTTTAATTCCTAAACTCATCGCTGAGACAGGATCTGCACCACTTGCAAGTGAGTAAGCAAAAGTCCCAACAAAAGCATCGCCAGCACCGGTTGTATCTACTGCGGAAACCTTTGGTGCACCAACTTTAGTTAATTCGCCAGCAGATGAAATATAGACAGCACCTTGACTGCCCAGAGTTACGATCGAATTCTTACCGCGTCTAAAACTTTTTAGGATTTCATCACTTGTTGGCAATGTGCCATGCAGCTCACGGAACTCTGTCTCGTTAGGAATTATCCAATCACACAGGGCTAGTAGTTCGGCAGAAATCTCTTGATAAGGGGCTGGGTTCAAAATAGTTGTGCAACCTCGAGCCTTAGCTGCTGTGAACGCGGCAAGCGTAACTTCCTGTTTAATTTCACATTGGGCGACTACAACAGCTAGCTCCTTGATTGCATTAATTGCATCAACTGCCTTAGTAACGTCAATTTCGTGATTAGCACCTGGGATAATAATGATTCGATTTTCGCCATTGCCATCTACCCAAATATGGGCAACACCATTAGGTGTGTCACTTCGACCCACGTACTGTGAATAAATCCCAACCTTTACAAAATTATCGGCAATTGCATTTCCGAAAACATCATTTCCAAGTTTGCCAATAAAGTGAACTTCAGCACCGCAGTGCGCAGCCATTACCGCTTGGTTTGCACCTTTGCCACCGAAGCCTGTCGTAAAGAGTTGGCCGGCTAGGGTTTGACCTGGTTCAGGCAATACATCGGCATAGGCAGTTAAATCCATCATCGCACTGCCGACCACGGCTATTACTGCAGGTCTCATGGCGATAGGCTAGCCGTTATGACCAAAACTTCAATCATTATGGATGTAGATACCGGCGTAGACGATGCATTTGCTGTTTTATTCGCCGCGATGCATCCGGCTATCAACTTACTTGGTATCACCTGCGTAGACGGCAACACCAATGTTGATCAAGTTGTGGCAAATACATTTAAGGTTTTGGATGCTGCAGGAGCTGGCGATATTCCAGTGGCACGAGGTGCGGTCCGACCATTATTAGGTAAGAGCCAATACGCGGAGTATGTGCACGGCAAGGACGGAATGTGCGATTTAGGTATAGCGCCTTCACATCGAAAAGTTGATCCACGTTCTGCCGTAGAACTTTTACGTGACTTGATTGAAGAGTCAGCTGAACCTGTAACCCTGATTCCAGTTGCACCCTTAACAAATATTGCGCTCTTTTTACGAGCATTTCCAGAAACTGCCAAGAAAATCCATCGCATTGTATTGATGGGTGGATCGGCCTCTGCCGGTAATGCAACAGCTGCTGCTGAATTTAATGTATGGCATGATCCCGAAGCTGCGGCAATCGTTTTTCAAAGTGGCGTTCCTATTTCAATGTACGGCTTAGATGTTTTCATGCGCCCTACAATTGGACGCGACGAGGCTACGACAATGAGTAAGTCAGACAAACCTGCT
Source organism: Actinomycetes bacterium (assembly GCA_037132355.1). GTDB lineage: Bacteria > Actinomycetota > Actinomycetes > Nanopelagicales > Nanopelagicaceae > Planktophila. The sequence continues at coordinate 13,288 of JBAXPH010000024.1, forward strand.
TCGCAATTTGCCGGCTTACTAGCCTTAGGTTTTATGGAACAAGTACGCACAGATCCGATTTCGCTTGGGGATTACGGCGCAGTTGCTTTTGCAATTCAGCCAGATTTGTTTACAACTGAAATGTTTGATGTTGTTGTTGATACATCAGCTGGACCAGCACGTGGTCAAACAATTGTGGACCGACGAGATGCTTGGCTCAAGCAGTTAGAGCCATTAGACCTTGAGGATTCAGCAAAAGTTCGCGTTGCACTAGATCTCGATGTAGATGAGGTCGTGAAATTGTGGCTAAAAACCGTTAATTTATAGGCCTATTGGGTGCCAAACAGTCTTGGCCTCCATAAAGGCAATGATGCGTCCAGGATCAGCTGACTTAAAGGAATGAATTCGCTTTAAGTTTTCAGCTCCAGCAACCTTGATCTCAGCATGCTTCTTAGAAGGCAATCCTGAAATGTCTAACGCATCGATATCCATGTGAGATGCCATCCAAGGCGCAATCTCATCTTTCTTGCCTGTCAGGATATTAATAACACCTGCAGGTAGATCACTTGTTGCCAGAACTTCAGCAAATGTCATAGCTGACAATGGTGCTTTTGTGCTTGCCAAAACTACAACAGTGTTTCCTGATGTAATGATTGGAGCAACTGCATCGATTAGTCCAAGCAGTGATGGAGATTCAGGTGCAATTGCAGCAACAACTCCCATGCTTTCTGGAATCGTAAAGTTGTAAAAAGGACCAGCTACTGGATTTGTTGAACCAGCAAGAGATGCAATTTTATCTGTCCAGCCTGCATACCAAACAAGTCGGTCAATCGCTTCAGTAACTTCTTTATCAGCTTTCACCTTTGTGGCACCAGTGACGTTAACGATCTCTTCTGCAAATTGTCCACGACGACCTTCGAGCATTTCGGCGATGCGATACAAGATTTGACCGCGGTTGTACGCAGTTGCTTTGTTCCAAACAGCATGTGCTGCGCGCGCCGCAACAACTGCATCACGCAAATCTTTACGAGATGCAAGACATGGGTTAGCAACGAATACGCCCTTAGCGTTCTTGACTTCATATGTTCGCCCTGATTCAGTGCGTGGGAATGCGCCATTGATATATAGCTTGTATGTCTTCTTCACATCGATGCGATTACTCATGGCTAACTCCCTTCAAGTATGCAGCCAGGCCGTGGCGTCCACCTTCGCGACCCCACCCCGATTCCTTATACCCACCAAATGGCGATGTTGGATCAAACTTATTAAATGTATTAGCCCAGATAACTCCTGCGCGAAGTTGCTGTGATGCCCACAATGTGCGGCTTCCCTTTTCGCTCCAGATTCCAGCTGATAGGCCAAAGGGAGTGTTATTAGCCTTTTCGATAGCCTCAGCAGGTGTTCTAAATGTTAGAACTGAAAGCACTGGACCAAAGATTTCTTCGCGTGCGATGCGGTGTGCCTGGGTTACGCCGGTAAAGATCGTTGGCGCAAACCAGAATCCCTTGCTTGGCAGATTACAGGCCGGACTCCAGCGCTCAGCACCTTCAGAATCTCCAACTGCGGCAAGTTCGATAATTTTTGCGAGTTGTTCTTTGCTGTTGATCGCACCGACATCGGTGTTCTTATCCATGGGATCGCCCACACGAATCTTTTCCATACGATTCTTTAACTTATGTAAAACCTCTTCAGCCACATTTTCTTGAAGTAAAAGGCGAGATCCCGCACAACAAACATGACCTTGGTTGAAGAAAATACCGTTAACAATGCCTTCAACGGTTTCATCAATAGGGGCGTCATCAAAAACAATATTGGCTGCCTTGCCACCTAGTTCTAAGGTCACGCTCTTATTAGTTGGAGCAACTGCGCGAGCAATAATCTTTCCAACTTCAGTTGATCCGGTAAATGCGATCTTGTCGATCCCTGGGTGATTAACAATTAGTGCTCCAGTTGATCCGTCACCTGTAACAATGTTGACCACACCTGCAGGAAGTTCAGCTTGCTGACAAACTTCAGCAAACAATAATGCAGTAAGCGGTGTTGATTCTGCTGGCTTTAATACAACTGTATTTCCTGCAGCTAGTGCTGGTGCAACCTTCCATGCCAACATCAATAATGGAAAGTTCCAAGGAATAATCTGTCCAGCAACACCTAGTGGCTTTGGGGATGTGCCAAGACCGGCGAATTCAAGCTTGTCTGCCCAGCCTGCGTGATAGAAAAAGTGAGCCGCAGCCAATGGGATATCGGTATCGCGTGATTCACGAATAGGTTTACCGTTATCGAGAGTCTCTAGCACTGCAAATTCACGTGCGCGCTCTTGCATGA
>JBAXPH010000025.1:0-15577 GCA_037132355.1 Actinomycetes bacterium
ACGTTGTCATGAATCTTTATCCATACAATCCAGGACATCTTCTCATTTGTGCATATCGACATGTTCCAGATTTAACTGATCTAACTAATGAAGAGCGTCACGAAATTACTGACTTAACAGCACATGCCATGAAAACTATTCGCACCGTCTCTGGTCCCGAAGGTTTTAATCTTGGCATGAATCAAGGTGCAATTTCAGGTGCGGGTGTTGCCGAACATATCCATCAGCATGTTGTACCTCGTTGGGGAGGGGATGCAAATTTCATGCCGATAATTGGTAAAACAAAAGTGCTTCCACAGTTGCTAACACTGACACGTTCCGAGATTGCAGCAGCGTGGTAGTTAGTCAACTAGTTTTTTAATAAAGCCTTCAACAATATCTACGCCTATACCTCTGTCAATCCACAACGGAATTGCTGGAAAAAGTAAACCAGCTTCGAATGCGTTTTCACCTGAGTCTGCAAGTAGTTCGAGATACTCATGGCGAAACTCTTGAACCAATGTTTGATGTTCTTCATCGCTATTTTTAATCGTTTGTGGATTTGTTGAGTAGTCAATGATTTGTAGATCACTCAAGGAAATAAGAGCGGCGGGTAATCCAGCTTCATCATGCAAGACCAAATATGGTGTAACCATTTGATCAAAGACTCGGGTAGCAATCATTACGGCGTCATCAAAATCTGATTCTAGATTTTCTAAATGTGTCACAACGACAAGTCGTGGAACTTGGTATTCATCCAATGATTGCCACAAATCTATAGTCACTTGATCAATGCCGGCGGATGGATCGATTGCAAAAATTGCAAGGTCCGATTCGGGAACTGCGATCTCTGAAAACTGAGCGCTAAACCGTGAGGCGACCTGTGCAGGATCAGCGCTCATGTGTCCGTAGACGTGAATTCTGAGGTCGTTGATTTGAGATTGCACTGGCTCAGCCTACGATGGTCCTTGATGTTAAGTGCACGTTTGAAACCAGCTGTCACCCGAGCAATAACGCCGGTGGCCTCAGCCGCCCTGCGCCTAGGAATAACAGCCAATGCAGTAACGTGGACAGGGGCCATAGCTGTTGTTGGATCAGCGCTGTATTTCTATCCCAACGGTCAGTTTCTTACAGGCACACTGATTATCTGTGTAATGGCATTGAGCGATTTATTCGACGGAACTATGGCGCGCATTTCCCAAAAAGGTTCTAGCAAGTGGGGCGGGTTTCTAGATTCCACCATCGATCGAATAACGGACTCAGCAATATTGGTTGGAGTTTGTATCTACTTGATCAATCACAATGACCAACTTGCAATCGTCGTAATGGTCACACTGGTAACTGGAATGCTGGTGCCTTACATAAGGGCTAAGGCGGAAATTTTTGGGATTGAATGTTCGGGAGGAGCCGCAGAACGAACTGAGCGATTAATTATTTCCCTGGCTGCCATTGGATTTGAAGGATTAGGCGTTCCATACATTCTCGCCATTGGAATGTGGTTATTGGCTGTGCTTGGAAGCTATACAGTAATTCAAAGAATGTTGATAGTTAAGCGAGCTGTATAAGTGAAAGAGAGTATTGCAGCGTATGCATATTTTGCCGGATGGCGGGTTGTTCGCTGGTTGCCTGAAAGTGCCGCATACCGGTTAGCGTACTCAGTTGCCGATCTTTTAACTAGGCGAAACGGAAAGAGTGTTTCACGTCTACGATCAAATTTGCGTCGAACAAAACCAGAGATGACATCTCTTGATTTAGATTTACTGGTATTCAGGGCGATGCGTTCTTACATGCGATATTGGTGTGACACATTTAGATTTCCGGATTGGTCCGCAAAGCGAGTACGAGAAACTGTCACAGTTACTAATGAGCATCTTTTAATCGATGCTATTGCGGCTAAAACTGGTGTAATCGTGTCGTTGCCTCATGCGGGCAACTGGGATCATGCCGGAGCATATTTCTGTGCCAAAGGTATTCCGCTTGTTACGGTGGCAGAGCGATTAAAGCCTGAAAAACTCTTTCTCAAATTTCTTGAATATCGCCAAAATATGGGGATGGAAGTTTTGCCATTAGATGGCAGAGTTCTTGCAACTTTGGCACAGCGATTGCGCCAAGGCGCACTGGTTGCACTCGTTGCTGATCGTGATTTATCTCGCACGGGCATAAACGTAAATTTCTTCGGGGGACCCTCGCGAATGCCCGCCGGTCCTGCGCTATTGGCTCTGAAAACAAATGCGCCGTTGATTACAGCTTTTGTTTCTTACACAGAGACCGGAATTCATATTGAATTCAAGTTAATCGTTCTGCCTAGCGCGGGAAGTGAAGCGGAGAAAGTCGCTGAGATTGTGCAGATGACAGCTAAACATTTCGAAGAAGGCATTTCAGAGCATCCAGAAGATTGGCACATGTTGCAACGCATCTGGACCGATGGTGATTTTGTGGAGCGTGAGTGATGCTTTCACGTTCACTCAAAATAGGAATTGTTTGCCCATACAGCTGGGATACGCCGGGCGGTGTCCAAAACCATATTCGTGATTTAGCAGAGTATTTAATCGCTGCAGGACATCAAGTATCAGTCCTAGCCCCTGCCGTTGATGACGCTAAATTACCTGATTACGTTGTAAATGCTGGTAAACCTATTTCAATCCCTTACAACGGAGCGGTGGCACGAGTTCTATTTGGCCCAGTTGCGTTTTCTCGGGTTCGACAGTGGATTGCAAATGGAGATTTCGACCTGCTTCATTTGCATGAACCTGCGATTCCTTCGATTTCATTACTTGCGTGCTGGGCAGCAGATGGCCCGATGGTTGGCACTTTTCATGCAGCTGCAAAACGACAAAAGATTATTTTTGCCATTGGTCCGATTTTAGAACCTGCAATAGAAAAACTGTCAGCTCGTATCGCGGTTTCTCAAGCTGCGCGCTTGACTCTTACGGATCATCTGGACACTGATGCCGTTGTTATCCCAAATGGAATTTATGCTTCGCGCTACCACGATGGAACACCGCAGGAAAAGTGGCAAGGAAATACCCTTGGCTTTATCGGACGCTTTGAAGAACCCCGTAAGGGATTAAGTGTCTTATTAGAAGCGTTACCAGTAATCGCACGATTCGCTCCAGATGTAAAAGTTTTTGTTGCAGGACCCGGTGATCCCACTGAAGTTGAAAAAAGTATCGATCCGCAACTACGCCATCGTTTTGAATTCCTTGGAAAGATATCTGAAGCAGACAAAGCTAATTTTATGTCATCAGTGAGTATTTATGTTGCTCCGAACACTGGTGGAGAATCATTTGGCATCATCTTGGCTGAAGCTTTGGCTGGGGGAGCGTGCGTGGTTGCCAGTGACATTCCCGCATTTGATGACTTACTTGGTCATGGTCAGTTTGGTGCGCTCTTTAAGTCTGAGGACTCTACGGATCTGGCAAAAGTAATTATTGATTTGTTGCGCGACGATAAGAAACGGAAAGAACTTGCAACTGCTGGACGAGCACGCGGTCAAAGTTTTGATTGGGAAATTATTGCGGAGCAAATTTATTCAGTCTACGAAATGTCAATTGTTGGAAGTGAAAAAGTTAAGTTGGCATCAGATACCCGTTCGTGGAACCGCTTTCTCTCAAAGGAGGATAAGTAATGAAAAATTTTGCTCTAACAGCATTTCTTCTTTTGCTTGTCCTTTGGTACCTAACTTTTCTGGCGACGCGCTTAGACCGTTTGCATCATCGAGTAGAAACTAGTTGGGCAAATCTGGATGTTCTACTCCAGAAAAGAGCTGCGGTTGCATTGGAGATTGCACATAGCGACATCGCTGATCCAGCCTCCTCTTTACTGTTAACTGGTGCTGCGTATCAAGCGCGAGATGCTGACATCAAAAGCAGATCCGCTGCTGAAAGTGGCCTGTCAGGTGCCTTGGGATTGCTACTAGAGGATTCACAACATCTAGCAACTGCAGCTGATAGCGCTTTATTAACTGAACTATCTGCACTTACCGACAAAATTCGAGTAGCGATTGCCTTGCACACTGATGCAGTTACCCGAACCCAAATGGTTCGCAGCAAAATAGTCGTGAAACTGTTTCGTTTAGCGGGCACTGCGCCACTTCCAGTTACATACGAATTTGAGTCAGATGTTCTCTAAACGCGTCGTAATTTGTGGTGTCATGATGTCGCTGCTCTTGACTGGTTGTTCAGTTGTCTCAAAAATTCTCCCTGATCGTGCAGTTACTAATGTTTTGAGCGGTCGTACGGGACCAAATGGCTCGGTGTTAGTTGTGAAAATTGATGACACAACTCAGGCACACCCACAGATTGGCCTGGAAGATGCTGACATCGTGTATATCGAACAGGTTGAAGGTGGCCTGACGAGATTAGCGGCAGTTTTTTCATCCGTGATTCCGCAACGTGTTGGACCGGTAAGAAGTGCAAGAATTTCGGATATCGATATTGTCAGGCAATTCGGTCGAGTAGCTTTTGCATATAGCGGAGCACAGAAGAAATTACTTCCCGTAATCGCAGATGCCAATCTTCAGGATCTCGGGGCGCAAAGACAGAGTCCCCTTATTTTTACTACTGATCCAAATCGAACTCAGCCTTACGCCATGGTTTTGCGAGCAGACCTTTTGATGCAAAAGATCAAGGAAAAGAAATATCAGATAGATTCGGCAAAGAGTGTTGGTTTCAGTTTTGGTCCGCTTCCACAAGGTGGCACAGTAACTAATAAAGTTGTGATGCATTGGCCAGCTGCTACCTATTCAGCAACTTGGTCCATCAAAGATTCTCGTTGGCTTCTATCGCACAACAACACAACCAATTTTGCAGATTCTGGATTTGTATTAGGTCCATCTACATTAGTGATTCAGATGGTTTCAATAACCCCATCGGAATATAAAGACAAAGTTGGGGGAGTAACTCCCTTTTCCCAAACGGTAGGAACCGGTAAGGCCTATGTATTGCGCAATGGGCAACGGTTTATAACAACATGGAGTAGGCCTTCTGCCGATTCAGGAACTTCCTTCACTTTCGCTGATGGAGCCACAATGAACTTCGATCCGGGACAGATTTGGATCGCTCTTACCGATCATGAGCCTGATTTCACCTCGCCACTCGTGCCGAAGACAAAGTAGTATTGCGACCTATCTTTCGATCGAAGCGGAGTAATTGAACATGGCTGATGTAACTGGCACGGCTCGCGTTAAGCGCGGTATGGCAGAGATGCTCAAGGGTGGCGTCATCATGGATGTCGTTAACGCCGAGCAAGCAAAGATTGCTGAAGACGCCGGTGCTGTTGCAGTTATGGCACTAGAGCGCGTTCCAGCAGACATTCGCGCACAAGGTGGAGTGGCCCGCATGTCTGATCCAGACATGATTGAAAAGATTCAGGCCGCAGTGTCGATTCCTGTCATGGCAAAAGCTCGTATCGGTCATTTTGTCGAAGCCCAAGTTTTGCAGTCATTAGGTGTGGACTACATCGATGAATCCGAAGTTTTAACACCGGCTGATTATGAAAACCATATTGATAAGTGGAATTTCACTGTGCCTTTCGTCTGTGGAGCGACAAATCTTGGCGAAGCACTTCGTCGCATCAATGAAGGTGCCGCAATGATCCGCTCAAAGGGCGAAGCTGGCACAGGTGATGTTTCAAATGCAATGCAGCACATGCGCAAGATTGGTGGAGAAATCCGTCGCTTGTCATCGATGCGCGAAGATGAGTTATATGTCGCCGCTAAAGAAATGGCAGCACCATATGCGCTAGTAAAGGAAGTTGCTGAAACTGGAAAGCTTCCGGTAGTACTTTTCACTGCGGGTGGAATCGCAACACCAGCAGATGCAGCTTTGATGAAGAGCATGGGCGCTGACGGCGTATTCATTGGTTCTGGAATTTTCAAATCAGGAAATCCTGCCCAGCGTGCAGCAGCATGCGTTAAAGCGACAACTTTTTGGGATGATCCAAAAGTTATCGCAGATGCATCACGCGGTTTAGGTGAAGCAATGGTTGGAATCAATGTTGCAGATTTGCCAGCTCCACATCGCCTCGCTGAACGTGGTTGGTAATTCGTTCAATAATGAAGGTTGGCGTTTTAGCTCTACAAGGAGATGTCCGAGAACACATTAGTTCGCTAATCACTTGTGGGGTTGATCCAGTAGCTGTTAGACGTTCGTCTGAGATTGATGCTATCGATGCCCTTGTTTTGCCAGGCGGAGAATCCACAACAATTGCTCAACTCGCTGAAGTTTTCGGAATATTCGATCAGTTGAAAGAACGCATTGCACAGGGCATGCCTGTTTATGGTTCATGCGCAGGAATGATTCTGTTAGCTAATGAGATATTGGATGCAAAGCAAGGACAAAAGAGTTTTGGCGGATTAGATATAACAGTTCGTCGTAACGCTTTCGGTCGACAAGTTGATTCATTTGAAAGTGATATCCCATTTGATGATGGCTCTGCTGATTTAATCCGAGCAGTATTCATTCGTGCGCCATGGGTCGAACGGGTCGGTGCAGGTGTCACGGTACTTGCGTCCGTGGATACTCATCCAGTCGCGGTGCGCTCACAAACATTGCTTGCAACCTCCTTTCACCCTGAAATAACCGGAGATCATCGAATTCACCGATACTTTATTGAGGAAGTAGCACGGCCTGCATTAGAGAAGGTAAAGTAAGGTCATAATTTAACGAAGCCATTCTTTAGTTTAGATAGAGGTGTTCCAATGTCCGGCCATTCCAAATGGGCGACGACCAAGCACAAAAAGGCGATCATCGATAGTCGCCGTGCAAAGGTATTTGCAAAACAGATTCGCGCTATTGAAGTTGCAGCACGCAACGGTGGTGCTGACATGGATGGCAACCCAACACTTTTTGATGCAGTTGCAAAGGCTAAAAAATCCTCGATGCCTGCTGACAATATTGATCGTGCGATTAAACGTGGTGCCGGTCTTGAAGCAGGAGCAAAAGACTGGATCACAATTATGTACGAGGGTTATGGTCCAAATGGTGTCGCCATCATGATCGAATGTCTGTCAGATAATCGCAATCGTTCAGCCTCTGAAGTAAAAGTTGCCGTAACGCGAAATGGTGGCTCAATGGCAGATCTTGGTTCGGTTTCGTATTTGTTTAATCGCAAAGGCGTTGTGATTGTGAAGAAGGATGGAAAACTTACGGAAGATTCAGTTCTTGAAGCTGTACTAGAAGCCGGGGCAGAAGAAGTTAATGATTTAGGCGAGGCTTTTGAAATTGTTAGTGAGCCGGTAGATCTAGTTCCGGTCCGTACAGCCCTACAAAATGCAGGTATTGATTACGAATCAGCAGATTCATCGTTCCTGCCATCAATGTCTATCCCACTTGATGCCGATGGTGCAAAAAAGGTTTTTGAACTAATCGATGCGATCGAAGAGCTAGATGATGTGCAGAACGTGTACAGCAACTTTGATGTTTCTGACGAGGTTATGGCGAGCCTCGATTAACTAAGTGCTAGCCATCTCTAGGCTTGAGGACTGAACTAACGAGGAAGCACGGGGCTAAGCAATGAGAGTTTTGGGCGTTGATCCAGGCCTGACTCGGTGCGGTATCGGCATTGTCGAAGGCGCTGTTGGTTCGCCACTTTCATTAATTGAAGTTGGTGTAATTCTGACTCCAACTGATGCAGCCCTTGAGCAACGTTTATTGGATTTAGACCAACAACTTTCACAATGGATAAATGTTTGGAAGCCAGATGTGATTGCAGTGGAACGCGTATTTTCTCAACACAATGTCAGAACGGTTATGGGAACAGGCCAAGCAGCAGGCATTGCGCTTTTGCTAGCTGCAAAGGCTGGCATCCCCGTAATGCTGCATACGCCATCTGAAGTTAAGGCCGCAGTAACTGGCAGCGGTCGCGCAAACAAAGCGCAGGTCGCAATGATGGTGCAAAAGATTTTGAATCTAGAAAGTATTCCCAAGCCAGTTGATGCGACAGATGCACTGGCATTGGCAATCTGTCATATCTGGCGCGGCGGTGGTAATGCCAAGATAGCTCAGGCGTTAGCGGCCGAACAGTCTCGACTGAAGAAATTGCGTGCACGATGATTTCATTACTTTCAGGATCGGTTAAATCGATAGCAACTGACCGATTAATTGTAGAAGTTGGCGGTTTTGGAATTTCAGTCTTAGTGAATCCTCAAACAGCCGCTCAAGTAACTCTTGGTTCGCAGGTTCAATTGTTTACATCTCTCGTGGTACGCGAAGATTCGTTAACTTTGTTTGGATTTATAAATGACGAATCCCGTTCGCTGTTTGAATTGGTACAGACAGTTTCTGGAATCGGCCCAAAAGTCGCGCTCTCGATTCTGGGTGCTTTAACACCTGAGGACTTAGCTCGCGCAATCTCGCAAGAAGACATTGGTGCCATAGAAAAGGTCCCTGGTATCGGTCGCAAAGGCGCTCAACGTTTGATTTTAGAACTCAAAGGTAAGTTAACTGATCTTTCTTCCAGCCAGCTATACAAAGGACATCAACCAGCCTGGCGTGAACAACTAACAAGTGCGCTTGTATCACTGGGTTTCTCACCTAAAGAATCAGATGGTGCGATTTCGCAAGTTGTCTCTACATTGCAAGGCGATGGTACCGATGCATCCCAATTAGATTTAAGCGAACTATTAAAGCTGGCTTTAGCAAGTGGAAAGAATTCACGTGGCTGAGGATCGCTTAGTGCAACCGCACATCAAGGGTGAAGAGACTGCGCTAGAACACGCGCTACGTCCAAAAAGTTTAAATGATTTTATTGGGCAAGAACGAGTCCGCGAACAAATCGATGTTTTGCTATCTGCTGCTCGCCATCGCAATTCTCCAGCCGATCATATTTTGTTATCGGGTCCGCCAGGATTAGGTAAGACAACTCTTGCTTTGATTTTGGCGAGTGAGATGCAAGCACCAATTCGAATTACAAGTGGACCTGCGATTACCCATGCTGGAGACCTTGCCGCAATTTTGTCTTCTCTAGTTGAAGGTGAGATTTTATTTCTAGATGAAATTCATCGGTTGCCAAGGCCGGCAGAAGAACTTCTGTATCTTGCCATGGAAGATTTTCGCGTTGATGTAATTGTAGGTAAAGGTCCCGGAGCAACCGCTATCCCGCTACAGCTTCCACATTTCACCTTAGTTGGAGCAACGACGCGCGCGGGCTTATTGCCGAGTCCACTACGTGATCGTTTTGGTTTCACTGCGCATTTAGATTTTTATAATGAAAAAGATATTGCACATGTAATCACCCGCAGCGCAGAGTTATTGAAAATTGTGATCGATAAGGAAGCGATTGTTGAAGTGGCAGGACGATCTCGGGGCACTCCTCGTATTGCCAATCGTTTATTGCGTCGAGTTCGAGATTACGGTCAGGTTCAGGGTAGCTCCCAAATCACTATGGCAGAAGCTAAGTCAGCATTAGAAATGTACGAAGTTGATGAGTTAGGACTAGATCGACTTGATCGCGGTGTTTTAGTCGCCCTAGTCGAACGTTTTAATGGAGGACCAGTTGGTCTTTCAACCCTGGCTATCGCCGTGGGCGAAGAAGTCGAAACCGTGGAATCAGTAGCGGAACCGTTCTTAGTGCGAAATGGCTTCATGGCAAGAACTCCTCGAGGACGCGTTGCCACCGCACAGGGTTGGCGTCATATAGGACGAACACCACCTGCGGAAATCTCCACGCTTTTCGACTTACCCGCACCTGACGCCTAGACTCTCGCCCTATGTCTACAACTAATAAACCTGTAAAGACGGCTGCCCGCCCTGGCCGCACTTTGGCGATTCTTGGTCTGGTGCTCGTTGCCATGACCAGCCTGGTTTTCATTCAAGGGGCAACTTCAGTTCATCTTGGTCTAGATCTTCGTGGCGGAACATCGGTCACACTTCAACCTCGTATTGCACCGGGTGAAGCGGGCAAAGTTACGAGTGAATCAATTGACCAAGCAGTTTCAATCATTCGTCAACGTGTTAACTCACTTGGTGTTGCCGAATCAGAAGTAACAGCGCAGGGAAGTGGAACCAATCGTCAGATCGTTATTTCCGTTCCTGGAGACACAGGTCGACGTGTTGTTGAATTAGTTGGTCAAACTGCAGAGCTTCGCTTCCGTCAGGTACTTGCTTCAGGTTCTGGAGTTCCAGCAGCCGCCGATAAGACTGCAACACCAGCAGCAGGTGTGAGCGCTGATGTAAATGCAAAGTTCGCAACATTTGATTGTACAAAGGCAGAAAATCGCCAAGGCACAGGAACAGATTTACCTGCTGACACAATCGTCGCATGTGATCGCGCCGGTGTTACTAAATACATTTTAGCTCCGGCCGAAGTTCTTGGTCGTCAGATTTCTAAGGCATCAGCCGGTATCGACACCCAAGGTGGAAATGCTTGGTATGTAAGTCTCACATTTAACAACGAGGGAACGTCAGCGTTTGGTGCGTTGACCGCTCGAGTAACGAAGTTGCCAGAGCCAACAAATCAGGTTGCAATTGTTCTAGATGGTTTGGTTGTGTCATCACCACGAATCACGGAAGCAATTCCTTCAGGAAACGCGCAAATCACAGGTAGCTTCACACAACTAGAAGCCCAAGACCTTGCAAACGTTTTGAAGTACGGTGCATTGCCATTGGCTTTTGATCGCGGTGAAGTACAACAGATCTCGCCAACTCTTGGAGCCGATCAATTGAGCGCTGGTCTAATTGCCGGAGCACTTGGTCTTGGCTTAGTTTTCTTGTACTCATTGTTGTATTACCGAGGACTTGGCCTGGTAACAGTTGGTTCTTTAACTGTTGCAGGTTCATTGGTCTATCTACTATTCCTTCTCTTAGGAAAGTGGATTGGCTTCACTCTTACTCTGGCTGGTATCGCCGGAGCAATTGTTGCTATTGGTGTTACTGCTGACTCGTTCATCATCTATTTTGAGCGTATTCGTGATGAAGTTCGTGAAGGACGTTCGCTTCGAACCGCGGTTGAAACAGGTTGGTCTCGTGCACGTAGAACGATTTTGGTTGCTGACTTCGTGTCAATTATTGCCGCTGTAATCCTTTACTTCTTTGCAGTTGGCGGTGTTCGCGGATTCGCATTCACGCTTGGATTGACAACTCTGATCGACCTCGTGGTTGTGTTTGCATTTACAAAGCCACTTGTTTCAATCCTGTCGCACCTTAAATTCTTTAGTTCAGGCAGTTCAATGTCAGGCTTCTCAAGCAAGAGCTTGGGCACCATAGTTGCGAAGGAGGCATAAAGATGTCGAAGATGTCAGGTCTTGGCGGTCGCCTTTATCGCGGCGAAACATCGATTGATTTCATTGGTAAGCGTCGTCGTTGGTACTCAATCTCAGCGCTATTCGTATTAGCATCAATCGCAGCTTTATCATTGCAAGGTTTGCACCTAGGAATTGAATTCAAGGGTGGATCTTCATTTACTGTTAATTCTGCGGCAGCAACAATTGAAGCTGCTCAAACTGCAGTAAAAGCAACCGGCGTTCCAGGCGAATTAATTGTTCAAAAGATTGGTACCGACAAAGTTCGTGTTCAAACTGGAGCTCTTGATACTGCGCAAAATAACGCGGTTCAAGATGCTTTGGCTGCAAAATTTGGTGTCTCAACTGAATCTATTGATACCCAAATCATTGGACCATCGTGGGGTAAGGAAATTACCCGCAAAGCTGTTTATGGTCTCTTCGGATTTTTATTAGTAGTAATGCTGTATTTAGCTATGGCATTTGAACCTAAGATGGCTATCTCAGCAATTGCTGCCGTTGTTCACGACGTTTTCATTACTGTTGGAATTTATGCGCTAGTTGGTTTTGATGTGACACCTGCAACGGTTATCGGTTTCTTAACTATTCTTGGTTATTCGTTATATGACACCGTTGTTGTTTTTGACAAGGTTCGCGAGAACACTCGCACGATTACGGCAACATCAACTAAGACCTACTCGCAAGCAGTTAATCATGCTGTCAATCAAACTATTGTTCGTTCAGCAAATACCTCTTTGATTGCACTTCTTCCAGTTGGCTCAATTCTTTTTGTTGGTGCCGGTCTGCTCGGAGCGGGAACATTGAAGGATCTTTCACTTGCGCTATTTATTGGCCTCGCAGTTGGTACCTATTCTTCTATCTTTATCGCACCACCAGTACTTGCACAGTTGCGCGAGAAAGAGCCAGCTATGGCGGCTTTGGCAAAGCGTGTGAAAGCGCGCTCAGGTGGCACAGTTACAGCAACAACTGCCGTCGCAGTTGAAGCGGTTAATGGTCGTGGCCCACGTAATCAGCCGAAGCGCAAGGGTCGTAAGTAGGCTCATTCGTGGATACTTTGATAGCACCAGTAATTAGTGCTCTCAAAGAAAATCACGCCTCAGTAGATTCCATCGAAGTCTCTCGAGCCTTTGAAGTAGCTCGCGATGCTCATGAAGGTCAACTTCGTAAATCTGGTGAAGCGTATATAACGCATCCGGTTGCTGTTGCCGAAATTCTTGCCCATTTAGGGTTGAATCAGCCAACCGTTATTGCAGCTTTGTTACATGACACCGTTGAAGATACTGAGTACTCCTTAAGCCAACTGCGTACCGATTTCGGTGACGAGGTCGCAAATTTAGTTGATGGAGTAACAAAGTTAGACAAGTTGGCATATGGTCCAACAGCCGAAGCCGAAACAGTCCGCAAGATGGTTATTGCAATGTCTCGTGATATCCGAGTATTGGTTATCAAATTAGCAGATCGCCTACACAACGCTCGAACCTGGAAATACGTTTCAGCCGAAAGTGCTCTACGAAAAGCACGAGAAACCTTGGATATTTATGCACCATTAGCTCACCGCTTAGGTATGAACGCTATTAAGTGGGAACTCGAAGATCTTTCCTTTGAGGTTTTGGAACCAAAAAAATTTGAAGAAATCTCTCGATTAGTTGCAGAGCGTTCGCCATCTAGAGATGCATTAACTGAGCAAGTTATTTCTTCGGTAAAAGAAGATCTTGCCAAAGACAACATCGAAGCCACGGTTACGGGGCGAAAGAAGCACTTCTTTTCGGTGTATCAAAAGATGGTGGTGCGTGGTCGCGAATTCAATGACATCTACGATTTGGTAGGTATTCGAGTTTTAGTCAACGATGTCCGCGATTGTTACGCAGTGCTGGGATCCATCCATGCTCGCTGGAGTCCGGTGCCAGGACGTTTCAAGGACTATATCGCGATGCCTAAGTTCAATTTGTATCAGTCATTACACACGACTGTAATCGGGCCAACAGGTAAAGCTATTGAAATACAGATTCGTACTTATGACATGCATGCTCGCGCCGAATTCGGTATTGCTGCTCACTGGAAGTACAAGCAAGGTCCCGAAAACACAGAGAGTTCGCCAGAAATGTTGTGGCTACGACAGTTACATGAATGGCAAAAGGAGACCGAAGATCCTTCGGAATTTTTGGAAGCTCTACGTTTTGATTTGGGTTCACCCGAAGTTTTCGTGTTTACACCAAAGGGCAGTGTCGTTGCCTTGCCGGGAGGTTCAACTCCGGTGGACTTTGCATTCTCTGTCCACACAGATGTTGGTCTTCGCTGCGCAGGTGCCAAGGTAAATGGCCGCTTAGTTCCATTGGATTCACGGCTTACCAATGGTGATGTGGTTGAAATCGTTACTAACAAAAGTGAATCAGCTGGTCCAAGTCGAGATTGGTTGAACTTTGTTAAGAGTCCACGTGCTCGTTCAAAAATAAAGGCTTGGTTTAGCAAGGAGCGACGCGAAGAAGCAATTGATGCAGGTCGTGAATCCATAGCCCGACAGATGCGTAAAGCCGGACTTCCGTTACAAAAAATCTTTGCTGGACATTCACTGTTGGAGTTGGCACACGATCTGCGTTATCCAGATATTGATGGTTTGTATTCAGCGGTAGGTGATGGTCATGTATCAGCCGCGTCGATTATCGATAAGTTAGTAACAGCACTCGGTGCTGATGATTCTCATCCAGAACCAACTATGGAAGTTTTCCCGAATCACGCGCCTACCACTCGTCGTTCAAGCAACGCTGTTGATGTTGAAGGTACTGACGATGTGCTTGTGAAACTTGCTCGTTGTTGCACTCCAGTACCTGGAGATCCAATTATGGGTTTCATTACTAAGGGCAGTGGTGTATCGATTCATAGGTCTGATTGCACAAACGCTCATGACTTACAGGTGCACCAATTGGATCGAGTTGTAAATGTTAAATGGCGCCTCGGAGCTTCATCGGTATTCCTGGTAAATATTCAAGTAGAAGCGCTAGATCGCGCTTCGTTATTGGCAGACGTAACTCGTACTTTGTCAGAACAACATGTGAATATTTTAAGTGCATCAGTTACCACCTCAAAAGATAGAACAGCGTTCTCGCGCTTCACTTTCGAAATGGCAGATGCGACGCATCTAGATTCGGTGCTGGCTGCCGTCCGAGGCATTGAAGGTGTCTACGATGTTTATCGCACAACTAATAACTAATGCAATAAGCAATTAATTGAACTCGGCAAGACTCTTTTCAGCCTCTGCCAACCACACCTTACGAGCGGTCGCAGATTCTGCTGCTTCCTCTGACTTTTTAGCATTGCCACTAGCGGCAAACTTTGCTGCAGCCTTCTCATAATTTGCAATTGATTCAGTCAATTGGGCAACAACCTCTTGGGCACGCTTTTTGGCAGCAGGATCTGTCTTGCGCCAAATTTCAGCTTCAGCTTCCTTGATCGCAGACTCAACCTTTGCAACGCGTGCATCGAGTGCGGCGCGCTTATCTCGATGGGTCATGCCAATCTTTTCCCAAGCGCGTAGATGCTCGTTAAGCACCTTGCGTGATTCTTTAAGGTCTGTGATTGGAAGAACCGCTTCAATAAGAACAAGCAGCTCTTCACGCTTAGCCAAGTTTGCCGCCATTGTGACATCGCGCTTTTCTAGATCAGCATTTTTAGCGGCAAAGAATTGATCTTGCGCCGCTTTAAAACGCGACCATAGTTTGGCGTCATCATTTTTCTTGCCACGTCCTGCAGCTTTCCATTGATCCATCAACACTTTGAATCGCTTTGCAGTAGGGACCCACTCAGTTGAAGTGGCAAGTTTCTCTGCCTCTTCAACAATAACCTTCTTCGCATTTGCTACTACCGATTGCGTAGCCTCGAGCGAAGCAAAATGAGTACGTCGACGTTTATCAAATTTGTTGCGCGATGATGAAAAACGCTTCCACAAATCAGCATCTGATTTTTTATCTAGACGTGGTGCGGCTTTCCATTCATCGAGAAGAACCTTGAGTCGATCACCGGTGCTCTTCCAACTTTCAGACAAAGCAAGGCTTTCAGCTTCGGCAACAATCTTTTCTTTCTCGACAATAATTTGTTCACGACGCGCTGCCTTTGCGGCCGTTTCGGCAGCCTTCTTAGCCTCATACGCTTCGCGGTGTCCTTCGATCAAGAGTTCGATTTGTTCAACTGATGCGGCGAGCGCTTCTAGATCTCCAACTCCATTTAACTCTTTAACCTGATCGCGCAATTTCTTAACTGCTGCGTAAGCATCAGATGGCACCATCGCACCACTTTTGATTCGTGCAGCCAGTAATGCAACTTCGGCTGCCAAAACTTCAAACTTTCGTACAAAGTATGACAATG
>JBAXPH010000026.1:0-15259 GCA_037132355.1 Actinomycetes bacterium
GGTTGAGCGCGATATGGAAGTTGATATTGCGATGAAGTGGGGCAATGGTTTTGAGACTACTCAGCGCTCATTTGTAAACATTATTGCAACCCCTAAGGGTGGAACCCACGTTGTTGGTTTTGAAAAGGCACTAGTTAAGGTTGTAAACGAAGCACTTCGCTCAACTAAGACTTTGTCTAATAAAGAAATCGATGTTATTAAAGACGATGTCCTTGAGGGATTAACAGCTGTTGTGACAGTTCGTATGTCTGAGCCACAGTTTGAAGGTCAGACAAAGGAAGTTTTAGGAACAGCAGCTGCCACCCGAATTGTTTCTGCTGTTGTTGCAGAAAAGATGAAGGAATATTTCAACACTTCAAAGCGCATTGATAAGGCAAATGGTCGCCTTGTTCTCGAAAAGATTGCAGCAGCATCTCGCACACGCATTAGTGCACGTGCGCACAAGGATCTGCAGCGTCGCAAGAACGCACTGGAATCCTCATCTCTACCTACAAAGCTTTCAGATTGCCGTTCAGAGGATGTAACACGCACCGAATTGTTTATCGTAGAAGGTGACTCAGCCCTGGGCACAACAAAGGCTGCACGCAATAGCGAGTTCCAAGCGATCTTGCCTATTCGAGGCAAAATTCTTAATGTACAAAAGGCATCGCTATCGCAAATGCTAGAAGATAAAGAGTGCGGTTCGATTATTCAGGTAATCGGTGCTGGTTCTGGAAAGTCTTTTGAGTTAGATGAAGCACGCTATGGCCGCATTATTTTGATGTCAGATGCTGACGTTGATGGTGCGCACATTCGTTGTTTGTTATTGACCCTGATGTATCGCTACATGCGCCCACTGATTGATTCAGGCCGCGTATTTGCTGCGATTCCTCCACTGCACCGCATTGAAGTAATGGGCGGGGGAGGCAAGAAGGGCAAATACATCTACACATATAGTGATGATGAGATGAAGAAGGTAACTGCAGATCTTAAGAAGTCAGGCAAGCGCTGGAAGGAACCAATTCAGCGTTACAAAGGCCTAGGCGAAATGGATGCAGATCAGCTTCGTGAAACAACAATGGATCCAGATGCCCGCACCTTACGCCGTATTACAGTCTCAGATGGCGCTGCTTCAGAGGCAATGTTTGAACTATTGATGGGTAGCGATGTGGCCCCACGTAAAGAATTTATTGCTAATGCTGAGATAGATCGCGAACATATCGACGCTTAGCAGCGGAGTTCTCTGAGAGTTTGCAAGAACTTAACCTAATCACTCCATCTTGAAGTAGCAGCTCACTGTCTACTTATCCTATGGATGAGATCGAATTTATGGTTGAAGGGCAAGATATCGAAGATATTTCTGCTCAGTTAATTAGAGATCACTGCCTTTGCTCCCAATGCCGAGATCCACATAGCGGCCAACGTCTGCGTTCTGTTCTAGAGCTAGATCCTGAGCTTGTTGTAACCGAAATTGAAGAGGATGAAGAAGTTGGTGTCGTTACCTTCATTTTAAGTGATGGACATTCTGTTGAACTTAGTGCTGAAACAGTTGAAGACATTACCCAAGAGTTAGTGCCTCTTAACCTGCGTGGTGAAGGGGCCAAAGTTTTATGGGATGCTGAAAATGCCCCCACTGAAAGTTTTAATTGGCTTGAAATAAGTATTGATAATGCTTTGATGTATGAAATGTTAGATCAAATCTTAACTTTTGGATTTGCAGTGGTTGAAAATCTGCCAACACAGGATCGGGCAGTGCTCGATTTGATTAAGAGCTTTGGATATCCACGAGTGACAAATTATGGAGATATCTTTGAAGTTCGAATTGAAAATGATGCAAATAACCTAGCCTTTACAAATCTGCCTATTGCTCCCCACACAGACAATCCCTACCGAGATCCAGTACCAACTTTGCAACTGTTGCACTGCCTCGAAACAAATGTTGAGGGTGGTAACTCTGGGCTAGTAGATGGATTTAGAGCAGCGATGGTGTTGCGGGAGAATGATCCTGAAAGTTTTGATGTTTTATCTAACAGACTGTTTCATTTTGAATACCTAAATCCAACTACTCACTTGACCAACACAGCACCAATAATCAAAGTGGATAGCATGGAAGAGATTGTGGAGATTCGATGGAATGATCGTTCGATGCAACCGCCATATAACGATGTCGATATCGAAGAGGTTTACGACGCTTTGCGGGCATTTGCAGTAATTGTTAATGACCCTGCAAATATGCATGAATTTCGTTTGGAACCAGGGCACTGTGTCATTTTTGATAACACTCGTTTATTGCACTCACGCACGGGTTTTGAATCATCCGGCAAGCGCCACCTACAAGGTGCTTACGCTGACCTTGATAGCTTGATTAGCAAGTGGAGCATCTTGGAAGACACTTTAGATTCATGAGTGCATATCTAGAGATAAAAGAGTTGTTTGAATCTGCTAAAGCTGAAGAGTACCTAGGTGAAGATATAACTTTGGTAGAACACATGATTCAGTGCGCAGAAAACGCACAGGCAGATGGTGCCCAAGATTGGTTGATCATCGCCGCACTGTTACATGACATTGGTCATCTATTGGTCCCGGATGCTGCATCTGCTCAAGATTCAGGCATTGATATGCATCATGATGATGTTGGTGCTGAATGGATCTCGAAGAGGTTTCCGAACAATATTGTTCAGGCAGTTAGATTGCATGTTGATGCAAAGAAATACTTGGTAGCAACAGATTCTGATTATTTCGACCAGTTATCTGAGGCCAGCCAGATAACTTTAGATATCCAAGGTGGCGTATTTTCAGAGTCTGAAGCAACTGATTTCATTCAACAGCAATACGCTCACGAGGCGGTTCTACTTCGCAAGTGGGATGACGCCGGCAAAGTTCGGGGAGCTGCAAAGACTGATATTTCTGATTATGAAGATTTGATCAACGAAGTTGCTCTCGACTAGTCAATAGAGACTAAGTCGAAGTACTCCTCTTTCCACAAATCCTCATCGCCATCTGGCAACAAGATAACGCGCTCAGGCTTTAACGCTTGCACTGCGCCTTCATCGTGAGAAACCATGATGACTGAACCTTGATACTCAGCTAATGCTCCAAGTATTTCGGCGCGAGATGCTGGATCTAAGTTGTTTGTTGGCTCATCTAGAAGTAACACGTTTGCAGCAGAAACTACTAGTACAGCTAACGCTAAACGTGTTCGCTCACCACCAGATAAAACCTTGACTGGCTTATGAACATCATCGCCAACAAATAGGAATGAACCTAAGGTATTGCGGGCTTCAGGTTCGCGTATATCGGGGGTTGCAGACATCATGTTTTCTAAGATCGTGCGTTCAAAATCAAGTGACTCGTGTTCCTGCGCGTAGTAACCGATCTTTAGACCATGGCCATGTTCAACTTTTCCAGTATCTGATTCCAGTTCTCCGGCCAAGATTCGAAGCAGTGTTGTCTTACCCGCACCGTTGAGTCCAAGAATTACAACACGTGAACCCTTATCAATCACACATGAAACATCGGTAAAGATTTCAAGAGAACCGTAGTTCTTTGATAACTCTTCGCCAGATAGTGGCGTCTTGCCACATGGGGCAGGGGTTGGGAAGCGCAGCTTTGCAACCTTGTCGGCGACTCGAACATCATCTAGACCGCTACGGAGCTTTTCAGCACGACGTAACATGCCTTGAGCGGCAGTTGCCTTAGATGCCTTTGCACGCATCTTCTCGCCCTGCTTCTGCAAAATCTCTGCCCGCTTTTCAGCGTTTGCGCGCTCTTTCTTGCGGCGGTGTTCATCTTGTTCGCGCTGCAATAGATAAGCCTTCCAGCCCAAGTTGTAGACATCGATGCAGTTGCGGTTGGCATCTAGGTAAAACACCTTGTTAACAACGGTTTCAATCAAGTTCACATCGTGGGAAATAATTACTAATCCGCCAGAGTACTTAGCTAAAAATTCACGTAGCCACATAATCGAATCAGCATCTAAGTGGTTTGTTGGCTCATCTAGCAGCAATGTTTCGGCGCCACTAAAAAGAATGCGAGCTAGTTCAATACGACGGCGTTGGCCACCAGAAAGAGTGGAGAGCTCGTTACCAAAGACCGCCTCTGACACACCAAGTGAGGTCGCAATTGCTTCCGCCTCTGCTGTTGCTGCATATCCGCCAGCTGCAGAAAACTCTGATTCAACGCGGCCATAGCGTTCCATTGCCTTTTCAAGTGCTTCGCCTTGGGCAGTTGCCATTTCCTCTTCAACAGAGCGCATGCGTGCGGCAATTTGATCAAGGTCACGGGCTGAAAGGATTCGATCAATCACTGTGCCAGGTTCATCACCAGTGCGAGGATCTTGTGGCAGATAACCAATTTTTCCGGTGCGATTTACGGCGCCACCTGCTGGCATGTTTTCACCAGCTAATACCTTTGCAAGTGTTGATTTACCAGCACCGTTTCGACCCACAAAACCAATACGGTCGCCGCTATTGATACGAACAGTTACGCCTTTAACTAAAAGGCGCGCACCTGCACGTAATTCGAGGGCTTGGGTTGAAATCACGCTCGAGTCTATCGGGTGGGTTTAAGCAGCACCAATTCGAGTGCGTCGGGCAGTAGCAAATGACTTACCAACAGCGGTTAATTCATCTGAAACCTGAGCTTTGATTGCATCTTCGCTCTTTAACAACTTTGTGAGCTCTGCAATAACAGCCTTTAACTCTTTTTGCTCTGTCTCAAGTTCAATCTTGCTCATTTTTGTTAAACGACGAAGTGGCATATCCAAGATATAAGTTGCTTGCTCTTCATTTAACTTGAAGTCCTTGATCAACTTATCTTTTGCCTGAGCAGCATCATCACTACCGCGAATGATTTTGATGACCTTATCGATGTCAATAATTGCCTTTAGCAATCCATCAACAAGACCTAGACGACCTTCGGCCTTTGCCTTACGGAACTCAGAGCGGCGACGAACAACTTCGATACGGTGATCAATAAAGACGCGAAGCAACTCTTTTAAGCCAAGTGTTTGTGGCTTCCCCTTAACCAATGCAACTGCGTTGATCGCAAAGGCGTCCTCCATTGGGGTGAGTGCATACAACTTTTCAAGAACTTCTTCTGGCTCAAAACCGTTCTTGATTTCGATAACAACGTTGGTACCAGTCTGGCCATCGGAAAGATCAATGATGTCGCTGATTCCTTGAATCTTCTTAGCTTTCACAAGGGCAGCAATGCGCTCAACAACCTTTTCAGGCCCGATTGTGTATGGCAGCTCTTTGATGACGATACCCATCTTGCGAGATGAGACCTTTTCAATTTCAACAGAGGCGCGAACCTTGAAAGATCCCTTACCTGTTGAGTACGCCTCGCGCACACCATCTAGCCCAACGATTTCTCCACCTGTTGGAAAATCTGGGCCAGGAATAAATTTCATTAACTGCTTGATAGTTGCAGTTGGATTTTCTATTAAAAACTTAGTTGCAGCGATAACTTCACCCAAGTTGTGGGGTGCCATATTCGTAGCCATACCGACAGCAATACCTGAACCACCATTAACTAAAAGGTTTGGATAAGCAGCGGGCAAAACAATTGGCTCTGATAGCTGACCGTCATAGTTAGGACCAAAATCAACTGTGTCTTCATCTGCTTCTGCAACCATAGACATTGCAGCAGGTGCCAAACGTGCTTCGGTATAACGCATGGCAGCAGGGCCAGCGTCTAAGGAACCAAAGTTTCCGTGACCATCAATTAAAGGCAACCCCATAGAAAAACTTTGCGCCATACGAACAAGTGCGTCATAAATTGCGCCATCACCGTGAGGGTGCAACTTACCCATTACTTCACCAACTACACGTGCGCTCTTTACATGTCCGCGTTCTGGACGAAGACCCATATCTGCCATCTGATGCAAGATGCGACGGTGAACCGGCTTTAGACCATCTCGTGCATCAGGAAGTGCGCGCGAATAAATTACAGAGTATGCATATTCAAGAAAGGAATCAGAAACTTCTTTGGAAACATCGATGTCAACGATCTTTCCTGGATATTCACCGGGCTTTGGTCCAGCGGGTTTCTTACCTTTAGCCGCAGATTTCGCGGGAGTCTTCGCAGTTGCCATTGGGGCATTCTGCCAAGAGACAGGCTCAATTTAGGGGAGGGCGCGCCCCAACTGATGAAACACACTTTGCAGCAAGGGCTGCACCTGCTGTTAGGGCTTGCGTTAAATCACTTGTTTCCAGCCACTTCGGAATAAAGCCAGCAGCAAATGAATCTCCGGCACCAGTTGTATCAACAACATTGGTAGTGACCGCGGAAACCTTTGCAGAATCATTTCCATTGACCGCCAACGCACCTTTAGAACCTAGTTTGATAACTACAAGCGGTGTGTACTTTTGAAGATTCTTTTCTGCTTCTGCAAGGTCTTTAGTGTTTCCAAGATAGAGCGCTTCTTCGCTGTTGAGCAGAATTCCATCCATCATTGCTACCCACGACAACGCCTCTTCCAATGAAACAATCTTCATGGCTCCAGTTGTTGTTGGGTCGAAAAAGATTGGTTTGCCAGCAGCTTTGATCTTCTTAATCATTGCAAGCACTGCTTCACGGCTGCGGAAATCAAGCAGGGCGTAGCCAGAGAGATACACGCCATCAATGTCATCTAGCGGTGGTAAATCACTTACTTCAAGATCAGCGTTTGCGCCGTTGTCCGGAAACATTGTGCGCTCACCATTGGCATCAACCAAAATAACAACAACACCTGTTGGGCGTCCGCTATGCATCAAATTCAGGTGTTCCACGCCGTATTTATCTAGGTCGGAAATTAACGCAAAGCCCACAGGATCATTGCCTGTTCTAGCAACTAAGTGAGAGCGTGAATTTGTGCGAGTGATCCAAGTTGCAACATTTGCCGCTTGTCCGCCGGGGTGGCTAGAAATCTTGCTAGCGGTGTCATTTCCATAATTAATTGGCTCTTTGAGTTGTGAAATAACATCCAGAGCTAAATCGCCAATACACAGAATCTTTTTCATGCCAACGCCACCGCAATCTGGGCAGCCAATAAACAGTTGGATTTAATAATTTCAGTATTAATTGCAAGTGACTCACCTTTGGAAGCAGTGTGGAAGTGTTCCAGTAAGAAAGGTGTTACTAACTTTCCGTCAATTCCTTCACTCTTTGCTCGGGCTAAACCACTTGCCAAGATTTCATCATGGCGCGCTTTTGGCATTTCCTTCACAACAGGGTTTGCAACAACTAGCGCTTTGAACTGTGTTGAAACCGCTTTACGAGCGCGAATAACCGCCGCAATTTCTGCTGCCGAATCAACGCGGTGTTCGAGGGTGTAACCAGAATCGGTTAGGTAGAAGCCAGGAAAAGCGTTGGTCTTATAGCCAACTAGTCCGATAGCAAGAGTTTCTAGTCGCTCTAGCGTTGCATGAACATCCAAAATTGATTTAACACCCGCGCAGACAATTGTCATATCTAGTTGAGACAACGCGGTTAGATCTGCAGATTCATCAAATGACTCGTTAGCGCCACGGTGCACACCACCAAGACCGCCTGTTGCAAAAATGTTAATTCCTGAAATCGCGGCAATATGAGCAGTTGCCGCAACAGTTGTTGCTGCAGATTTTCCTTGAGCAACGATGATTGCTAAATCGCGGATAGATGCCTTTGAGATGTCATCGCGATTGGCGATCGCTTCTAATTCTGAACGCTCAAGACCAACTAAAACCTTGCCATCTAGCAATGCGATTGTTGCTGGTACTGCACCTGCTTCTCGGACGATGCGTTCGCATTCGAGAGCGACTTCTAGGTTTGAAGGGCGTGGCAAACCATGGCTGATAATTGTGGACTCGAGTGCAACTATGGGCTTTCCAGCCTTAAGTGCATCAGCAACTTCAGCTGAGAACTTGATCGCCTTTTCCATAGCCAAACTCTAGTGCACAGTCGTGGGAAGATAAGCACGTGCATTTGTCCCAGATAACGCCATCGATCTTTTCTTCCCTTGGCCTTGAAAGTGCAGTTGATCACTTAGCGGTGGGGCCGTCACCAATGGGCCGCGAACTTCTATTTTTAATTGACGGTTTTGGTTTTGACACATTTTCTACCTACGCAGATGCAATGCCAACAATGTCGCGCATGTTTCGACACGGAGTCATACAGACAGCGTTTCCATCAACAACTGCAACATCACTAGCAACATTAACAACTGGTGCAATGCCAGGTACGCACGGAATGTTGGGTTACACGGTCCAGGTTCCACGCAGCGGTGGACGCTTGCTCAATGCCCTGAAGTGGGATGAACGCGTTGATCCAGAAAATTGGCAACCAGTAGAGACTTTATTTCAACAAGCTACTGCTGCTGGAATTAATGTGACACATGTTGCGGCTAAGCGTTATGAAAACTCTGGCTTTACTCGTGCAGTTTTCCGTGGAGCCAACTACAAGGGTGCAAATGTAGTTACTGATTTAATCAGTGAAACAAAGTTGGCTCTGCAGAAATCTCCTTCCTTTGTTTACTTATATGTCAATGATTTAGATAACGCCGGTCACACAGATGGTGTGGGTAGTGAAAAGTGGATTGCTGCCCTGACAATGATCGATCAGATGGTTTCGCAGTTGATGAAAGAGGTTCCAAGGGGCACACGTATCTGGATTACATCAGATCACGGCATGATCAACGTTGAAGAAAAAATTGTCATTGGGCTTGATAATTCATTGATGCAAGGGGTCAGTGTTGTTGCGGGCGAGCCTCGCGCCCGACATATTTATTTGGAATCTGATTCACCTGCAGCCCGCGCAGAAACTGCAGCATTGTGGCAAGAATATTTGCAGAACAAAGCGCTAGTACTGACCCGCGAACAAGCTGTTTCAACTCATTTATTTGGAACAGATGTCAGCGCAGATGCCCTTGATCGAATGGGTGAAGTAATTGCTATTGCCCGTGGGGGACTGGTGTTACTAGATGCTGAACGCGCAGAAAAAGAAGGCGCAATGGTTGGTCATCACGGCGCTGATAGTGAGATTGAATCGCAGGTTGGTTTACTTACAACAACGTTGAGTTAGTTCTTATCCTCTGGCTTAATTCCGAACATGATTTCATCCCAGCTTGGGACTTTTGCACGTGCTGTGATGCCATCTCGAGAAGCTTCATCATCTGGCTCTTCGCGAATAACTGCTAAGCGTGGAACTTCGCGAATTTCTTCGACGATATCTTCAATTTCTTCTTCCGTAACCTCTTTGCGGAACTCGCTATATACATCAATGATGCGGCGCTCGGAGGGGTGAGAAGATTCAGTTGGAACTAACCCCGGTGTTGGTAGCTGACGTGGTGCAGGCTCATCGCCCATCATCCAGCGCGCATTTTCATCCATAGAAGTAACTGTGCGAAGAGTTGCGTCAAAGTTCCACTGTGCGATTCCGACACCTGTGTTGTTTGGGTAATGAAGCTCGATTGTCCAAGTGCCATCTTCTAAGCGCCAGGTGTCCCACGAAAGTTCTGATGAATCTATGTTGCGTGGTGCAAGACGGGAAATAACTACCCCGAGAAGTGTTACTGGCTCGCGGCCGCCTTCTTTACGAATTGCAATTTGCTGTGCTTGATCAATGATGTAGATGCGCTCTGAAAGAATTGGGCCCGCAAAGCGTTCGATTTTTTCAATTGAAATATTATTATCGCGTGCAATTTGTTCGGAAGTTTGTCCTGCACGTAGCAAACGTTGAACCTCTTTGATTGACACAGTTGGTTCATCCGAAGTTGGAACTGACATTAGTCGCTGCTGATTAACTGTCGCACGCAATGTGTCGCTAACACGGACGGTGAATTCGTTTCCGTCATTGTCGTGTAATGAAAGATGCAGACCATCTTCGGTCTTTCCATTTAGTCGTAGCTCAGTCACGAGCACGAGGGTAGCCGATGAGGGCCTTATAAGTCCTGAAGTAAGGCAGCGTGGCTGCACATGCCGCAATCATGAAACCCAACGGCACCCAAAATGCAATGTCTGCACCAAAGCGATCGATGACTTGACCCGACAAGGCGCTAGATATCGCACCGCCCATTGGCATTCCGGCAACGACCCACGTCAAAGTTTCTGTGATTTGTTCTGCCGGAACTGCTCCCTCGGCAACTCCGTATGCATTTATAACCAATGGTGCCACCGCAAATCCGTTGAAGAACAATGCAACCGCTAGCCACACAATTGAATGTGCAAATAACATCGGTATGGATAGCAAGGTTAAGGCAAGCAAAAACATAAGGAAACGTGAGGCGTTGGAGAGTTTCCATTTTATGGTGCCATTAATAATTGCGGCTATTCCACTTCCGAAAGCCCAAATTGCCAAAAGAATTCCGGACATACCTTCTTGACCTCGATGTTGAGCAAATGCAACAGTGACAATGGCGATTGAGCCAAAGAATCCACCTAGCAAGGTTGTCGAAAGCACAACAGCCTGCACGCGCTTAATTCCAATTACTGCAGGGTGAGGATCGACTGTGCGTTTAGGCGAAGCTGGCGGCTCAGTAATTTTTTGCATTACAAAAAGCGGAAAACCGATCATTACGAAGATGATTCCCGAGATGATTCCGGCAGCAGGGGCAATTGTTGTTGCACACGCAGTAACAATTATCGGCCCAAGAATAAAAACTATTTCATCCATGAGGGCTTCAAATGAATAAGCGGTATTGATCAAGTGACGATCTTGTTCATCCTCGGCGGTACTTGTCTTATCGGGACTTAGAATATGAAGCCATCGGCGTCGAACCAAACCACCTGTATTAACCGACATTGATTCAGCCAGAATGATAGAAACAAACCATGTCCATACCGGTGTCTGATTTAAAACTAAAACCGTAAACAGAGAAAGTCCAATTACCTTTATGGGAATTACCCGCACCAGCATTGCACTTTGGCCGATGCGATCTGCTACTCGGGACCAATGTGGAGTGGCAAGGGCCATTACCGCTGACGCCGTTGCGCTGAGGGCCCCAGCAAGTGCATATGAATCGCTTACTGCCACAACTATAAAAATTAGCGCCAGGGAATCCATCGAAATTGGCATGCGCGCGATGACACCTGGGATAGAAAATTTCATGGCCCCAGGTGTGCCGATCAAGGTCCTATAGCCAGAAAACATGCTCGTAGACTAACTGTCTTTCCCGATGAGTACGTATAGTTACGACATGGCATATGGGCAGAGGGTCGATCTCTCCGTAGAGCAAGTCGAGAAATTCAAATCGATTTTCCATGAACGTTTTATAACAACAGATTCCGTACTTGATGAACATGGACGTGATGAATCTGCATTTCCTCCAGTCAAGCCATCTGCTGTTATTTATGTGAAAAGTACCGCTGAAGTTTCCCAAGTGATGAAAATATGTTCCGAAGAGAAGATTCCTGTTGTTGCATTTGGCGCTGGAACTTCTTTGGAAGGTCATGTTTTGCCTGTTAAGGGTGGAATAAGCCTAGATATTTCTTTGATGAACAAGGTAATTGAAATATCTTCAGAGGATTTATTGGTGCGAGTTGAAGCAGGAGTGCACCGAGTAGCACTTAATGAAAAGCTCGCTCATTTGGGATTGTTTTTCTCAGTAGACCCAGGTGCAGATGCAACCTTGGGTGGCATGGCTTCGACAGGAGCTTCGGGAACTACAACGGTCAAATATGGATCCATGCGGGAAAATGTTTTAGCTATGACCGTGGTGCTTGCTGATGGAACAATCATTCAAACAGGCAGACCAACAAGAAAACTTTCGGCTGGATATGACTTAACCCGTCTAATCGTCGGCTCTGAAGGAACACTTGGAATTATCACCGAATTAACTCTAAGAATATTTGGAATCCCAGAGAAAATGTCTGCTGCGGTAGTGCGTTTTGAAAGCCTAGAAGACGGAGTTAAGGCAGCAGCCGCAATAGTTCAAATGGGAACCAACATTGCTCGGTGCGAATTTTTAGATATTGCAAGTGTCAAATCTGTCAATAAACATAGTGAACTGGCTTTGCCCGAAAAGCCGACTTTGTTTTTTGAATTTCATGGTAGTCAATCAAGTGTCGAACATGATGCTCAGGTTGTGAAAGAAATTGTTAGCGAATTCAATGGTAGCGATTTTGAGTGGACTTCCGATGAAAGTGCCCGCAGAAAACTTTGGCAGGCTAGACATGATTTGTATTGGTCGAATCTGCATAACAATCCAGGTAAGAGAGTTGTTAGTACGGATATGGCCGTTCCGCTTTCGCGCCTGGCTGATGCTGTTGATACCTGCGAAAAGATACTCTCGAACAGCCCATTTCAGTTTTGTATTTTTGGACACGTTGCAGATGGAAATTTCCACTGCACAATAATTACAGATCCAAATAATCCAAATGAGCTACAAGAAATTCGCGCTCTAACTCATGAGATGACATCGGCAATTATTAAGATGAATGGCACGTGCACTGGTGAGCATGGAATCGGCCTAGGAAAGATTGAAGCATTAGAGGAAGAGGCTGGAGAGAATGGTGTTGCAACTATGGTTCTCATCAAAAAGTCTCTGGATCCATTAAACCTTCTGAATCCAGGAAAGATTCTAAGGATTAATTAATGAGTCTTGGGAAGCTAGATATCTGGTCAACGCCTAAATTAGCCCCGTTGTATCCAGAATTCCCCATTCAATATAGAGATGTGCAGATTCTAACTTCCGTCTATGAAACAACACCTGATGCCATTGCTCTACATATAGGCCCACCACTTACATCACTCAATAACTATGTGATGATCCACAATTACTTTATGCCTGAGGTTGAAGGCATGGGCGTAGTCGAAGAGACAAATGTGATGGTGGGAGTCTCTGTTAAAGATCTAAAGGGCCAAGAGTTCATTGGTGGATTTAGCACCAATCTTTTGATTAGTTCAGATATTGGTTTAGCCCAAGGCAGAGAGATTCATGGACAGCCCAAAAAGCTAGGTAACACGAAGATTTCCGTTGATGAAGGTCAAATTGAAGCAAAGGTCTTTAGAAATTCAGACCTGGTCTCATTTGTGAAAGCAAGATATAAAGCAAAAGAGTCCTCAATTGAGGCCCTAAAGAGTTACTTCCCTTTTGCGCAGAACATTAACCACAAGGTGATCAGAAATATTGATGGAACTCAGGGAATCAACCAAATAACAGCTAGAACTTTATCAAATGTTGAAATTAAGGGTATCTGGAGTGGAGATGTAAATGTTGAGCTATACCCTAATAAGGAGGCCCCATTTCATTTACTTCCAGTAGTTAAAAATATTGAATCTTTTTATTGGGAAGCTGATTTTGCGTTAGTGCCAGGAGTAATTGTTCGTGATTTCTTAAGGGAGCAATCAAATGAGTGAAAGCACATCACTAGATAACCAAATCGTTTTAGTCACAGGCGCGGCCAGCGGAATTGGCCGGCAAATAGCCATAGACCTGAGTGCCCGCAAGGCAAAAATTGCCGTGTGTGACAAAAATATTGAAGCGCTCAAGGAGTTAGCTAAAAAGTATCCAGTTGAAGTATTTGAAGTGGACTTTACCGATGAGAAATCAATTAATGACCTTGTAGGAAATGTAGAAGCAAAGCTAGGACCATTAGATGCAGTTGTAAATTGCGTGGGAATACTGGGTAAGAATGGCGACAAAATCGAATCATTAGATATTCAAGATTTTGATCTTGTCTACGCCATTAACTTGCGTGGAGCTGTGATTCTTACAAAGGCAGTTATATCTGGCATGGCACAACGTGGCTACGGTCGCATACTCCATATTGCAAGCATTTCAGGAAAAGAGGGCAACCCATTTTTGGTTGCATATTCAGCAACAAAAGCAGGTCTCATCGGGATGGTAAAGAGTGTTGGAAAAGAGTATGCAACGAGTGGCGTCACTATCAACGCGATGGCTCCTGCATTAATAGAATCTCCTATGTCTGATAGTTTTTCTGAAAAGCAACTAGCTTTGTTAAAGTCTAGAATTCCGATGGAACGATTGGGAAAGAGTCAAGAGGTTGCTGACTTAGCTGCTTGGATCATCTCCCCGGCATGTAGTTTCACGACAGGATTTACTTTTGATTTATCTGGTGGAAGGGCTACCTACTAAGTGAGCAATCGCAATGAACAGGCAGCGCTTTTGGATTTAGCATTAAGCATTGCTCAAAAAGCAGGTGAATTATTAGTAGATCGCCCTGCATCGTGGGATTTGACTGTTAAATCAACTGCAATTGATATCGCAACGCAAATGGATCTTGCATCTGAAAAGTTAATTGTTGAAAGCATTTTGGCAGCTCGCCCAGATGATGGAATCATTGGTGAAGAAGGTGCATCACGCGATAGTAAAAGTGGCGTTACCTGGGTTATTGATCCGGTTGATGGCACCGTTAATTATTTTTACGGACTACCGGGTTGGGCTGTCAGTATTGCTGCAAAAGATGAAAACGGAACCTTAGTTGGCGTCGTACATTCACCAACAGTTAATGCCACATGGCATGCAACAAAAGGTGGGGGAGCATTCCTTAATGATGTGAAGATTGCCTGCAATGATCCAGTTGAACTCAATCGTGCACTTCTGTCTTCAGGTTTTGCCTACGATGTGAAAAATCGAATCGAGCAATTAAAGATTGTTAATGTCTTGCTGCCACAGATTCGAGATCTTCGAAGAATTGGCTCTGCTGCTGCCGATATTTGCCATGTGGCAACGGGAATGGTGGATGGTTACTTTGAAACTGGATTGTATGAATGGGATTTAGCGGCCGCCGAGCTGATTGCCCGAGAAGCGGGCGCGACGGTGAGTACCCGTCCATGGCATGGTCTCAATCTGACCGTGGCAGCTGGCCCCCACCTTTTCGCCGCCCTGAACGCTCAGATCCCTGAGTAGCGGAGGCCGATTTACGCTCAGGCCACCCTCTGTGGCACAATACGCAGTCTGCACCGCCAAAGCGTGTGCTTAATAGAAATGACAAAAGGATCCGATTATGAACATTCTTGACGCCGTAGATGCAGTATCCCTGCGCAAAGACATCCCACAGTTCCGCGCTGGTGATGAGCTCAAGGTTCACGTTCGCGTTATCGAAGGTAACAAGAGTCGTCTTCAGGTTTTCCAAGGTGTCGTTATCCGTCGTCAAGGCGATGGCGTTCGCGAAACTTTCACAATCCGTAAAGTTTCTTACGGCGTTGGTGTTGAGCGTACTTTCCCAGTTCACACTCCAGTTATTGAAAAGATCGAGCTAGTAAAGAAGGGCGAAGTACGTCGCGCCAAGCTGTACTACCTACGCGATCTTCGCGGTAAGGCTGCAAAGATTCGCGAAAAGCGCGATGGCGTTGAAGG
>JBAXPH010000027.1:0-15193 GCA_037132355.1 Actinomycetes bacterium
TCCCGTGCGGAGATGGTCACTTTTCTTTTACAACTCTCTGCATAACCTAACAAGATTTTGTAAGATTATGTGGGCAAAAACGTGGGCATGTGGGCAAAAACGTGGGCAAGAAATGGTCTGAGATAAGCGCGACTCTTCTTTCTAGATGTTGCATTAATGCTACATAGCATATATGCTACAACTATGAGTCGCAATCCAGAAGAACCGGTCTATAACCGTATTGAAGAAGTCCGTGCTGCCTTAGGACTATCTAGGCAAGATCTTGCCGATAAGGCTGGCGTGCACTACCAAACCATTGGCTATTTAGAACGTGAGGAATACAGCCCCTCACTTGTTCTAGCTATCCGCATTGCTAAATCACTTAACCAAGAGGTTTCAGAGCTGTTTTCACTGACCCCATTTAAGAAAGGAAAGTAAAGATGTCAAAGAAGAATAAGTTTTATTGGTTTGAGGGTGTTACTGAAAAAGGAGTGAAATCTTTACTGACTGATGAGAACTCAAAATTCGGATGGCTTAGACCTCAGCGAAACCGCAGAATTCTTGTTGCCCTAATGGCAGTGGGCCTTATTGCAGTGGCGATGGGAAGTTATTGGCCAATTCTAAAAACAAATATGAATTTGTCTGACGGAACCGAAGTTGTTATTTATAGTGTCACAGCGATATTTGTAATCTTGGCAGTTGTTGGTGGTTACTCGCTGCTGCGTATCAGCGTGAGATCTATTGCAGACGCACCTGATGAACTACTAGATGAGCGCCAAATAATGGTTCGAAATACGTCAATCAGATATGCCTACTATGCGATGGGTTATGTAGTTCTGGCGCTCTTATCGTTGACTTTTTTTGGGCCTGAATTAAAGATGTTTCAAGCTGAAGGCAATGATGGAAGTTATCTCATGATTGCAACACTGTTTGCTTATGGCTCAATGCCTTCTATGGTCATGGCTTGGCGCGAGCGAGATATTTAACTCCGGCTTATAGGTCGACTCTTCTTTTAAATTTGAACCGCCTCAAACCAACTAATTCATAGACATAGGGTTATTGGGCTAGTTATGATCTGCTTCAGATTTCAATCGACGAAGGGTCAAATATGTCTAGTTTTCTAACTCAAGCACAAGAAATCCAAAATGATTTAGTAGCCATTCGTCGACACATTCATCAAGAACCAGAAATTGGATTAGACCTGCCTAAGACTCAAGCAAAGATCGTGGCTGCATTAGATGGTTTGGGTCTTGAGATCACGACTGGAAAAGCACTTAGTTCTGTAACTGCTGTGCTTCGAGGCAGTAAATCTGACAAGACGGTATTGCTGCGTGCAGATATGGATGCACTGCCTGTAACTGAACTGGCAGATCTTGCCTATAAGAGTCAGATTGATGGAGCCATGCATGCATGTGGTCATGACTTACACGTTGCGATGTTAATTGGTGCGGCAAAGTTGTTAGTTAAGAACAAGCCTCAGCTAAACGGTGATGTGGTCTTTATGTTCCAACCTGGCGAAGAAGGCTTTGATGGCGCTGGACACATGATTAAAGAAGGAGTCTTAACTGCTAGTGGAAGAAAAGCTGATGCGAGTTACGGTCTGCACGTAATGTCATCGTCAGTTCCAACTGGAACATTTACAACTAAGCCTGGCACCATGATGGCTTCTAGTGATGAGCTACATGTGACTGTGGTTGGTATGGGTGGTCATGGATCACAACCTCACACCGCTAAAGATCCAATTCCAGTTGCAGCCGAAATGGTGAGTGCTCTGCAATTACTAATTACTCGCTCTTTTGACTCCTTTGATCCGGTAATTATCACTGTTGGTCAATTCCACGCAGGTACCAAAGCAAACATAATTCCAGATACTGCAGAGTTCCAAGCAACTATTCGAACATTCTCACCGGAGAATAGAAGTCGTATTCGAGTTGAGGCAGTTCGCTTATGTAAGGCAATTGCTGAAGGGTATGGACTAAAAGCTGAGGTTTCAGTTGTTGAGCAGTATCCAGTCACGGTAAACAACGATGCGCATGCTCAATATGTTGGCAAAGTAGCAACCGAGCTCTTTGGCAATGAGGGATATATGGATATGCCACATGCAATTGCTGGAGCTGAGGATTACTCTCGAGTTCTAGAAGCAGTCCCTGGTTCATATGTGTTCCTTGGGGCATCTGTTGATAAAGACGTCACGAAGTCTGAAGTGAATCATTCACCTCGAGCTATGTTTGACGATTCAGTAATGTATCGAGGAACTGCGCTGCTCAGTGAATTGGCGGTTCGATCACTGAATGAAATGGTGTGATGTCCTAATTAATATGCTTAATCCATACTCTGATATTAAGGATTACAGAAATTGCATTGGGCCGGTTTCAGAGAGGTTGCAATCACGTCTCCAAGTTCAGTGTGCTGACACTTCACACAACCAAGCTTTTCTTGTCTTATTGCTTGAGGATTTTCAAACTTACACTCAGAGCATTTAAGGCCTGTCTCATATCCCACTCGGCCCCAACCCGGCATATGGCATTTAGGGCATAGCCTGCCAACTCTTTGTGCCAAAAGTTGTGCAACCTGTTGAATGTTTTTCTGACGAGATGGTGAATACATCGCACGTAAATCTGACTCGACAACTACTGAGCCATCAGGAGATATTGCAGAGCAATTATCGATTGCTTCCACTAAGACTGAGAAATCTGCAATTGCCTTAATGCAATTTTCCTTGACTTTACCGTTGGGGTGCACAATCAGTCGATGATTCGGGAAATCAGATTTGGTGAGGAAATCTGAAATATCTTGGCCCGGGGTAATAGTGATAGTTGCAGCGGTTATCTCAAATGATCTAAATGACTCTGCAATCACTATTTCGTTCTCGTCATCAACTAAAACAAGATGCTCGATGTTTGATACAAAGAATGGAACTTGCGAATCCGCTCCTATCGACCCCTCAGATGCGATTCCTAGCTGCAAGCCTGATGTTTGCATTCCAAGTTTGGCTTTTTGGATTGCCGTTTCTCGGGGTGGAGCTGTGCGTTCTATCTCTCCTGAAAATGTTCCTAGTTGGTCGGTGTCTGCATATATTTCGATAAGTTCGCAGCCGATGTATTGATCAAAAGATGGTTTGATTAACTTAAGTTTGTCATGCTTGGTTGTAAGTGCAATCTTCTTATGAAGATAGGGATGAGCGCTCAAAGATATTTCCTCAGGTAAAGATCTTTAACAAAGAGCTAATTGGTTTGCTTGCCTCAGAAGGATGGCGAAACTTAAGGCCATTGTTTACCTTGTAACTATTTCTGCGACCGATACGCGTAATTGTCACATAACCAGATTCTTCTAAATCGGCCAGAATCGCTTGAGTGCTTCGCTCTGTGATTCCTACGGTGTCTGCAATATCCCGGACCCGTGAATCAGGGTATCGACTCAAGTGGACTAGGACGTGGCCATGGTTAGAAAGGAAGGTCCACTCACGACTTATTTCTGGGCTCATGGTGCCATGATACCAGCAATTTGATACCTGAAATAGATTTCTGCTATTGTTTCCTCGATTTAAGGAGCGTGCAATGGGTTCAACTTCGGTGGCAATCAACAACCTGACTTCGGTAGCTGTATTGGTGTTTATTCTGGGCTTTTTAGCAGCCCGGATTAAAAGCGATGTTCGTATTCCAGAGCAGGTTTACCAAATGATCTCAATTTTTCTCCTCTTCGGGATTGGGCTTAAAGGAGGACACGCTCTTCAGGGCGTCGCCTTCGGAAACTTTGTTGGACCAGCTCTTGCCACATTGGCGCTGGGAGTTCTCATTCCGCTTCTGGCATTTGCAACTCTTAAATTGGTTCGAAAAATTGATGATCTGGATAGGGGAGCGATTGCAGCCCATTACGGATCCACATCACTTGTTACATTTTCGGCTGCGCTACTATTTCTAGAAAACAGCAACATAGAGGTTGAAGGTTTTGCTACAGCTCTTCTGACCATCATGGAAGTTCCGGGGATAGTTGTTGGTGTTTATTTAGGTTCTCGCCATCGCAATAAGAGCGTGCAATGGGGAAAAACTCTTCATGAAGTTATAACTGGAAAAACGATTTTGCTGTTAGTTGGCGGACTAGTCATCGGTGCGGTTACAAGCCATGCTGGTTATCTCAAAGTTGCACCCTTCTTTATCGATCTACAATCAGGATTCCTAGCTCTGTTTCTGTTGCATCTTGGCTACTTGGCTGGAAGTAATTGGGGAGAGATCAAAAAAGTCGGTTCGATGGTTGGAGTTTTTGCTTTGGTATTTCCGGTTCTTGCCGGAACTTTAGGAGTTCTTGCTGGAAACATTGTTGGACTTTCAATCGGAGGAGCAACAATTCTTGGAGTTTTGTGCGCCAGTGCCTCTTATATCGCCGCACCAGCTGCAGTGTCTGTGGGATTACCCGAGGCTAATGCCCCGCTGGCTTTGATGTCTAGCATCGGAGTTACTTTTCCGTTCAATTTATTGATTGGAATTCCTCTGTTTTTGGAAATAGCCAAGAAGATATCCGCTTACTAGTTCCGTCCTGTCATCTAATCTATAATTTAGACATGGCTGAGAAAAAGGTTACTGGTCCCGCATCGTATTTCCCGTCCATCGAGAAGAAGTACGGCAAGCCAATTGAGAACTGGATGAAGGAGCTCAAGAAGGTTTCAAAGCTTGCTCATATGGAGCAAGTGGCACACCTGAAAGAACAGTTTGAGATGGGACATGGTCATTCCAATGCGATAGTCCATGTGTTTCGCCAGAAAAATGGCTTGTAATTCATTTTGGCAAACACACGCGCGCAAGAATTAGCAAGCATCAAGAAAAAGATTACAAAGATTGATCCGGTATTTCTGCCAGCAATTAAGAATCTGGAGCCCTGCACATTCGGTCTTGTTAAACCCAAGGTATCTCAGTATCAATCACTGATTCGAGCAGTTATAGCTCAGCAAGTAAGCACCGCGGCAGCGCGAACAATTTCGGGAAGACTTGAAGTCAAGTGCGCAGGATCTATTACGGCCGAAAGAGTTGGCGCTCTTTCACTCAAGCAACTGCAATCAGTTGGCTTAACAGGTGCAAAAGTGCGGACCATTAGCGAGCTGACATCTGCTGCACTATCGGGGGAGATCAACTTTAGAAAGTTTTCACACATGTCTGATGAAGAGATCATCAAAGATTTAGTCCCGTTGTTTGGAATCGGTCAATGGACCGTCGAGATGTTCTTAATCTTTCACCTTGGACGCTTAGATGTGTGGCCGGTAGATGACTTAGCTGTACGTCGCGGTTGGGACAACTTGCACAGAAACTCAGAACCCATTAAACCTAAAGTTTTACAGGGTTTAGGAGACCAGTTTGCTGGCATGCGAAGTGTTGTTGCTTGGTATTGCTGGAGAGCGTCTTAATTACTGATTAATGATTGCATCGTGCACATATTGAGCCAGTCCTCGTACTCGACCGTCGTAATACTCTTTAAAACGAGGATCTTCTACATACATAACTGCAAGATTCTTTTGCATCTCTACTGAGCAATCGTAAAACCACTTTGTGATTGCTTCTCTATGGGCAAGGACAGCTTCCTGTGCTTTCGCAGAGTCGACGGGTAGTGAGTTACCAAAGGCATATACAAACAGCTCTGTTGCAGCTTCCTGATCCACCTTGGCTGCTTGAAAATCATCCTTTGAATACTTCGAGGTTTTAGCCTGAGATTGTCGGTAAGCATCGGTATCTCCCCAACGCTTACCAACCTCATCCTGGTATTCGTGCATGAAGAAAGTTTAGCGCTGTAGCTGCAAAACTGTTGTAACGATTGAGATAACCAAGATTCCAAGAGCTGCACCAAAATCTGCTGGTCCATGCTTCTTTGAGAAGTGAAGCAAGACGGCAACTGCAAAGTACAACAACAAACATGCTGTTGCTAATGCGCCTAGTCCAGGTAGCCAAATTCCTGCGATTACTCCAAGACCTCCTGCAATTTCAAGAAACGCTAGAACCGGAACCTGGTTTGGCTTTACGCCGACCTTGGTCATAGCTGCCATAACATCTGGCACCTTCTTGAGCTTTGAAATTGCAGAGCCGATTGCCGCAAATGACAAAAGTGAACCAAAAATAACTAGTGCGATTTTCATGAGTTACTACTTTCTGTTGTTGGTGGGGGAGATTATTTGAAGGCGGCGATGATTGCGCCTGCAATAGTCAAGTTAGAAAGCGTCACTGATTCATTTTACATTGAGTATTTGAAAAGTTTGGGACATAGCGTTTATCATTTCTCCATGCGCTTCTTAATTTCAGTAATTGACACTCAAACACGCTCACCTCATACGCCAGAAGAGATGAAAGCGATCGA
The DNA here is from genome assembly GCA_037132355.1 of Actinomycetes bacterium. Taxonomy (GTDB): domain Bacteria; phylum Actinomycetota; class Actinomycetes; order Nanopelagicales; family Nanopelagicaceae; genus Planktophila. Next base: position 6,316 of record JBAXPH010000027.1, read on the forward strand.
TGATTTCAACGACAAAATCGAAGATGCCGGGCAACGCCTTTTTGCTTGCGGAATAGATTCTCCCGACAAAGCGATTGTCTTTGATAGCCGTGATAGAAAATCAGATTCAAAAGAGGGTCCTCACCACAAAAATGATGAATACTTCAGTGGTTTTTGGATCGTAAAGGTTGATTCTTTGGAGACCGCTCAGCAATTAGCGGCCGAAGGATCTGCGGCTTGCAATCGCAAGGTCGAACTCCGCCCACTTCTTGGCTAATTTGCTGGAAGCCCTAGTCGCCTTTAGAATTACATTAATTAAGGGGAGTACCTAGATACAGCTACCTCGTCAATACGGTGTAAAAACCCGGGGTGCTGGCCGTTTTACGGTTAGGGAGACCTTGGCCACGTTAAACAATTACGCGAGTCAAGGGAGAATTAACAATGGAAGTTTCATCAACGATTTGGGGGATAACGGTTGGCTTAATTGCAACCCTAATCGCCATTGATTTATTTACATCTAGCCGTACAGCCCACGATGTGTCATTCAAAGAAGCTGCTGCATGGACGACTTTCTACGTAAGCATTGCACTTGGATTTGGTGCTTGGGTATGGAACTACTTTGGTTCAACATTTGGAACCGAGTTCTTCGCCGCTTATCTCGTTGAATACTCGTTATCAATCGATAACTTGTTTATCTTCGTAATCATTTTGGCCCAGTTTGCGGTACCAAGTATTTATCACCAGCGAATCTTGTTGATTGGAGTAATGCTTGCACTTGTACTGCGCGCAATCTTTATTGCTATTGGTGCCGCAGCTCTTGGTGCATTCTCATTCACCTTCGTAATCTTTGGCGCGATTCTAGTGTGGACTGGTGTTGGACTGTTTAAGCACTGGGATGAGGATCCAGAGCCAAATGACAACATGATGGTTCGTACGATTCGCAAGCGCGTAGCAATGGTGGACGAATTCCACGGATCCAAATTATTTATTAAGGTCAATCAAAAGCGCTTTGCAACCCCAATGTTTTTGGTCATTATTGCTATCGCATCGACTGATTTGCTATTTGCATTGGACTCAATCCCTGCAACGTTCGGTGTCACATCCCAAACATTCTTGGTTTTCACAGCTAACGCCTTTGCGCTGCTAGGCCTTCGTGCGCTCTATTTCTTGCTCAAGGGCTTGCTAGACAAGTTAATTTATCTATCCCTAGGACTCTCATTTATCTTGATGTTTATCGGAGTTAAGTTGATCATGACTTACTTACATGAGCAGTTCCACAATATTCCTAAGATCCCAACACCAGTTAGCCTTGGCGTGATCGCATCTATCTTGGCAATCTCAACAGTGGCAAGTTTGATCAAATCCAGCAAAGATCCATCAGCAAAAGCACATGCTGGAACAGTTACCGGGCATAAACAGGAGCCTCCAGCGATAAGATAAGTTCATTCTTATAGCGACGGAGGCAGTGCGTGCTTGAAGCATTATTTTTAGGTGTGGTTCAAGGTTTAACTGAGTTCCTACCAATTTCTTCAAGTGCGCACATCCGCATTGTGGGCGAGTTCATGAACAAAGCTCAAGATCCTGGCGCGCGATTTACTGCTATTACTCAAATCGGAACCGAACTTGCTGTGCTTATTTTCTTCCGTAAAGACATCGCCGCAATTGTGAAGTCGTGGTTTAAGCAAGTTGTGTTCCGTAGCCAGCTTTCAGCCGAGGGAAAAGGCCAAGCCCGTATGGGTTGGCTAATCATCATCGGCAGTCTTCCAATTGTGATACTTGGCTACTTAGGCAAAGACATCATTACAAATGATCTTCGTTCGTTGTGGTTGATCGCATCAGTAATGATTATTTTTGGTTTAATTCTTGGTTACGCAGATAAAGTCGGAAAGAGTGAGCGAACTCTTGATCAACTCAACTCTAAGCACGGTCTTTTATACGGTGCTGCCCAAGCACTTGCTTTAGTACCAGGAGTTTCACGCTCTGGTGCAACGATCGCAATGGGACGTTTTCTTGGATATACCCGTGATTCGGCTTTGCGTTACTCATTTCTGTTAGCACTGCCTGCAGTATTTGGCAGCGGCCTGTATGAATTAAAGGATGCATTCTCAGCCGATGCTGTGCCAAATGTTTTCTCAATCTCAGAAACACTTGCCGCAACCGGAGTCGCATTCGTGATTGGTTACGTAGTAATTGCTTGGTTGCTCAAATTTGTTTCAACAAAGAGCTTCCGACCATTCATCATCTATCGCGTTGTGCTTGGTTCTCTCATTCTCATCCTTTTAGCAACAGGTGTTATTTCCGCCTAAGTAACGATTTGGGCATGCGTAATTGCGAAATTCACAGGGTTTTTTAACCTAAATATTGGCTTTTGATGCTGTTCAGATTCCCCGATGGGCCCTTACGGTTCTGTAATGAATAACCACTCCGCATATTTACTGAAGTCTTGGGCCAAGTCACCGATTTCCCGACGTTCATTGCTGCTGATGGCTGCTACAACTGCAGTTGCCGGAACTTCGTTGGGTAAAGCCTTTGGTGTAACAGCACCGGTAATTACCCAAGTGCTTGGTCGTCCGACAGATACATCTATCGCGCTTAGTGTCTCGTCATCGCAACCAATAACCACTTTCGTGGAATACGGAACTTCAAAAACACGATATACGAGTAAGTCGACCCAGCTTCAAATATCTCCGAGCTCGCCAACAGTATTTGATATCAAGGGATTAAAAGCTGGAACTAAAGTTTATTATCGGATTAATTACAAAGGTACTTCGGATACCACTTTTGCAAATGGTAAGCAGTACTCATTTACGACTGCGAGAAAAGCAGGATCAACTTTCTCATTCTCCTTGCACGGCGACACACATCCAGAACGTGCTGGAAAAATGTTTAATGCAGAGCTCTACGAAGTAACTCTTGCAAATATTGCAGCGCAACAACCTGATTTTCATATTATGGTCGGGGATGACTTCAGTATTGATCCGATCATTAGTAAGGGCCAGGCCGATCAAAATGGTGTCGAGAATATTTACAAAACGCATCGAAATTGGTTAAACATTGCCGCCAGTTCAGTTCCACTCTTTTTAGTAAACGGAAACCATGAACAAGCAGCTGCCTATCTTTTAGATGGAACTACAAATAACCCTGCAGTCCTTGCAGGAAATGCACGATTGAAATATTTCCCACTGCCAGTACCGGATACTTTTTATTCTGGAGACTCAACACCAATAGCCGGCGTAGGTCTTCCTCGTGATTACTATGCATGGACGTGGGGAGACGCGTTGTTTGTAACTTTGGATCCGTACTGGCATTCAAAAAATGCGGTAGATAATGTTGCAGGTGTAATAGTTCCCGAAGATCAACCAATAACTAATACTGGCACTGGTACAGGTGCAGGGGGAGCCAAAAATCCAGCAGGAAGTGGTGGAGGTAAAAAGGGTGGTGCTACACCTGTTGCGACAGCGCCATCTGCACCCACTGGTAATGGAAAAGTAACTAATTTGTGGAGTATTGGAATTGGCGATGAACAATATGCCTGGTTGAAGAAAACTCTTGAAGGCAGCAAAGCTAAATATAAGTTTGTATTCGCCCATCATGTTATGGGAACGGGACGAGGCGCAGTTGAGGTTTCGACAAATTATGAATGGGGCGGAAATGATCCAAAGAGTCAATCAACATTTGCAAAGGAACGCCCCAACTGGGAACTTCCAATTCATGATTTGATGGTTAAAAATAAAGTTTCAATTTTCTTTCAAGGACATGATCACATCTTCTGTACCCAAGAAAGAGATGGATTGATTTATCAATCCATGCCAAATCCCGCAGATGACACATTTTCGATGTTTAATGATGAGGCTTATAAGAGCGGGACAAAAGCACCTAACTCTGGCCATGTGCGTGTGACAGTTTCGCCAGCACAAGCAAAGATTGAATATTTCTTGGCGGCTCGTAGCAAGGACACCAGTCGCAAGAATTTAAGTGTTGCGCATAGTTATGTCGTTAAGCCAAAGGCATAAAAATGCACCATGAGCATGAAGTTCGACATTTAACTGAGTATGACCGCAGAAAGTTTTTGCAGATTGGTGGAATGGCGGCTGGTTTAGCCCTTGTTAATTCGCTTGTTTCAATCGAGTCGTCAAGTGCATTACCTGTGGCTGCGTTGCCAGGTTTTACCGCTTTTGCAAAATCTGTAAAGGTATTTAAAGCTGATAAGTATTATCTAGTAGAAAGTAATGGAATTCCAGCGCACCAAATGATGGTTGGGATTAAAAGCTGGCAACAGCAAGTGCCAACTGTACAAAACTATGCAGGAAGCAATGCGTGGTCGATTCCAATCAAGCCAGTAATTGCTGCTAGTCCCATGTCTGCAAAGGATCACTTCCTTCGCGGAGCTATTGCTATCGCAGTAAACGGTGTTCCGATCTTTAATGCGCTTAATAATCGTGGAGATGATGCATTACTTGCAGGAGAGCTTGATGATTGGGGAGGTCACTGTGGTCGTGCCGATGATTACCACTATCACATAGCTCCTACACACCTACAGACAATTGTTGGCAAGAAAGTCCCTATTGCATATGCTCTTGATGGTTTCCCTATTTATGGTGAAACTGAAATTGATGGCAAGAAAGTTACAGGGCTTGATGCATTCAACGGACACTTTGATTCTAAGAAGAATTATCACTATCACGCCACAAAAAATTATCCATACATAAATGGTGGCTTCAAAGGAGTCGTAACTGAGATCGAAGGTCAGGTTGATCCTCAGGCGTTAACAAAGGGATTTAGGCCGGCAGGTGCCCCATTAAGGGGAGCGGTGATAACTGGGTTAGAACGTGTGGGAGATAACTCTTTCGATCTCAAGTACACACTCAACAGCAGCGATTTTCACGTGAAATATTCGGCAACTCTTTCAGAAGTAAATATGCAATTTATTGACCCACAAGGCTTAACACGAACTGAGGTGTATCAAAGAAAATGAGCAATCCATTTAGCTTCATGAATCGTCGCGGTTTCCTTAAAGCTTCAATTGTTGCCGCACTAGCTAGTACCCCGCTTGGAAAAGCGATGGCGGCCGTGCCTGCAACTGCGAAATTAAGCGGTACTCCGACAAGTAATTCATTCACCGTAGCAATATCGGCAACAAACGCAATTCGCGCATACATCGAGTACGGGTATAGCAAGAGCTTAATTGCTGGTAAAACTCAAACAATCAATATCGCTAAAGGTTCGACTCAGAATGTTTTAGTTAGTAATCTAAAGTCCAACACACTGATCTATTACCGCGTTAAGTATGCAATTGGTACAAGTTCTAATTTTGCATCCTTGACACAGCAAAATCTTAAAACAGCTGCCGTGCAAGTAATTTCATCCAGCACATTTGCAATTCAGGCAGATCCCCACATGGATGAAAATTCAAGCGCTGATGTTTATGACGGCACCTTGAAACAAATTGTTGCTGCATCACCCGCATTCCTAATGGATCTTGGTGACATCTTCATGGTTGACAAATTAGCGAGCAAAACCGAAGCAAATATCCGTGCACGATTCGAGCTTATGAAGGGGTATTACCAAAAACTTGGAACCGTTCCTCTCAAGATCTGCCTAGGTAATCATGATGGTGAGCTTGGGTATAGCAATTTCAATACTAAGAATTACCGAAAAGAGTATTTCCCTGAGCAAACCGGCGAACTTGCTTACTTTTCATTTACCGGCCCGGACCAACTTCATATTGTTCTAGATCCATTTACTTACACAATGAAGAATCCAACAGCTGCAGGATGGGAATGGACGCTCGGGAAAACGCAATATGACTGGCTTGTAGAAACACTCAAGAATTCAAAAGAAAAACACAAATTTATCTATATTCACCACCTATTGGTCGGGGACCCAACTTCGCGTGGTGGAGTAGAAATCGCCATGAAAAATGAATGGGGCGGTAAAAACAATGATGGAACGTATGGTTTTGATACCAATCGACCTGGATGGGGTAAGCCAATACATCAACTTCTACTCGATAATAAAGTAGGTTTTGTCTTTAAAGGCCATGATCACTTGTACGTGAAGCAAGAACTCGATGGAATTATTTATCAAACTGTTCCTCAGCCGAGCCATCCTGGGGACAAAATTAATGTAAATCAATATGGATATATTTCTGGAAAAGGTGTTGGTGGTTCAGGCTTCCTAAAGGTCTCTACTAGCGGCAACCAGGCAAAGGTCGATTTCATTCTATTTGATGGAAAAGTTGCTGATACCTACACAAGAACAGCGTAGAGATGAAAAAACTACTAGCTCTTGTCTTTGCCTTGATTGTTCTTCCTGTCCCGGCGATTTCGGAAGCGGTTGTTAGCAAGAGCATTGCGTTCCAAGCTGAAGTCTGGGCAGACAATTGGTTCTCGCTCTATATAAATGGAAAAAAGGTAGGAGAGGACTCAGTTCCGATCACAACTGAAAAGTCTTTTAATAGCGAAAAGATCAAGTTCTCTGCTACGTATCCACTAACTATTGGAGTCATAGCAAAAGACTTTACTGAGAATTCATCTGGCCTTGAATATATTGGCAAGCAAAACCAACAAATTGGTGACGCGGGAATCATTTTCCAGATCAGGGAAGTTTCATCAGGAAAAGTGGTCGCTTATTCTGGAAGAGACTGGAAAGTTTTTACAGTAAACAAGGCACCGTTAAATCCTGAGTGTGTTTCATCCACCAATCCAACTTATGATTGCAAATATTCAAATGCCACTATTCCAACTACTTGGGCATCCGCTACCTACAACGACAGTTCTTGGAAGAACGCCACCGAGTTCTCAAAAGAAACCGTTGGGGTAAAGGAGGGTTACTTTGATTACGCCTGGGCTCCCGGTGCGGCATTGGTTTGGTCCGCAGATTTGAAATTAGACAACACTATTTTGCTTCGAAAGGTTTTGAAAGCTTCACCGGTCGCAACAACATCTAAGAGCATGACACTCGCTAGTCCTGATTTTAAAGATGGCGGGAATTTTCCAACAGATTTCACCTGCGATGGGAAGGGAATTTCTCCCTCTTTGAATTGGAGCAACGTACCTACAGGCGCTCAATCTCTAGCCGTAATTATGGACACAATTCCTGGTCCATTGCGACCTGGCGAGGTGGATATCGGCAAACATTTTTATCTCACGATTTTTAATATTCCAACCACGGTCACATCTATCGCAGCTGGAGCAACAAATGTTGGGGTTCTTGGGCAAAATTTTCAAGGAAAGAAATTGGGTTTTACCCCGCCGTGCTCGCAGGGACCAGGTAGCAAGAAATATTCAATTTACCTTTATGCACTTTCATCCAAATTAGTAATTTCTGCGACAGAGGCGACAGAGAATTCTCTAATTGCGGCTATGAACGGAAAAGTTATCTCTACTGCTGAAATGAATGTTTACTATTCTCGTCATTAGTAAAATCATTTAGAACATCAAGTGCTAGCACTCGTAGTTTTAAATTACATATTGATGTGGTGACCTACTTAATACCTTGCCTAGAGGTAGCCCTCGCAAAAACTCATTGATTCATTTTTATCGATGGAAGCATTTCTCCTGTAAGAACAGTAAAACTCAAGGAGAGATGGGGATTCACAATGACTTCAAATCGTTCAAGAAACGCGACAATAGTTGTTCTTTTTTCAGTAATAGCTTTTATGTTTGCAAATGGTGCGACTGCAAATGCGGCCACGAAAACAATCACTTGTTATAAAGGCACAACTGTTAAAACGGTGAAGGCAACAAACCCTAAGTGCCCAACTGGCTACACGACAACAAAGCCAACAACTAAAGCCACAACACCTGCTGCAGCCGGAAGCGTTGCATTTTCTGGCAATTACAAAGGAAATCTCAATATTGTGTGGGGAGATACCTACCTGCAAATAACTTCAGCAACTGCCAAGGGAACAGGCAATGTATTAGGCCTTACCGATATGACAGGTACTGGTTCTGCTGCACCTGCGGGATTGTGTGATGGGTTTGATGCTAAAGGATCCATTGGCGGTGGTGGCAACACAATCAACGTAACTTTTGATACTTCATCAAAGGGCTGTGCAGCCGATGAAGCAGCGCCAACAACAATAAAAATTACCGGTAGCGCAACTATTACAAGCGGCACCGGAAAGTACGTAGGAGCAAGCGGAAACCTAAAGGTAACTGGGGTATTTAGCGTCAAGGGTGGAGCAAAAGAAGCAACCACATTCGTCATGGATGTCAGCGGAAATATCAAAACCAAATAATTTCAAAATCATCAACGAATTAAGGGGCAAAAAATGAAGAAGTTAATCTCAGGGATCACAGTTGTAGTTCTGGCAATAGCTGGTGGTGCTGTATCTGGTGGGGCTGCATTTGCTGCTCCAGCTGCATCAACATTGGTGATGTCAGGCGGCAATGGAGTATTCGAACTCGGGCCAATCGTAATCAACGGAAATACAAGCGCTGCGGGAACCGTAGCCTTTACCGTCAATGGAAAAGTAGTTAACGGTTGCGAAGCTGTTCCAACAACTACTGTGACTCCTTTTGTTGCAAAGTGCTCATGGATCCCAGCTGTTGCGGGTGCAACGGTAATCACTGGCGCATTTACTCCTACTGATCTCGTTGGCTTCGCACCTGCAGATTCTGGAATATTAAATGTAAAGATTGGTGTTCCAGTTCAGGGAATCGTTTCTCCAATTCACATGTATGTAGACACGATTTTGGCTACAGGTTCAACAGGTGCTCTTGCCCCTCGATACAACGGTTGCGCAATCATGAATGAATTCATGTTGGGACAAACTATTGTCTTTCGTGTTTATGGCAATAACGCCGATCAAGGTGGTGCGGTAATGGATTCTTCGAACACTACAAAGGCATACATCGAAGTTGCTGGGATTAAAGATCCAATTGCATTGGCCTAC
>JBAXPH010000028.1:0-15155 GCA_037132355.1 Actinomycetes bacterium
TTTGGATTGTAGTTTCCGGTACCGATGTGACAGTAGCGACGAATACCTTGTGGCTCATCACGCACAACTAGCGACAACTTTGCGTGAGTCTTTAGACCCATTAATCCATACACAACGTGAACTCCGGCGGCTTCAAGCTTTCGGGCCCAACGTACATTTGCTTGTTCATCAAATCGTGCGCGGATTTCGATCACTGCAACTACTTGCTTGCCAGCCTCTGCTGCTTCAATTAAAGCCTCGATAATTGGTGAATCACCCGATGTGCGATACAAAGTCTGCTTAATCGCCAGTACGTGAGGATCTTTTGCAGCATTTTCTAAGAAGTGCACAACTGATGAAGTAAAGGATTCATAGGGATGGTGGAGCAAGATTTCACCTTGGCGGATCGCTGAGAAAAACAGATCGCTATCTTCAGAATCCACTTCAGACAAGGCCTTTGCAGTACGTGACCTAAATGGCGCGTACTTCAAATCTGAAAAATCAAGGTCGGCGATTTTATGAAGCGAAGTCAGGTTAAGAGGCGCGCTGACATGAAAGATGTTTTCGGCGCCAATACCAAGTTCTGATCCAAGTTTGGAAACTCGCGCTTCATCAACCCCTGCTTCAATTTCAAGACGCACCGGTGGTCCAAATCGGCGTCGCAACAACTCTTGTTCTAATGAAAGTAGCAGGTCTTCTGCTTCATCCTCATCAAGTTCAATATCTTGATTTCTAGTGACGCGGAAAGTGAAGTGATCTTCAATCGACATTCCTGGGAACAACTCTTGTAAGTGAATGGCGATCAAATCTTCTAACGGCAAAAAGCGCGTTGAGCCAAATTTTGCCGTTGCAATAAAACGAGGCAAGATTTCTGGAACTTTCACACGGGCAAAGAACTCTTCGTGCGTTGCTGGATTTTTAACCATCACGGCAAGGTTGAGCGACAACCCTGAGATGTATGGAAAGGGATGTGTTGGATCAACAGCCAGTGGAGTTAGTACCGGAAAGATTCGATCCTGAAATAACTTTGCAACGTATGTGCGCTCGGTTTCATCTAACTGTTCCCACTTAACAAATTCGATTCCATGTTTCTTTAACTCTGGCAAAATCTCATCATTTAGAGTCTTAGATTGACGAGCCACTAACTCGTTAACTTTTGTGCTAATTAACGCCAAGAGCTCTTTTGGTTTGTGCCCCGCAACATTTGCTGCGGTCACATCGTTTTCGATCTTGCTCATCAAAGTTGCAACGCGCACCATAAAAAACTCATCTAAATTGGATGAGAAAATGGCCAAGAAGCGAAGTCGTTCCAGAAGAGGAACTGTCGAGTCTTCAGCTAATTCAAGGACCCGTTGATCGAAAGAGAGCCAACTGATCTCTCGGTCTGTCAGGTGCTCGATTTTCATGCCCAAATTCTCTCGCGATTGGGTGAACAACAGGTAATCGGAGTAAGGACAGGGGCTAAACCAACCCCCTATTTCACGCTCAACGAAGGTGTGCTTGCCCTCTTTTCCTGAGAGACTTCCCCCCGTGATTAACAACTACTGGATGAGCCCGGAGACAACCTCTGTAAATCGTTTGCCGATGCTTAACATCGAACACTTCGAGCAAATCTCTTTGGATGGCACATGGCGTTTTCAGTTGTTACACAGCCCAACAGAAAAGTTAGGTAAGCGTTGGGCATCTATTCCGGTTCCTGGTCTTTGGACTATGCAGGAGCCCTCAGAAGTTTTCTTTGATAGGCCTATTTACACAAACACACAGATGCCTTTTGAGCAACATCCTCCATTTGTACCAACAGAAAATCCTACCGGCATATATGAACGTGATTTTGATATCCCAAAAAGCTGGAGCGGTAAAAGAATTGTTTTACAAGTTGGCGGCTACGAATCTGTTGCACTTATATATATCAATGGTCAAGAAGTTGGTCTGACAAAAGATTCACGATTAGCCGCAGAATTTGATGTAACTCAATTTGTTCAAAGCGGAAACAATGTTGTGCGTATTGATGTTACAAAATGGTCTGACGCAACTTTCATTGAGGATCAAGATCAATGGTGGCATGGTGGTATTACTCGTTCAATTAAGTTGTATGCAACTAACAAGGTCTTTATTGAACGATTTAAATCTGTTGCCGGATTAGAAAAAGATGGAACTACCGGAACCTTAAGTATTGAAGCTGACCTTGGCTCACTTGATGATCTTTCAACTGATGGTTACACACTACGTGCTTCGATTACTGAATTACCAAAGGTAAAGAGCGCACAGCTTTCAAAAACCATTAGGAATTTTACATCGCCAAAGTGGACCGAACGTGATGCTAATTTAAAAAAGCGCAGCGATGATTACTTCAACGGCAAATTTTGGGATGGCAATCTACCTGCCGATGCAAAAGCCGCAATCATGGAAAATGAGCCTTGGCCTCATGGAAAGGTCGTTTTAGAGACCCGTATTCCTAAGGTAAATCCTTGGTCTGCCGAAGTGCCTAATTTATATACCTTGCACATTGAATTAGTAGATCCCAGTGGCGCAATTATTGAAGTATCACAACAACGAATTGGTTTTAGATCAATTGTTATTAAAGGACAAGATTTCTTAGTTAATGGTCAGCCAATTATTTTCTACGGAATCAATCGCCATGACTTCAATCGCTTTACTGGTCGCGCCCTGACTCGCGATGACATGCGACAAGATTTACTTGAATTAAAACGTTGGAATTTCAACGCGGTACGCACATCTCACTACCCCAATGATGCGGCCTTCTTGGATCTATGTGACGAACTAGGTTTTTATGTTATTGGTGAAGCAAATATTGAATCCCATGCCTTTATTTCATCTATTTGCAATGACACTAAATACTTAACTGCATTCGTAGATCGCGTAGGCCGTATGGTTCAGCGCGATATTCATCACCCATCAGTTGTAATGTGGTCACTTGGCAATGAATCCGGTGCGGGCACGAATCACGAAGCGGCGGCGGCATTTGCACGTAGCTTTGATCCATCACGTCCACTGCATTACGAAGGTGGAATCCGCGGTAATTGGATGGGAAGTCATTCACTAACAGATGTAATTGCACCGATGTATCCAAAGATTGAAGCAATTAAAGAGTACGCAAAGTCTCCTAAGGCTGATCGTCCATTAATTATGTGTGAGTACTCGCATGCGATGGGTAATAGCAACGGAACTTTGGCTGAGTATTGGGAAGTAATTGAATCAACACGTGGTTTGCAAGGTGGATTCATTTGGGAGATGTGGGACCACGGTCCTGTTCAAACAATGCCAGATGGTTCAAAGCGCAACGCATACGGCGGCGATTATGGTGAAACAAAGCATGATGGCAACTTCTGCTGCGACGGAATGGTCTTCCCAGACCGCACGCCTAAGCCTGCAATGCATGAATTTAAGGCTATTGCCGCACCTGCTCTAATCACCGCAGTCAAGGCTGCGACCGGACAATTTAAAATCTTTAACAAGAACTTCTTTAAGGATTTAAGTGAGTACCAACTTCAATGGTCCATTACTTGTGATGGCGTCATCCAAGATGGTGGAGTCGTAAAACTTGCAAAGGTTGCACCACGTAAGTCTGTGAACTTTAAAGTTTCCTCTAAAAAATTAGCCAAGGGCACATCACGTGGAGAACGTTTCATTACCTTTTCACTTGTTTGCAGTGCAACAACTCCTTGGGCGTTGCCAATGTCGGAGGTCGGTTGGAGTCAGATTGCATTGCCATCGACGGCGTTAGCACCAGTAAAGAAAGCAAAAGAAATTGGCGATGTTGTAGATGAGCACGGACAAATTGTTTTGCCTTACGGAATTGTGGCCCCATCTGTTTCGCTTTGGCGGGCTCCAACAGATAATGATCGCATCGGACATATCGCAAGCAAGTGGGAGCGCTATGGCATCCGCGAAATTTCACGTACCGATTGTGTTGTCCGACAAACTCCCACTTCAATTAAGGTAACTAATACCTGGGAAACAAGCACAGGTGTTTCCTTCAAGCACACTCAGTTGATTACTCCGGTTGTTGATGGATTTACTGTAAAAGAATCTGTCACTGTTCCTAAAGCTTTTGATGATCTTGCACGAGTTGGAACTTTGTTCGAGCTAGATGGATCCCTAACTGACTTGGTTTACTTTGGAACTGGTTCGCACGAGTCATATCCTGATCGCAAGATTGGTCGTATTGGTCGTTATGTTTCATCAGTTGCTGCTCAGTACATTCCATATGTTCGTCCGCAAGAAAATGGTGGACATGCAGCAGTTCGTTGGTTTGAAGTAACAAACGCGGCCGGGAATGGTCTGCGCTTTGCCATGGGCAAGCCGGCTCAGGTATCTGTAACGCCTAACAGGGATGCAGAATTAGCTGATGCCACCCACGATGTAGAAGTAAACGCGTGTGGAAACACAGTTGTGCATATTGACGCAGCTCATCGCGGCGTAGGTACGGCTTCATGTGGACCAGATACTTTAGATAAATACATTATTAAAACTGGTGTTCACACTTGGCAGTGGACTGTTACAACAATCTAGAGGTCTTTAATCTAAATGTGACAGTGGCCAATTAATTGCAATTGGATACTTACATGTACGTCCATCACCAGATGATTTACCACGCGCACGGCGCCACATCCATGGCAGTGCAAATGTTACAAACCACGCAATTGTTATTGCTGACTTAACAAACTGAGGTGTTGGCTCTTGCGGAGCTAATGGACGTCGCCATGAAGGATCAAATGGAAGTCCTATAGTTTCTAAAACTGCTTGTGCAACTCGATCATGTCCCATTGGATTTAAATGCAATCGATCAAAGGCTAAAAAGCGTGGGTCTTTGAAAGCTGCTTCACCATTTGCATCGCACAAAATTGCACCAACTTCTTCAGCCATGGCGCGCACATTGTTATTAAAATCTTTAAAACGCGCTTGCCATGATTCTGCCAAACGTCCTGTGCTGCCACTGTCTTCTAGAACTGTAAACAACATAACCGTTGCACCAGATGCTGCGACTTTGCGTACCGCTTCGGCATACATAGGCAAAGTTACGTTTGGGTTGTATTTGGGGCGAATGACATCATTGGCACCAGCATGAAAAGAAACCAAAGTGGATTTATCAATTACCTGTGCAATTGCTGGCTCAATTTGTTCATCAATTACCTGCTTTAACAACTTGCCTCGGATTGAAAGATTTGCATATTGAAAACCAGTTTGACTAGCTGCCATAACATCGGCAACCCGATCTGCCCATCCACGATATTGACCATACTTCTTCTCATCGCACATACCCTCGGTGAAAGAATCACCGATAGCGATAAAACGATTGTATTTCATGGGTTTTTGCCTACTTCGCGCGACGCTGCTGATCTACGTGGAACAGCGCGATTGAGGTTGCAACGCTTGCATTGAGAGATTCTGTTGATGCACTAATTGGAATCGATACGACAAGATCACACTTTTCTTTGGTCAATCGTGCAAGACCTTTACCTTCAGAACCAACAATGATCATTAGCGGCTCTGTTGCAACCTTCATGTTGCTGATGATGTCATCAGATTCGCCATCTAGACCAACCACAAACATGCCAGCTTTTTTGGCAGCATCAATTGTGCGAGCAAGGTTTGTAATTTGTGCAATTGGCAAGCGTGCTGCTGCTCCTGCCGATGATTTCCAGGCTGATGCTGTCATCGTTGCTGCACGACGTTCAGTCATGATTACACCTGCTGCACCAAATGCTGCAGCAGAACGAATAATTGCGCCAAGGTTGCGAGGATCTGTAACACCATCTAGTGCAACGATTAACGATGGATACTTTGCTCGTTCCATAATTTCTTCAAAACTTGAATATTGAAATGGCTTGATCGCAAGAATGATTCCTTGGCTATTAGGTGAAATTCCTTCAACTTCAGCACGGTGTGCTTCACGAATTGGCAAACCCTGATGCAACGCAAGCTTTAAACTTTCGGCGACGCGATCATCAACATCGATACTGCGTGCAACTAATAATTCTGTAGAAGGAACATTCTCGCGAAGTGCTTCAAGCACTGCGTTACGTCCTGCAACGATTTCACCACGTGGGCGATCACCCTTTGCTACGCGTGGAGACCGAACCTCTTTCTTTTCAGCAGCCTTCTTGCGCTTTGCCGCTGCGTGATACGGACGATCTTCAGCCTTTGGAGTTGGCCCTTTTCCTTCAAGACGTCGCTTGTTATTTCCACCAGTACCGGCAGATGGTCCCTTTTTTGATTGGCGAACTGCGCCTTTACGGGATGAATTGCCAGCCATTGTTTTTCTCGTTTCGTCCTGAAGTTATTGTTAAGAAATAGACCAGCGAGGCCCTTGAGCAGTGTCCTCAATTGTAATTCCTAAAGCAGCGAGCCCATCACGGATGGCATCTGAAGCAGCGAAATCCTTACGCTCACGGGCAGATGCACGCTCTGCAAGAGCTAATTTAATTACACCATCTAGTGCTTCAGTCAGATCAGAACCACCGGATGAAGCAAATGCCACATCAAATGGATCACAGCCCAAAATTTCTAGCGCTCCGCGAATTTCATCAGCATTTTTAGAAACGGCAGCGATGTCATTATCTGTAATCGCTTGATTTCCAAGGCGCAAATTTTCGCTGATTGTTGCAAGAGCTGCCGGTACGGCTAAGTCATCGTTCATTGCAGCAGTAAATTCAGAATTGATACGTGGTGATGGTTGAGCGCCGACAAGTTCGGTTGCACGATGTAAGAAGTTTTCAATGCGCTTAAAGTTGGTTGCCGCTTCTTGCAAAGCTTCGGGTGAATATTCCAGCATCGAACGGTAATGCGCGCCACCTAAGTACCAACGTAAGTCGATGCCGCGAACACTTTTTAGAATTTCATGTACTTGCAAGGTGTTACCTAAAGACTTTGACATCTTTTCGCCAGATTGTGTTACCCAAGCGTTGTGTAACCAACGCTGAGCAAAGTCATAACCTGCTGCCTCAGATTGTGCAATTTCATTTTCATGATGAGGGAAAACAAGATCTAGTCCCCCGCCATGAATATCAAAAGTTTCGCCAAGGTAGGCATGCGCCATCGCAGAACATTCAAGGTGCCAACCAGGACGACCTGGTCCCCATGGTGTTGGCCATGATGGCTCGCCGGGTTTTGCAGCTTTCCATAACGCAAAATCTCGAACATCTTTTTTATACGTTTCATCTGCATCCGCTGCCGGTTGTAAGTCATCAAGATTTTGACGAGACAAAGTTAAGTAACGCTTTAATTTACGGACTTCTAGATACACATCACCATTGCCTGGTGCGTACGCTGCCCCGCTTTCAATCAGCTGATCCATTAACTCGATCATCTGCGTGATGTGGCCAGTTGCACGTGGTTCGTACGTTGGAGGCAACACATTTAATGCCGCATAAGCATCGTTGAAAATACGCTCGTATTTCATTGCCAGAGCCCACCAGGACATCTTTTCAACGGCGGCCTTTTGCAAAATCTTGTCATCAATATCGGTGACATTACGAATGAAAGTAACGTTATATCCGCTCTTCATTAACCAACGTCTCAAAATATCAAAGTTAACACCGCTTCGAACATGTCCAATATGTGGTGCTGCCTGAACAGTTGCTCCGCAGACATAGATTGAAACTTGACCAGCAACTAAAGGTTTAAATTCATTTACTTCGCGGCTGGCCGTGTCATAAAGATTCAAACTCATGGTGTGTGCACCAAAGCATTTGCAATCACATAAATTCCTTCACCACGACCGGTAAAGCCCATTTGATCTGAAGTTGTTGCAGCGACAGAAACCGGTGCACCCAATGCATCGCTTAAAACTTTTTGTGCTTCGTCTCGGCGCGCAGTGATCTTTGGTGTGTTGCCAACAATCTGCAATGCAACATTGTTAATCACAAAACCTTTGGCTGTTACAAAGTCGCGCAACTTGATAATCATTGCAACACCTGACGCTCCAGCCATTTCAGGTGTATCAACACCAAAGAATGTTCCAACATCACCTAGTTGGCAGGCAGACAAGACTGCATCACACAGTGCGTGCACTGCAGCGTCGCCATCTGAATGTCCGACTAAACGCGGCGCTTCATCCCACAACAATCCTGCGAGCGCGCATGGTCCGCTTTCGCCAAATTGATGGGCATCGACTCCGACGCCGGTGCGTAATTTAGAAATCAATGATCATTACTTTCTACAATCGCCTGCAACTGTGCGAGTGTTTCAGCTTCGGTATCGCCTTCAACAGTTACAACGACCTCATCGCCACATTTCACGCCAAGGGTCATTACGCGAAGAACACTTGCACCATCGACAGCGGCGGTTGCCTGGCCATCGACGATCTTTGCTAAGCGAACGACATTGCCAGAGCCCTTTGCAGTTGATGCAAAAAGTGCTGCTGGGCGAGCGTGCAGGCCAACGGCCGAGGCGACTACTGAGCGAAATTCCTTCATACCCCTAGCGTAACCGTTCGGAGAGTGGTGTTTAATAGGAACATCTATTCAGACTGCTGCACAAATGTGAAAGTTGGATTATGAGCGTCAATCCTTTGCTTATGGGTCACCCGTTATCTTCTCCTGAGCATGCGCGTCACGCGCTGCTGTACATGTGGCGAATTCGCAAGTTTGAAGAAGCCGTCGAAGATTTATTCGGTCGCGGAATGATGCACGGAACGATGCACTTATCTATCGGACAAGAAGCATCTCCAACAGGCATGTGTATGGCACTGACATTGCAGGATCAGATCACATCCACACACCGCGGACATGGCCATTGCATCGCAAAGGGCGCTGACTTAACGCGCATGATCGCAGAATTATTAGGAAAGAAAATTGGTTATTGCGGTGGCCGTGGCGGATCTATGCACATTGCAGATGTTGAAACCGGAAACCTTGGTGCAAATGGCGTCGTAGGCGGAGGAATTCCAATTGCAGCCGGCGCAGCACTTGCTTCCAAGATGATGAAGCGCGGAACTGTTGCAGTTTCATTCTTTGGTGATGGCGCAATGAATGAAGGTGCATTCCACGAAGCTGCAAACCTGGCGGCAATCTGGAACCTTCCTATGATTTTGTTCTGCGAAAACAATAAGTACGGAATGTCTTCATCTACTGAAAAAGCATTTGCAATTGATAACTTGGCTGATCGCGGCAAGGGTTATGCAATCCCTGGCGTAAACGTCGACGGAAACGATGTTGTTGCAGTCTATGAAGTTGCACAAGCTGCAGTTGATCGCGCTAAAGCAGGCAATGGTCCGACCTTAATTATTGCCGAGACCTACCGCTGGAAGGGTCACTCACGTTCAGATAAGAATTTGTATCGTACGAAAGAAGAAATTGAAGAGTGGCGCACCAAAGATCCAATTCCAAAGTTTATTGCTCGTGTCATTGAAGAAGGAATCTTGACGCAAGAACAATGCGATGCCATTCAAAACGAGGCAATTGAAGCTATAAAGGCCGCTGTTAATGAGGCGGTAAAGGCTGAATCTGCTGAGCCATCAGGGCTATTAGATGCTGTGTTTAAGGCGGTGTCAGCATGAGCGATCGCATGTTAACTATGGCCGAGGCTGTTCGTGAAGCAATGTCTATTGCCTTTGATGAACGTCCAGAAGTTTTCTTACTAGGTGAAGATGTTGGTATTTACGGCGGCGCATTTGGTGTTTCAGCTGATATGTACCACCGCTACGGCGCAGAGCGCGTATTAGATACACCTATTGCAGAACTCGGAATTGTTGGCGCGGCAGTTGGCGCAGCACTTTCTGGCATGCGACCAATTGTTGAAATTCAGTTTTCAGATTTCACCGCACAAGCAATGGATCAGATTGCTAACCAAGCAGCAAAGATTCACTTCATGCTAGGTGGCGCCCTGCACGTTCCGATGGTTCTGCGCACACCACAAGGTTCAGGTACCGGTGCTGCAGCGCAGCATTCACAAAACTTAGAACCATGGTTTGCGTCAGTTCCTGGATTAAAAGTTGTTGTGCCATCAAATCCAGCAGATGCCAAGGGTTTGTTACTTGCTGCAATTGATGATCCGAACCCAGTTATTTTCTTAGAGCACAAACTGTTGTACAAAATTCCTGGCAGAGATCCTGTCCCTGAAGGTTCAACACGTATTCCACTTGGAGTATCAAAGGTTGTCCGTGAAGGAAAAGATCTAACAATTGTTGCAACTGGCATCATGGTTAATAAGTCATGGGAAGTTGCAGAAAAGTTAGCTGCTGAAGGAATTTCAATTACCTTGATTGATCCACGCACTATTTCGCCATTGGATATGAACCCAGTATTTGAGTCAGTGGAAAAAACTGGTCGCTTGCTGGTTGTTCAAGAAGGCCCAGCACAGGCTGGCTTTATCAACGAAGTTATTGCGCAGTTGGCTGGTTCCTCATCATTTGGTTCATTAATAGCGCCAATTAAGCGCCTTGCCGGCATGAATATTCCGATTCCATATGCACCGCAGCTGGAAAAGGCCGCGGTTCCTCAGTTAGATGACATCGAGGCTGCGGCTCGAGAGATTGTTAAAAACTGGCGATGAGTTTCAAATATCCAGTTGTCATGCCCAAGATGAGCATGACTATGGAAACTGGTGAATTAATCAATTTCCACGTTGCAGTTGGCGATCAGGTTAAAAGCGGCGATGTCTTGTTTGAAGTTATGACTGACAAGATTGATATGGAAGTTGAAGCACCAGCTGATGGAGTTATTGAAGCACTTGTTGCAAACCCAGGTGATGTCGTTGAAATCGGTAAGCCGGTTTTAATCATGCTTACCGAAACAGAAGTTATGGCATTTGATTTTGGCACAGATGGTGAACCGGTAGCAGCTGTTGAGGTTGTGGCCGCACCAGTCACACCTCCAATTGAAACACCTGTTGCACCTGCAGTACCTGTCATTCTTAATGAAACAGTTAAGGCCGTACCGAAGGCTCGAGTAGAAGCAGCAATTCGCGGAATCGATTTGCGCACAGTGCGTGCAACTGGGCCAGATCGCACCATCACCATGCAAGATGTCAATGGCGCACAACTTGATCCCGCAATCGCAAAGCGTCAAGCTGCTAATAAGGCTTTGATCGCTAAGGGAATTGAGATGACCCGCGGTATCGCCCAAGCTTCATTTACCCGCAGCGTTAACGCCAACTTTGATCACGCACAATTTATTGCAGCTTGGGCCAAGGTTTTGCGCAACCGGCCAGATCTTGCAGCACACCAACATGTTGGTGTTGCATTAATCATTGAATCCAAATACGGCAGCGCATTGCCTGTCTTTAGAGATCCAGATCAATCCAGTATTGCTGATTTAACCGCTTTAGTTGCAGCCACAACGGATGCGGCTAAGAACGGAAAGGTACCTGTAGCAATGCTTTCAGGGGCAACAACGACTGTCTTTGATTTGACCTCGTATTCGATGAGCTCTGCGACTCCGTTACTTTTCCCTAACCAAGTGACATCAGTGACTATTGGATATGAAAGCGCAACAACAAAGATTGTTTCGTTGACTATTGATCTAAACTTCTGTGACTTTTATGATGGTGCACTATTACTGGACGCTCTCGTCGCTTCGCTGTAGAAGCACCTAACTAAAGGACACGCGTGACAACTCTTACTGGCATACCTGCAAGTTCAGGTGCCGCCGTTGGTCCTTTCTTTGTTCTCAACACAAATATTCCTGTACCAACGGGTCAGCCATCACATCAAAGTTTTGAAGCAGAAGGCCACGCGTTAAACCTTGCAATCAAAACAGTTGGCGCAGACCTGGAAGCGCGGGCAGCACGAACAACTGGAGAACTACAAGAAATTTTGTTAGCAACAGCTGAGATCGCAACAGATCCAGCAATCGCCGAAGAAGCAGCCGGATTTATTGCAAGTGGTCACACCGCAAGTTATGCAATGGTTAAAGCGACTGAAGTTTTTCAAGAGTTATTGACCGCTTCAGGCGGCTATTTGGCAGAGCGAGTTAGCGATGTAGCAAATATTCGAGACCGCGTCCTATGTGAAATTGCTGGTATTGCTTACCCTGAAATTCCACATTTTGATGTACCGACGGTTTTGATCGCACAAGACCTATCTCCGGCCGATACGGCTGATTTAGAGACAGATAAAATCCTGGCAATTGTTACAGCAGGTGGTGGACCAACTAGTCACACCGCAATCATTGCTCGATCAAACGGAATTGCAGCAATTGTTGCCTGCCCTGGTGTTGTAGAAGCAGCGTCAGCACAAGCCGGTGCAACAGTTGCAGTAGATGCCACAACTGGGCAGATCACTTTCAATCCCAATGAAGCAGTAAAGAGTGAAATTGCTAGCAAGATTGAGCGAATTAAGGCACGTAAATCAAGGGTTATAACCCGTTCTGCAGATGGTTATGTGACCACAGATGGGACAGTTGTTCCGATTTATGCAAACATCGGCCGCCTGGAAGACACTGTGGCAGCTGTTGCAGCAGGTGCAGATGGCGTCGGATTATTGCGCACCGAATTGTTGTATTTAGATCGAAACGATGCGCCAACGTTGCAAGAACAAACAGCGATTTACACCCAATTGTTTACGCCCTTTAATGGTAAGAAAGTTGTAATCCGCACATTAGATGCTGGCGCAGATAAGCCAATGGCATTTATTAACTTTGCACAAGAGCCAAACCCGGCACTTGGTGTGCGCGGATATCGCACAATTGATGGACATGAAGATTTATTGCGCACTCAGTTGCAAGCAATTGCAAACGCCGCACAAGCAACAACTGCTGAAGTCTGGGTAATGGCACCGATGGTGACCTTGCCAGGTGAAGCTGCTGCTTTTGTTGCAATGGCCCGCGAATATGGTTTAAACAAAGCAGGAGTAATGATCGAAGTTCCTGCAGCAATTTTCCATGCCGATGAAATTACAAAGGTGTGTGACTTTGTTTCTATTGGTACAAATGATTTAGGACAGTACCTGCATGCCGCAGATCGCGAATCAGCACCCTTAGCTGCATTTAATGACCCATGGCAACCAGCGCTGCTACGCGCTGTGCATCTTGTTGCACAAGCCGGCATTAAAAATAACTGTCCAGTTGGCGTATGCGGAGAAGCTGCATCTGATGCTGCGCTGGGATCGGTACTTGTTGGTTTAGGCGTATCCTCACTTTCGTGCAGTGTCGCCACACTTACCGACGTTGCGCAAGCAGTAACCGCGCATTCTGTACAACAATTAAAGAGCGCCGGTAATGTCGCAATTGCCGCAAACACAGCGCTGGACGCTAAGAATTCCGCGCGATCTCAACTAGTGGAACTGGCTGCGCTAGGCCTTTAATCGTTATAAAGATTTTCACAAATGTCCTTGATTTCTACCTATGGCGCGGAGCACACTAAGCCAAATGTTCAACTACTGAACGGATGTGACGATAGTGAAACAGCGTGAAGCGGAACTAATCCTTCGCGCAGCACGCCTGTATTACGAAGGCCATTATTCGCAAGATCAAGTCGCATCAAAATTAAATACTTCTAGATCAAATGTTTCGCGAATGTTGTCCGATGCAAAGCGTTTAGGTTACGTTGAAATCAAAATTGTTTCGCCAACACATACGCACGAAGCATTATCTTCACAATTATCAGAGCTATTAAAGATTAAAGATGTACAAGTTATTACTAGCGAATCAAATGACTTAACTTTAAATACCGTTGGCCGAGCAGCTGCGAGCGCACTATTGAAAAACTTGCGCGATAACCAAACTATTGCAATCTCATGGGGACGTGGTCTAGAAGCTACTGTTGTAAATACTCACAGCGAAACTTTGTCTGGCTTGAAAGTTACACAGGTGATGGGCTCTTTATCTTCTGTTAT
Source organism: Actinomycetes bacterium (assembly GCA_037132355.1). Taxonomy (GTDB): domain Bacteria; phylum Actinomycetota; class Actinomycetes; order Nanopelagicales; family Nanopelagicaceae; genus Planktophila. The sequence goes on from JBAXPH010000028.1 coordinate 13,775, forward strand.
TACATCAGTTAGCGCCGAAGAGGTTGGCCGCAACCTAGCTAAGAATCTAAATGCTCAGTTTGTTCCTTTCTTATCCCCGGTGGTTGTCAGCAATCAAAAGGTGCGAGACTCTTTGCTTGAAGAAGACAGCATCGCTAAGACTCTTCAGCTTGCCCGCGGGGCCCACGTTGCTTTGGTTGGAATTGGTTCTGCTGGCTCCTCCTCATCAGAAATGGTTTTTTCTGAATTCAAGGTCTCAAAAGCAGAGCGCGAAGAACTAGCCAAAGATTACGCCGGAGATATCGCCGCCCGCTTCTATAAGAAAGATGGCACGCCACTGTCAGCAAAATTGGACGCAAGAGTCATCGGATTAACCCTCGAAGAGATCAAAAAGATCCCGCGTGTAATCGGGGTTGCCTCAGGTGCGGAGAAGGTTTTGGGCGTGGTTGGGGCCGCTAAAGCTGGCTTAATCGATACCCTAATAGTGGATTTAGCGTGTGCTAACTCCGTAGTGAAGTCACTTCAACCAACGGCGGTGAAGAGCGCATGAGCAATCTGGCCAAGATCTTCTTACTTATTGGCGTTATGTGGCTCTTTCAACTCTGGTTTGCCTACAAGCAATCAAAAATTTTCCAAGAAGATATCCGAAGCCTTCGCAAGCAAGGCACCATGGCAATTGGCATGGGCGGACGTCGATACCGCGGTGGTCGCGCGTTTGTTGCGCTGACCTGCGATGACAGTGGAATCGTCAAAGATGGAATGGTCCTTAAGGGCTTCACCATCTTTGCTAAATCAAAGCCACTGAGCTCATATACAGGATTCTCCATCGAAGAGATCGCTTCGGGCAACCGAATCGTTGAAAGTGAGAAGCAGAAAGTGCAAGAGGCTGCAAAGAGCAGTGCTCAACACATTCTCGAACACTTTCAGCGGATCAACTCTGGTGGAGAGTAATGACCAAACAAACCGTACGGGTGGTCATTTAACGGTTGTACAACCAACCCAAAAACACTTAGGAGGTGTGCATTGAACCTACATTCACTGATTCTTTTGTCAGCAGATGTAACGGTTGATAAGCCAACGGGCGTTCTCGGCTCGCTAGCTACAGCAGCAGAAGACTTTATTAAAGTCTTCAATAAGGGTGGATCAGTTCTTCTCTCACTTATGGGCGGAATTCTTCCAACACTTATCGTTCTGCTAACCGCAGTTAACGCACTTGTTCGCTTGATCGGTGCAGAGAAGATCGAAAATCTAGGTAAGGCAGCTGCACGTCCTGGTATCCAATGGTATCCAGTTCGTTACATCATCCTTCCTTTCGTAGCAGTATTCGTACTAACAAACCCAATGGCATACACAATGGGACGCTTTTTACCAGAACGCTTCAAGCCAGCGTTCTATGACTCAG
>JBAXPH010000029.1:0-14238 GCA_037132355.1 Actinomycetes bacterium
TCAAGACCTGGTCACGCCGCTCAATGATCATTCCTTCAATGATCGGACACACCATTGCAGTACACGATGGCCGTAAGCACATTCCGGTTTTCGTAACTGATGCAATGGTTGGACACAAGCTAGGTGAATTCTCCCCAACACGTACCTTCCGTGGTCACGTTAAGGGCGACGATCGAAAGGCAGCTCGTGGCTAACACACAAGAAAACTCATTGATCGCTCGCGCAGTATTGCGCGACATCCGTCACACACCACAGAAGGCTCGTCGTATCGTCGACCTTATCCGTGGACAACGTGCTGATGAAGCACTCAACATTTTGAAGTTCGCACCACAAGCTGCAGGACAAGATGTGTACACACTTCTTAACTCTGCAGTTGCAAATGCGAAGGCTAAGAATCCAGCAATCCGTGATGCTTCAGAGCTCTGGGTTGTTGAAGCACTAGTAGACGAGGGCCGCACAATGAAGCGTTTCCGTCCACGTGCTCAGGGTCGCGGTTTCCGTATTTTGAAGCGCTCATCTCACATCTCAGTTGCAGTTAGCGATGTAAAAGCTTCATCAAAAACTATGAATGCAAAGAAGACTACTGAGAAGGGAGCGACCAAGTAATGGGTCAAAAAGTAAACCCACACGGCTTCCGTCTCGGAATTACAACTGAATTCAAATCACGTTGGTACGCAGACAAGCTATACAAGGATTACGTCAAGGAAGATGTCGAAATCCGTCGCTTGATGAATAAGGGCATGGAGCGCGCAGGTGTTTCTCGAATTGAAATCGAGCGCACACGTGATCGCGTTCGCATCGATCTATTCACTGCTCGTCCAGGAATTGTTATTGGCCGTCGTGGTCAAGAAGCAGACATTCTTCGTCAGCGTTTAGAGAAGCTAACAGGAAAGCAAGTACAGCTAAATATTCTTGAGGTTAAGAACCCAGAGATTGACGCACAACTTGTTGCACAAGGAATTGCAGAGCAGCTAGCTGCTCGTGTTTCATTCCGTCGCGCAATGAAGAAGTCAATGCAGTCAGCAATGAAGGCAGGAGCACAGGGCATTCGTGTTCAGTGTGGTGGTCGTCTAGGTGGCGCAGAAATGTCACGTTCTGAGTTCTACCGCGAAGGTCGCGTTCCACTACACACACTTCGTGCCGATATTGATTATGGCTTCTTTGAGGCACATACAACATTCGGTCGCTTGGGTGTAAAGGTTTGGATCTACAAGGGCGAAGTTATTGGTTCACGTACAGAGCGTGCTGAAAAAGCACTTGCTGAAGCACGTGCACCAAAGCCAGAACGTCGCGGACCACGCACGCCTCGTGCACCACGTGCAGAAGTAACTGTTTCTCAGGGAACACCTACTGCAACTGCGGAAGGAGCAACTAACTAATGTTAATTCCACGTCGCGTTAAGCACCGCAAGCAACACCACCCATCCCGTAAGGGCGCAACAAAGGGTGGATCACAAGTTGCATTTGGTGACTTCGGTATTCAAGCTCTTGCACCTGCTTATGTAACGAACCGTCAAATCGAAGCAGCACGTATCGCTATGACTCGTTCTATTAAGCGTGGTGGAAAGGTATGGATCAACATTTATCCAGACCGTCCAATCACAAAGAAGCCTGCTGAAACTCGTATGGGTTCCGGTAAGGGTTCACCTGAATGGTGGATTGCAAACGTTAAGCCAGGTCGCGTTATGTTCGAGATCTCTGGCGTTTCGGAAGAAATTGCAGTTGAAGCTATGCGTCTTGCGATGCACAAGCTTCCAATGAAGTGTCGTGTTGTAAAGCGTGAGGAGGCATAAGTGGCTACTACAACTAATGAAGAGCTACGCCAATTGTCAGCAGAAGAATTGACTAGCAAGGTACGCGAGTTGAAGGAAGAACTCTTCAACCTACGTTTCCAGGCAGCAACAGGACAGTTGGAAAGTCACGGTCGTCTAAGCGCAGTGCGCAAAGAGATCGCCCGCGTTTACACAATCGTTCGCGAACGCGAACTAGGAATCGGAGGAGCTGCGTAATGACTACTACACCTGCAGATCGCAGCGACCGCAAGGTTCGTGAAGGAATTGTTATCAGCGACAAGATGGATAAGACCATCACCGTTGAAGTTTCAAATCGTGTAAAGCACGGTATGTACTCAAAGGTTTTGTCTCGCTCAAGCAAGTTAAAAGCACATGACGAGCAGAACACTGCCGGCATGGGCGATCGTGTACTCATCATGGAAACTCGTCCATTGTCAGCAACAAAGCGCTGGCGTTTGGTCGAGATTCTCGAGAAGGCAAAGTAAGGGTCTGGTGGATAACTAATGATTCAACAAGAATCGCGCCTACGCGTTGCGGATAACACAGGAGCTAAAGAGCTTCTCTGTATTCGTGTGCTCGGTGGATCCAAGCGCCGTTATGCCGGTATCGGAGACATCATCGTCTGTTCTGTTAAGGATGCAATTCCTGGCGGACAAGTTAAGAAGGGTGAAGTCGTTAAGGCTGTCATCGTTCGTACAGTTAAAGAACGTCGTCGTCCAGACGGTTCTTACATCAAGTTTGATGAAAATGCCGCAGTGATCTTGAAGGCTGATGGCGAACCACGTGGAACTCGTATCTTCGGACCGGTTGCACGCGAACTTCGCGATAAGAAGTACATGAAGATCATCTCGCTAGCTCCGGAGGTGTTGTAAACATGGCCAAGATTAAAAAAGATGACACTGTTTTGGTTATCGCTGGAAAAGATCGCGGCGTAACTGGAAAAGTTCTATCTGTCGATGGAAATCGCATCCTTGTTGAAGGTGTTAATCGCCAAAAGCGTCACACCAAGGAGACAACTGGAGATCGCGGCGTAAAAGTTGGCGGAATCATCACTGTCGAAGCATCAGTTCATATCTCAAATGTCATGGTCACAGATGGCGATGGCAAGGCAACTCGTCTTGGCGTTCGCAAGAATGACGAAGGCAAAAATGTTCGCGTTTCACGTCGCACCGGAAAGGACATCTAATGTCAAGCGCGTTAGACACACGTCTGAAGGCTAAGTACAAGAGCGACATCGCTCCTGCACTTAAAACTCAATTCGGATATTCGAACGTGATGCAGATTCCAAACCTGACCAAGATTGTGGTCAACATGGGTGTTGGCGATGCAGCTCGCGATTCAAAGCTTATTGAAGGTGCAATTCGCGATTTAGCGACTATCACTGGCCAAAAGCCACAAGTTACTAAGTCACGTAAATCAATTGCACAGTTCAAACTCCGTGAAGGTCAACCAATTGGTGCGCACGTAACAATGCGCGGAGATCGTATGTGGGAGTTCGCAGATCGTTTGCTTTCAATCTCACTTCCACGTATCCGCGATTTCCGTGGTCTTTCACCAAAGCAGTTTGATGGAAAAGGAAACTACACATTCGGTTTAACTGAACAAGTTGTTTTCCCAGAAATCGAACAAGACAAAATCGATCGTACTCGCGGTATGGACATCACAATTGTTACTACAGCGAAGAACGATGAAGAAGGTCGCGCACTACTTAAGGCGCTCGGCTTTCCGTTCAAGGAGGCATAAGAGATGGCAAAGACATCGCTGAAAGTTAAAGCAGCACGCAAGCCAAAGTTTAAGGTTCGCGGCTATACCCGTTGTCAGCGTTGTGGTCGTCCACACTCTGTCTACCAAAAGTTTGGAATTTGTCGCGTGTGCTTCCGTGAAATGGCGCACCGTGGTGAACTTCCTGGCATCACCAAGGCATCTTGGTAATCCGTTCTATCCAATAACTACAACGAAATAGGTCCGACAAGGAAACCAGTTCGAGAAAGGCCACGAGGCCACGTATGACAATGACAGATCCGATCGCAGACATGTTGACTCGTCTGCGCAACGCGAACTCTGCCTACCATGATTCGGTTTCAATGCCGTCATCATCGGTCAAGGTAAGAATTGCAGCGATCCTTCAGCAAGAAGGTTATATCGCTACACATCGCGTTGAAGATGCAGAAAACGGAGTGGGAAAAAATCTCATTCTTGAACTTAAGTTTGGTGCAAACCGTGAGCGTTCAATCGCTGGTTTGCGTCGAGTAAGCAAGCCAGGACTTCGCGTTTACGCAAAGTCAACAGCTCTCCCAAAAGTACTTGGTGGACTTGGCGTTGCAATCATTTCAACTTCATCTGGATTGCTTACTGATAAGCAAGCCAATAAGCAGGGCGTAGGCGGAGAAGTTCTCGCCTATGTATGGTGATCGATAAATGTCACGTATTGGTCGCATGCCTATCACCGTCCCAAGCGGCGTTGAAGTAACAATCGCCGGACAGAGCGTTGCAGTTAAGGGACCTAAGGGTTCACTGACACTCAACGTTGCTGAGCCAATTCAAGTTTCACATGCAGAAGGTGTAATCACCGTTGCACGTCCAAACGAAGAGCGCATTACACGCTCTCTTCACGGCCTATCTCGCACACTTGTTGCGAACATGGTTGAAGGCGTAACAAATGGCTACACACTTACAATCGAAATCGTTGGTGTTGGTTACCGCGTAGCTGAAAAGGGAAAGAACCTAGAGTTCCAACTTGGTTACAGCCACAACATTGATTTCCCAGCACCTGAAGGAATTACCTTCAAGGTTGAGTCACCAACAAAGTTCCATATCTCTGGAATTGATAAGCAGTTGGTTGGCGAAGTTGCTGCAAAGGTTAAGAAGCTTCGTAAGGCCGATCCATACAAGGGCAAGGGCTTGCGTCTCTCAGGTGAAGTTGTTCGCCGTAAGCAAGGAAAGACAGGTAAGAAGTAATGGCTATTGGTGTAAAGGTCCGCAAAGGTTCGGCAACAAACGCCCGTGCCCGTCGTGCATTCCGCGTCCGCAAGAAGGTCGCTGGAACAGCATCACGTCCACGCTTAGTTGTTTCTCGCTCATCTCGTCACTTGTTCGTGCAAGTTATTGATGACTCACAAGGCAAGACTCTTGCCTATGCATCCACAATGGAAACTGATCTTCGTGCTGATAAGGGCGACAAGACTGCAAAGTCAAAGGCTATTGGTGCATTAATTGCATCACGTGCCAAGGCTGCTGGAGTTACAACTGTTGTCTTTGACCGCGCAGGTAATAAGTACCACGGTCGTATTGCAGCTGTTGCTGACAGTGCACGAGAGAACGGATTGGAGTTCTAATGTCTGCTAATCCAACTGCAGCACCAACAACTGCTAGCAATGATCGCGGTAAGGGACGCCCAGAGCGTCGCGAACGTCGTGATGATCGCGAAAAAGAAAAGAACCCATTCATGGAGCGCGTTGTATTTATCAACCGCGTATCTAAAGTTGTTAAGGGTGGACGTCGTTTCTCTTTCACTGCTCTAGTTGTTGTCGGTGACGGCAATGGCCAGGTCGGTGTTGGTTACGGAAAGTCTAAAGAAGTTCCTGCAGCGATTGCTAAGGCAGTTGAAGAAGCAAAGAAATCTTTCTTCACTGTTCCACGCGTTCAAGGAACTGTTCCTCACCCAGTACAAGGTGAAACAGCAGCTGGCGTAGTTCTACTTCGCCCAGCTAGCCCAGGTACCGGAGTTATTGCCGGTGGCCCAGTGCGTGCAGTACTTGAGTGCGCAGGCATCACAGATGTATTGACTAAGTCTCTTGGATCTAACAATGCAATCAACATGGTTCACGCAACCGTTGCTGCATTAAAGATGCTTGAAAGCCCAGCACAAATTGCTGCGCGTCGTGGTCGTCCATTAGAAGATGTTGCACCTGCAGCAATTATCCGCGCTTCACAGATCACGGTAGGTGCCTAATGCCACGTTTAAAAGTAACTCAAATTCGCTCGAAGGTTGGAAACAAGCCAGAGCAGCGCGACACACTTCGTTCATTGGGCCTAAAGCGCATTAACGATGTTGTTGTTAAAGAAGATCGTCCAGAAATTCGTGGCATGGTGTACGCCGTTCGCCACCTGATCAAGGTTGAGGAGGTCGAATAAAGATGACTTTAAAACTTCATCATCTTCGTCCAGCTCCAGGTGCAAAGAAAGCTAAAACTCGTAAGGGTCGCGGTGAAGCATCAAAGGGTAAGACCGCAGGTCGCGGTGGTAAGGGAACACGTGCTCGTAACACAGTACGTCCAGGTTTCGAAGGTGGTCAGCTACCTCTCGTAATGCGTTTGCCAAAGCTACGTGGTTTCAAGAACCCAGCACGTGTTGAGTACCAGGCTGTCAATGTTTCAACAATCAACGCGCTATTCCCTAAGGGTGGCGATGTAACTGTTGCAGATTTGATTGCAAAGGGTGCTGTTCGCGACAGTTTGCCGGTAAAGGTGCTTGGAAATGGCGATATTGATGTGAAGGTGAGTGTTACTGCACACGCATTCTCATCATCTGCTGTAGACAAGATCACTGCAGCTGGCGGCAAGACCAACGTTCTTTAATCGAACCGTCCTTTAACTGAATTAGTTAGAAAGAGAAAGAGGAGAAGATCAATGCTTTCAGCATTTGGTATGGCCTTTAAGACACCGGAGCTTCGTAAGAAGATCTTCTTCACTCTCTCAATCATGGCCTTGTTCCGTTTTGGTTCAGTTGTTCCAACACCGGGTGTTTCTTATGGAAACGTTCAAGAGTGTTTAAAGACTGTTCAATCTGGTGGATTGTTTGGCTTGATTAACCTATTTAGCGGTGGAGCGCTTATCAAGCTCTCTGTTTTTGCTTTGGGAATCATGCCTTACATCACTAGCTCGATCATTATTCAACTTCTTACAGTGGTAATTCCACGTTTTGAAGCGTTGAAGAATGAAGGACAATCAGGAACTGCAAAGTTAACTCAGTACACACGCTACTTAACAATCGGTCTTGCAGTTTTGCAATCAACTGGTTTGATCGCAGTTGCTCGTACACCTGGCCGCTTGATTTCAGGATGTTCCCTAGCAATCATTCCTGACACATCATGGCAGCGCATCGTTACGATGATCTTTGTTATGACTGCAGGAACATCTGTAATCATGTGGCTTGGTGAATTAATCACTGACCGCGGTGTTGGTAACGGTATGTCAATCTTGATCTTTACATCGATTGCAGCAGGATTCCCAAGTCAGTTGTGGTCAATCAAGTTACAAAAGGGATTGTTCGCATTCCTCTTTGTGATGGTTGTCGGAATCATGGTTGTTGCAGCGGTTGTGTTTGTTGAGCAAGCTCAACGACGAATTCCTGTGCAGTATGCAAAGCGCATGGTGGGACGTCAGGCATACGGCGGAACAAGCACGTATATTCCAATCAAGGTGAACCAGGCTGGTGTTATTCCAGTAATTTTCGCATCATCATTGCTCTACATTCCTTCGTTGATTGTGAACTTCACAAATAGCAAGGCTGCTTGGGCAGTTTGGATTAGCCGTAACTTTGTAAAGGGTGATCACCCAATTTATATCGCTTCATATGCGTTACTCATTATTTTCTTTACTTACTTCTATGTTGCAATCACATTTAATCCAGATGAGGTTGCAGATAACATGAAGAAGTACGGTGGATTCGTTCCAGGTATCCGTGCCGGAAAGCCAACATCTGAGTACTTACAGTATGTACTTTCACGCATTACAGCTCCTGGATCTTTGTATCTTGCACTTGTTGCAGTTATTCCAATTGCCGCACTTGTTCTCTTCGGAGCATCACAGAACTTCCCATTTGGTGGAACTGCGATCTTGATCGTTGTTGGTGTTGGCCTTGATACTGCAAAGCAAATTGAGTCACAGCTACAACAGCGTTCATACGAAGGATTCCTTAAGTAAATGCGTTGCGTCCTGGTAGGTCCACCAGGTGCTGGTAAGGGAACACAAGCTCAATTCCTTGCAGCGCACTATTCAATTCCACATATTTCAACGGGCGATATTTTCCGTGCAAATTTAAAAGCGGGGACTGAATTAGGGATTCAAGCTAAAGGGTTTATGGATCGTGGAGAACTTGTTCCAGATTCTGTAACAAATGACATGGTGAAAGATCGCCTAACTCATGATGACGCCGTTAATGGTTTTCTTCTTGATGGATTTCCTCGAAATGTTGCTCAAGCAGAAGTTTTACGTTCGATTTTGGCAGATAAAAAGACACCTCTGCATGCAGTTCTAGAGTTTTCACTTCCAGACGAAGACATCATTGCCCGGTTGCTACAACGAGCAGAAATCGAGAAGCGCGAAGATGACAAGGAAGATGTGATTAAGCGTCGGCTTGAAGTCTATGCAGAACAAACTGCGCCAATCATCTCTTTCTATCGCAACGAGGGTCTTCTTATTTCTATCAGCGCAGTTGGAACTATTGAAGAAATTACGGCGAATGCAATCGCGGCCTTAAGTCGCGTCGCCCAGTAACTTTGTAATCATGGCAATACAAATCAAAACTGAAGAACAAATCAGAACCATGCGTAAAGCAGGTCTAGTAGTTGCCGAAATTCACAAAGCAATTCGCGAAGTTATCAAGCCAGGAATGATGACGGGTGCACTAGATGCTGTCGCAGAAGCTGTGACTAAGCGACATGGAGCAACTTCAAACTTCAAGGGATATCACGGCTTTCCGGCAACTATCTGCGTTTCAATTAATGACGAGATTGTTCACGGAATTCCTGGCGATCGGGTAATCAATGATGGAGATGTGGTCTCTGTTGATTGTGGCGCAATTATTGAAGGCTGGCACGGTGATGCAGCATTTTCAGTTGGCGTTGGACGCATTGATCCAGCAGATCAAAAGATGATGGATGTCTGTGAGGAATCAATGTGGCGGGGGATTGCTGCGGGAAAGAATGGTGCAAAGCTTTCTGATATTGGCCATGCAATTGAGGAGTACACAAAATCCCAAGGTGCATATGGAATTTTGCAAGAATATGGTGGACATGGAATTGGCACTGAAATGCATCAAGAGCCACATGTTTTAAATTTTGGAAAGCCTGGCAATGGCCCAGTCATCATCCCGGGTTTTGTTTTAGCAATTGAACCCATGATTACTCGCGGATCTGCTCGGACAAAAGTGTTGGCAGATGACTGGACCGTTGTATCAGCAGATAAGTCGCGTGGGTCACACTTTGAGCACACTTATGCTGTGATGCCCGATGGAAACCCCTTTGTTTTAACTGCTTTTGATGGTGGGCGCGAACGATTAAATCGTCTGGGCATAGAGGTTTCTACGCTCCTGCAATAAGTTCGATTTTGTTATCGTTTTGAGACCAGCAAATACTTACTTATTCCTGTGAATGCCATTACTTTCTACCTATCCCTCACCCTCGAGGGCAGGAAACTATGGAGAACTCATCGATGAGAAAAACTTCTTTTATTCGCTTCGCTATTGCGGCAACTGCAGTTGCTGTTTTGGCGGGCACAACGCTTCCAGCAAACGCTGCGGTTAAGCCAGCAACAAAGGCAACTATCGGCGATGACTGCACAGCAGCATCAGTCGGTAAGACCGCAGCTGGCCGTGGCGTTGATGGATCAGATCTAACATGTCTAGTAGTCACTACTGGTTCGTACAAAGGTCAAAACAAGTGGTGGTACAAGGATGTTAAGCCACTAAAAAATATTGATTGGACAATCCCAGCAAACCCAGGTGGATACTCACTTACAGCTGATGCGATTGCTGATTCACTAAAGGCAGAAGGTCTTTTGACATCTGCTAACTCAACATACAAGCCAGGTGCTGGTGGTGCTGTTGGACTTGGAGCATTCCAAGAAATTAAGGGCAAGCCAGAAGCTGCAATGGTTACAGGTATTGCTATGACTGGTGGGCTTTACTCAAACAAGTCAAAGCTCAATCTTTTGGATTCAACTCCAATTGCTAAGGTCCTTCGTGAATATGATGGAATCGTTGTTCCAGCATCTTCTAAGTACCGCACCCTTAAGCAACTACTAGATGATTTAGTAGCAAAGCCAAATGCGGTAGCAATCGCTGGCGGTAGCAAGGGTGGAATCGATCACCAAGTAATTGGTTTGCTTGCACAGAAAGCATCGATTGATCCAACTAAGTTGAACTACGTTGTGTTCTCAGGTGGACCAGAAGTTATTACTTCACTTCTAAGCAACTCAACACAGGTGGGCGTGTCAGGCGCACTTGATTTCGCACCATACGTAGCGTCAGGAAAGCTTCGCTACCTAGGTGTTTCATCAGCGAAGCCTCTAACTGGTATCAAGGCCAAGACTTTCGTTTCACAGGGTTATGACCTTGTGTACGGAAACTGGCGTGGAATCATGGCTCCAGCTGATCTTTCAGCCGCTGATCGCCTTAACTTCATTAAGGTAATTGACATCATGCACGCTTCACCAGCATGGGCAGCACAGCTAAAGAAGAACAACTGGGATAACGAATTTGTTGCAGGAGCAGGCTTCAAGGCATTCCTTGAGAAGCACATTCCTGAAATCAACGGCGTTATGAAGGGTCTTGGAATCTAATTTGATTCTCAACAAGGTCTCTAAGCACGGGAAGAGCGAGCTGGCATTTGCCAGCTCGCTCTTCCTGCTTGGCATTTTCGTGGCGTGGGACACCTCGAAAATGGATATTCCACAGGGATCTTCAATTGTTAGCCCACAGACCTTTCCTTACATGGTTGCAGTATTTACCTCGCTAGTCGGACTGATGTTAATTATTGATCTACTACGCGGAAACCATGGCACACCAGAGGGTGAAGAACCAGGGGATCAATTAATCCCGGTAAATTACAAAACCTTGTTGATTGTTGCAGCCGCAATTGCGCTGCATGTTATTTTGCTGCAAATCGCCGGTTACATAATCGCTGCCACAATTTGTTTTTGGGGCGTTTCATACGGCTTTGGATCTCGCAAAATTCTAAAGGATCTTCTTGTCAGTTTAGCTTTTGCAGTAATTGTGTATTTCTCATTTACTAAAGGATTAAATATTAACTTGCCTTCAGGTTTCTTCGAAGGGATCTTTGGAAATGGGTAATAGCTTTGCAATGTTGATGGATGGTTTCCAAACCGCATTCACCCCAACAAATTTAATGTTTGGCTTACTAGGTACCTTTCTAGGAACTCTGGTCGGTGTTTTACCAGGAATTGGACCGGCTCTTGCAATTGGACTGTTACTTCCAATTTGTTTAACAGTTAACCCAACTTCAGCGTTGATTATGTTTGCCGCTATTTATTACGGTGCGATGTATGGCGGATCAACAACCTCAATTTTACTTAATACCCCTGGCGAGAGTGGTTCGGTTATTACCGCTCTTGAAGGAAACAAGATGGCAAAGGCTGGCCGAGCTGGCGCAGCACTTGCAACAGCTGCAATTGGATCCTTCGTTGCAGGCACAATTGCCACGCTACTGCTCGCATTTGGTGCTCCGTGGATGGCCGATATTGCACTGACAATTCAGCCAGCCGGCTACTTAGCGTTGATTATTTTGGCTTTTACAACTGTGGGCACATTGCTTGGCGCTTCCAGAGTTCGTGGATTGGTTGCGCTGTCTGTAGGTCTAGTAATTGGACTCGTTGGCGCAGATTTGCAATCAGGAGCGTTGCGATTAACTTTTGGCAATATGGCCGCAATTGATGGAATCGAAACTGTTACGGTAATTGTTGCAATCTTTGCATTGGGTGAAGCGCTGTATTTGGCAAGCCGACATCAATTTTTTAGTACTGAAGTTTTAAAGATGGATGGCAAAGCGTGGATGACAAAGGAAGATTTCAAGCGTTCATGGAAGCCATGGCTTCGTGGAACAGCAATTGGATTTCCATTAGGAGTTATTCCCGCTGGTGGATCAGAAGTACCAACATTTTTGTCATACGGTGTGGAAAAAGCACTGTCAAAAAACAAAGATGAGTTTGGAAAAGGTGCAATCGAAGGCGTAGCTGGACCAGAGGCGGCAAATAATGCAAATGCAGCTGGTGTACTAGTTCCTATGTTGGCACTTGGTTTGCCAACATCTGCAACAGCAGCTGTGGTTCTTGTCGCATTCCAATCTTTTAATATTCAACCAGGCCCAATGTTGTTCCAGACAAACCCTCAAATCGTATGGGGATTGATCGCATCTTTGTTTATTGGAAATACTTTACTTTTGGTACTGAATCTTCCACTTATTCGTTTTTGGGTAATGTTATTAAAAGTTCCAACACATTATTTATATGCAGGAATTACTACCTTTGCATTACTTGGTGCCTATGCACTGAACAACTCAACATTTGATCTGCAGGTGGCACTGGCAGTTGGAGTTCTCGGATTCTTATTCCGTAGATTCGGTGTACCAATTACACCGCTGATCATTGGTGTGATCCTGGGGCCATTAGCTGAACTTCAGTTCAAGCGGGCACTTCAGATTAGCCAAGGAGATTGGCACATTCTGATTGCCGGAGGGTTCCCCAAGTTCATTTATAGCTTGCTTATTTTGGTGATTATCGCGCCTGTCGTTTGGAATTTGAAGAAAAAGTTTGCAAACAAAAAGTAGATGAATACCGAGAAGCTTTTGCCCTGGGCTAAGCCGCTTCTGCTGTCTTCTACCCTGACACAAGCAACTATTTATGTTCTTCGCCCGATGATTACGTATCGTGCGATCGAATTGAATGCTAATGCCGCTCAAGTTGGTTTAATTGCTGCTCTATATGCATTGTTTCCGGTTTTGTTAGCACTTCAATTTGGATCATGGGTTGGTAAATTAGGTGAAGCAAAGTTTGTAATTTATGGAACTGTGGCGATGATGTTTACATCAGCAGCCCTAATATTTTCTGATTCGCTCGTTACTTTAGCTATTGCAACTGCGGCGGCTGGTCTTGCTCATTTGGCATGCATGGTTGGTGGTCAATCTATGGTGGCTTTGCGTGCACCTCGCGAAAGTTACGATAGGTACTTTGGCTTCTATACCTTTAGCGCATCTGTAGGGCACATGCTTGGTCCGATTGTTGCATCCGTTGTTGCTGGCTCCAACGGAACTTTGCCAAAATCAACATCAAATGCTTTCTTACTTGGTGTTGTATTGACAATTATTGCTCTTGTACCTGTGATCAAGTGGCGCAATGAAAAACCAACTGTAGAAGGTAAGCAAAACTCTGAGGGTACATTTAGAGCAGCGGTAAAGCTGGTGAAGCGGCCAGGAATTATGGCTGCTATTTACATTTCACTTGCGATCTCATCTGTTGCAGATGTGCTGGTTGTTTTCTTGCCGTTGTTTGGAACTGAGAATAACTTTTCACCATATGCGATAGGTGCAATCTTGGCTATACGTGCCGGAACAACAATGTTGTCCCGATTCTTTTTGGGGCGGCTAAGCAATCGATTTACTACCTTCCAATTACTGTGGTGGAGCACGATAATTTCAATAATGTGCTGTGTTGCGATGGCATTTGCTCACACACCAATAACTTTAGGAGCGATCGTCTTTGTTGCAGGATTTTCTTTAGGAGTTGGTCAACCTTTAACAATGTCCCTTGTTTCTCAAAAGACTGAAAGTTCGGAGCGCGCATTAGCTGTTTCAGCTCGACTGATGGGCAATCGATTTGGGCAATTCTTAGTACCGGCTGCTGCGGGTACTCTGGCGGCGGCTTCTGGGGCGGGAGCGGTCTTTATTGGCCTCGCGGTGCTACTTGGCACTTCAATTTTCAGCGTAAAACGCAACTGACCTGTGGCCTGAATTACAAGGTTGTAGTTTAAAAGGCCGATTTCCCTTATTTGGGCCTGCGCCCTAAACTACGAGTTCGCTTGTTTCACGCTTAAAACAGAAATGTAGGTACAGCTTGGCTAGTAAAGATGGCGCCATCGAAATGGAAGGCACCGTAGCTGAGGCTTTACCTAACGCAATGTTTCGCGTGGAGCTAACTAACGGACATAAAGTCCTTGCTCACATAAGCGGCAAGATGCGAAAGAACTACATTCGTATTCTTCCTGCCGATCGTGTGATCGTGGAAATGAGTCCGTATGACCTTACAAAAGGTCGAATTATTTATCGTTATAAGTAACGAAGGAGCAAAAAGACATGAAGGTTAATCCAAGCGTTAAGAAGATTTGCGATAAGTGCAAAGTCATTCGCCGCAAGGGTCGCGTCATGGTCATTTGCGAAAACCTGCGTCACAAGCAACGTCAAGGCTAACTTTTAAAAGCAGTACAACTTAATAAATAACTCGTATTACGACTTCAACAAGAAATTGTGGAAGACCTTTGGACTGGTAGGCCAGAGAACAGTAATGCGGAGGACCTCCAGATATAGATAGGTAGATACATGGCACGTCTCGTTGGTGTTGATCTTCCGCGCGAAAAGCGTTTGGAAGTCGCACTCACTTACATTTTTGGAATGGGTCTTACCCGTTCTCAAAAAACATTAGCAGCAACTGGCATTA
>JBAXPH010000030.1:0-12577 GCA_037132355.1 Actinomycetes bacterium
TGACGTTGCTGCCGGGCGACATTATTTTGACTGGCACACCAGCAGGCATTGGCCCAATGGTTGCGGGACAAAAGGCAACCATGGCTATTGAAGGACTTGGCGAACTAACTAACAAGGTGAGTGCACAGTAAATGACGCAAAAGGTAAAGGTTCGTTTCGCGCCATCTCCAACAGGTGATCTACACGTTGGAAACATTCGCACTGCACTATTTGATTGGGCCTATGCCCGCCACACAGGCGGCACATTCCTATTTCGTATTGAAGATACTGACACCACCCGCGTAACAGATGAGTACATCAATGCAGCTATAGATACTCTGAAATGGCTTGGTCTTGATTGGGATGAGGGCCCAGAAGTTGGTGGCGACAATGGTCCTTACCTGCAATCACAACGTTTAGATATTTATGCATCATGGGCACAAAAGTTTCTGGATCAAAAAGATGCGTACCACTGTTACTGCTCACCAGATGAGTTAGAAGCAGTGCGCGAAGCACAACGCAAAGCAAATGTTGCACCTGGTTATAACGGACATTGCCGCGAGCTAACTGCTGATCAAATTGCAGCATACAAAGCTGAAGGTCGCGGGGCAGTAGTCCGCATGCGTATGCCAGATGGCAGTACAGCATTTAATGATTTAATTCGTGGAGATGTTTCTTTTGATCACAACTTTGTTCCGGACTTTGTGCTAGTTCGTGCTGATGGATCACCGCTGTACACATTAGCTGTTGCCGTAGATGACATCCTGATGAAGGTAACCCACGTATTGCGCGGAGAAGATTTACTGTCATCAACCCCACGTCAGATTCGTGTGTATCAAGCAATGGGTGTCGCACCAGCTGATTACCCAGTATTTGCCCATCTTCCCTTTGTAATGGGCCAGGACAATGCAAAGTTGTCTAAGCGAAATGGTGAAGTATCAATCGCTTGGTATCGCGAAATGGGCTTCTTACCAGAAGCAATTTGTAATTATCTTGCGTTGCTGGGTTGGTCGCCGGGGGATGATCTAGAAAACATCACCATGAAGCAGCTAACTGAGATGTTTACAGTCGAAAAGGTTCATTCATCACCTGCCCGTTTTGATATGAAAAAACTGGAAGCAATCAATGGTGACAAGATCCGTGCACTGACATTAGATGAGTTCCTCAAGTGGTCGCTGCCGTTTCTAACTAGGGCCAATGTCATCACAGGCACAGATGCTGAAATTGAGTTAGTAAAGAAAGCCTTGCCGCTAATTCAAGAGCGCATCATTATGCTGAACGAAGTTCCAAAGATGCTCAAGTTCTTGTTCACGAAAGAATTTGCTGTAGATGCCGAATCAGTTTCAAAGATTACCGATGAGGGATCCAAGGAAATCTTGAAGCGTTCAATCAAGGAGCTAGAAACTGTTTCAGTATGGAACCACGAAAATATCGAAGCGGTTCTGCGTGCATCCTTGATTGAAGAAATGGCGCTTAAGCCACGTATTGCATTTACCGCTTTGCGTATTGCAACCACCGGCAGCACGATTTCGCCGCCACTATTTGAGTCAATGGAATTACTGGGCAAAGAGGCCTGTTTACTGCGTATTAACGCGGGATTGGCACTATAAATCCGCTGGTATTCTTTGCACTTGCAATACAAGGCCTTCCAATCCAAAATTGAGTAGACCTTGGGGTATGGGGTAATTGGCAGCCCTGCTGATTCTGGTTCAGTAAGTCTAGGTTCGAGTCCTGGTACCCCAGCGCAGTACCGCACTACAACTACATATGTTTGTCCTAGTATTTTTACAGGCACGGCCCCGTCGTCTAGCGGCCTAGGACTCTGGCTTCTCAAGTCAGCTACGAGGGTTCGAATCCCTTCGGGGCTACCACCATCTCTCCTCTCTCATTTCAAATGTGCGAGAGGGGAGATTTTTCTTGTAAACCAGTTAATCTTCACCTATGTTCGCATTTGATTTGAAGCATCTGTTCTTCGCAATCTTTGCAGGTTTGTGTGCGTATGCATTTGGCCGTCGCGTATTGCCTTGGATGTTATTGGGATATGTCGGAACTTTCTGGGTGTTACTGGCGTTGATGTTATCGCCAAAGAAAACTCGCACTCCCTTAAAGCAGTGGAATCCGATTACTGAATTAAAGCTCCGCCCAAAGCAATAGCGGAGGCGCATCCTGGCGCATGTTCTGTGCAATCCAGGTAGCACCATCTAAATTATCTCCAGAAGATTGAACAACAACTGCGTTTGGAAGTTTCGCATTTACTTCTAGTGCAATCTTCGTTGCATATGTTGAATTACGAGCTGGGCCTCCTTGAATAACTATTTCAGGAGAATCATTTTTTGCCCCACCGCATCCATACCAAGCGGCAACAACACTTTGTGCCAATAAGAATGCACCTTCATCAACGATTGCGGTAGCCGTAGAAACACCAGCATCTGCTGCATCTAATACCTTTTTTGCAGTTCTGGTGGCCAGGTTAACGGCATCAACACTGTTTCTAATCTCCAACGCAAAGTATTGAGCGATTTCATCGGCAAAGTAATCAACCATTTCGGGATCATCACCGCGGCCCTGGCGAATAGCCAGTGCTTTAGTAATCGCTAACTTTCCTAACCAAAATCCACCGCCCTCATCGCCAAAGGTGTTACCGAGGCCATCACGATGTGCGTAATTTCCATCCATGCCACCAATTGAAACAACGCCGCCACCAACAGAAAGAACAACACCATTGCGACCATTAAGTGCTCCAATAAAGCCAGCTAAGCCATCATCAATCACAGCAACTTCACTGGCACCAAAGAAGTCTTTACATAGCTGTAAGTACTTTTCTGGCTCTGAAACAACTCCATAAAAACCAGTACAAGAAAGTGCGACTACATCTGCATTAAATTTCTGAGCGGATTCGAAGACTGCGCGTAATGCGGGCAAGGGATTTTCTCCAGCAACCTTCCCACGATCACTAGTAATTAATAGCTCACCCTGTTTAAAGCGAGAACCAGATTGGCCCAAATCAACTGCAAGAACGTTGGAAGCAGTCATATCTTGAAATTAACCGATGAGTTCGCGGTTGCGCTTTACTTCGCGTTCGTGATTACAAGGACGCTCAGTGTGGGTGTCATAACAAGGATCACACAGCAAAACCAACTGGTGACACTCTGGCTTTTGGCAGTTTCTAAACTGCTTTGTTGCACCCTTGCATTCAGCACATTGCCCAATCAACTTAGTGTGATCACTAAAATCAATAGTTAGGCGATCATCAAAGGTATACAAAGAACCTTCCCACAGGCCGTCATCACCAAACTTGTTGCCATAACGCACGATCCCACCTTTAATTTGGTAGACCTCTTTAAAACCACGGTTTTTCATAACTACTGACAAGATCTCACAACGAATACCGCCGGTGCAGTAGGTAACAATCGGCTTATCTTTCATGTGGTCATACTTACCACTTTCAATCTCTGCCACAAAGTCATGTGTTGTTTCAACATCTGGCACTACAGCATCTTTGAATTTGCCAACCTTGGCTTCAAAAGCATTACGGCCATCAAAGAAGAAGACATCATTGCCGCGTTCTTCTACAAGCTTGTTGACCTCTTCTGGGCGCAAATGAACTCCGCCGCCAATAACACCGTTCTCATCAACTTTAATCTCATTTGGATTACCAAATGCAACTAGCTCTGGGCGGATCTTGATCTTTAATTTTGGAAAATCATTTCCTGTTCCATCAGACCATTTGAAGTCGATCTTCTTAAAGCCTGGGTATGCCTTTGTGGCTTTTACATACTTTTTAAGATCTTCCATCTTGCCACCCAAGGTTCCGTTAATACCGTGGGGAGAAACAATGATGCGGCCCTTAATGCCAAGTGATTCACACAAAGTCTTCTGCCACAGCTTCACAGCTGCGGTATCTGTAATCGGCGCGAAACCGTAATACAGAATTACTTTGTCTAGGTCCATGGGGCAATTCTAACCGCCCTGACCTGTATTGCGAAAAGTGCGCCTAAAACCCTGCTGAGCAACTTCTTATACAGTTGGCTTATGCAAAAGTTCAAGGGCCTTCGACAAGCGTGCCATTTTGGACCAACTCTTATTGTTACTGCAATTGCATTTGGTTTTGGTACCTACTACTGGTGGGAAGGCCCGGCCTATGTCATCGCCTTTACGGTTGCCACAGGCCAATTAATTGTTGGTTGGAGCAATGATTTGTATGACTACAAAGATGATCTGGCACATAACCGGACTAACAAACCACTTGTCTCCGGTTTAATCACAGAGGGTTACCTACAAAAGTGGTTGCGTTTCATGGTTCCTTTTTCATTTATTGCAAACCTGCTGGGACCACTTGGAATTAAAGGTGGCCTTGTCTATATGTTGGGTATTGCATGCGGAGTTGCCTATAACTTCTACTTCAAGTTCTCCATCCTTTCTCCACTGCCTTATGCAATCGCCTTTGCGGCATTACCTTCGTGTGTGGCAATTTCAAAAGATATAAACCCACCGGTGTGGATGTGGCTAGGCGGGGCACTCCTTGGAATGGCAGCCCACTTTATAAATGTCATCAAAGATATGGAACAAGATCAAAAAAGTGGCATCCAAGGTCTGCCTCAGCGCTTGGGTACCAACAAATCAATTGTTGCTGCAACTGGCTTGATTGCATCAGGTCTACTTACAGTATTTATAACGGCATAGACTTCACCGCATGAATGGGTCGCTGGCATTAGTTGGGTCTGGTGAGTACCTGCCTGCAATGGCCAGCTTAGAAAAATCCTTACTAGATGATGGAATGAAAAACGGTAAAAGACCCATCTACATTCAAATCCCAACAGCAGCTGGTCAAGAAAGTGATGATCGGCTTGATTACTGGAAACAATTAGGAAAATCACAAGCAGATCGATTAGGGGTTGACTCAATCTTCTTGCCCATCTTCACCCGTGGCGATGCGAATAATCCAGAATTTGTAGCGATGATTAAAGATGCTGCACTGATTTACATGTCTGGGGGAGACCCGCACTATTTGGCAGAAACCCTTATGGGCACACCATTGTGGGATGCAATTCAGGAAAACTGGCGCACCGGAACATCACTTGCTGGCTGTAGCGCGGGTGCAATGGTTTTAAGTTCTCATATTCCAAACTTTCGGATGCTTAAAAAATCACCAACCGCAGGCTTAAATCTGCTGCCAGAGATCCGGGTGATTCCGCACTTTAATAAGTTCTTTAGATGGATTCCTGACAGTGCGGCCAAGGTATTGCTGCATGTTCCAGATGATTCGATACTTATTGGTGTTGATGAGTTAACCGCCATAGTCAAGCGCAGCGGGGATGAGCACTGGATAGTTGTCGGTGAGGCCAAGGTGCATGTATTAAAAGGTATGCCCGATCAACAGTTAACAGATGGTGAAATTATTACCTTTTCCAAGTAGTTAACGGCTGCTAATTAACCTTTGTGACTTACACTTTTGCCATGAGCAAAGTAATTAACACATCAACTATTCGTCGCTATAACTTAATTGCCGGCTTTTTCCATTTAGCCCAAATGGCAGCAGTTCTGGCACTTGCCAATGATTTCTCACTTCCTATTGTCGCCCGTTATATGTCGGGCCCACCAGGAAGTACTTTTGCTCAACCAATCACATTGCTCGACACACCAGTTGGTTTGGCCGTCGCAATCTTCCTTGGTCTGTCAGCTTTCTTTCACTTCTTAGTTGCATCACCACAATTTTTTGATCGTTATAGCAATGGTTTAACCCAGAACAGAAACTATTTCCGCTGGGTTGAATACTCAATTAGCTCATCAGTAATGATTGTCTTGATTGCACAAATCTGCGGAGTCACAGACGTTGCAGCAATTATCGGTTTCTTTGGCGTTAATGCATCAATGATTTTGTTTGGTTGGCTGCAAGAAAAGTACGAAACTCCAGGTAACGGTGGCTGGCTTCCATTTATTTTTGGTTGCATTGCCGGCATCGTGCCTTGGGTAGGGCTTTTGTTTTATGGGCTTGCAATCGGCGGTCCTGGCGATACCAAGGCCCCAGCATTTGTCTATGGCATCGTGATTTCACTCTTTGTCCTGTTCAATACCTTTGCAATCGTGCAGTACCTGCAATACAAAAAGGTGGGCAAGTGGTCTGAATACCTGCGTGGTGAGAAGACTTACATAACTCTGTCGCTTGTTGCTAAATCAGCATTAGCCTGGCAGATATTTGCATCAACCTTGATTCAGTAATACTGCTGGCTGAGTTAGGGCTTTAAGACAATCCGAATTGGGTTGCCGACTTTGTTGGCCAACCTGTCTAACGCCTCTGCAGCTTTTTCAAGCGGCATAACTTCGGTAACTGATTGAGACAAATCTAATTTTCCTTGAGCCGCAAATTCAATTAGCTCGCGCACATGATGATCTTCAGATCCATAGTGGCCCATGATCTGTGTGCGCATATATGTAAAGGCCATGTCATTAGGAATCACAATGGGTTCATTAGCAATTCCGATAATTACTAGCCGGCCTTGCTCGCCAAGCAATGACAACGCTTGCTTGCGCACAGGTGTCACACCTGCAAAATCAAAGGCAGCGTTTAACCCACGGTGCTTTTTGATTTCAGGATCATCAGGGGCAAAAGCAAAGTCAGCACCCCTTGCCAAAGCATTTGCACGTGCGTCCTCCCGTGGATCAATAGCAATGACCTTGCTGCACCCCACAAGCGTTAATAACTGCACGGCGTGAATTCCTAATCCGCCAACACCAAAGACCACGGCGGTTTCACCCGCTTGCATCTTTGCAGTAGAAGAAATCGCAGCCCACGGAGTTGAAACAGCATCAGGAATAATCGCTGCTTGTTCAAAAGGCAAAGAGTCAGGAATGGTGGCAACTAATTCGGCATTTGTAACAACGTATTCGGCCCACCCGCCGTTGTAATCAAAGCCCATAGTTGTTATTTGCGATGCAGCATTTCGCTGACCTGCAATCACAACAACGCGATCACCAACAGCACTTGTTGTGACACCTGCGCCAACTTGATCAATAACACCTGCAACTTCATGACCTAAGGTCACCTGATCACCGTCAAGATAGCCGGGGGACAAGATGCCTTCTAGCAAGTGCACATCAGATAAACACACACCTGCAGCTGCAACCTTGATGCGCACTTGTCCGGCACCAGCATCAGGAGTTGGCACATCAACGACTGCAAAGGCACGCGTTGACACTGTTATTTGTCCAGCTCTCATGCGATCTTTCCTTCTGCTCGGTTGATTAAAGTATTAACCGCATCGCCAAAGCCAGCAAATGCTGGGTTAGTTGTTTGTCCTGCGCGATAACGCGCCCAGATCTGTTGAATGATGACCGCTAATCTAAAAAGCCCAAATACTTCATAGAAAGTAAAGTCCGCGCACTTACGCCCACTTAATTGCAGATATCTAGCAACAAATTGTTCGCGGGTAGGCATCCCGGGCAAATGACTTGGTTGTCTGCGCAGCGATGCAAATGCTGGCTCATCATCACGATCAACCCAATAAGCAAGTGCGGACCCCAAATCCATCAGTGGATCACCAACTGTTGCTAGCTCCCAATCTAGAACACCAGCAATTCGACCATGCTGCAGATCAAAAACAACGTTATCGATGCGCCAGTCACCATGAATGATGCAGGAATCAACATCTGCTGGCTTATTAGCATCTAGCCACGCCATAACTTTTTCACCGTTTGGTACATCATCGGTTAATGCGTTGCGATATCGCTTGGACCAACCTTCAACTTGGCGCGTAACATAACCAACACCTTTATTCATCTCACTTAAAATCGACGAATCAACTGCGTGTAGCTGGACCAAGCCATTAATTAATGAATCAGCCATAACTTCGATGTCGCTTGCAGTTATCTCTTGTGCGATGTCACGGCGAAAGATCTGTCCCACAACGCGCTCCATGACGTAGAAGTCAGAACCCATTACTGAATGGTCTTCGCACAACGCGATCATGCCCGGCACTAATGAATACACCGGCGCTAACCGTGATTGGATTAAATACTCGCGTTTCATGTCATGTGCCGATACTGCCTTGGTACCAACTGGAGGCCGGCGCAGTACTAATTCACGATCTGGATATTTCAGCAAATAAGTCAGATTGGATGCACCGCTGCGAAATTGCAGCACCTGGGGCAGTTCATCAATACCGATAAAGGGACGCAACCACGCATGCATGGCTGCAACATCAAAGCGATCCTCCTCGCGGACCGCGGTTACATCATTCATGACAAATAAGGTTTGATTTCTAAACGAGCAATATCGCGATTATGCACTTCATCGGGCCCATCAACAATGCGCAATGTGCGAATACCTGCATACATCGCAGCCAGCGGCGTATCTTGGCAAACACCAGCACCACCATGGGCTTGGATCGCATGATCAATAATGCGCTCTGCCATTTGTGGCACCGCAACCTTGATTGCAGCAATCTCTTTGCGCGCACCCTTTGCACCGACAGTGTCGATCATCCACGCAGCTTTTAGCACTAACAATCGTGCTTGTTCGATATCAATGCGAGCTTGTGCGATCCAATCTTGAATCACTCCTTGCTGAGCTAATGCTTTTCCAAATGTTT
This sequence comes from Actinomycetes bacterium, assembly GCA_037132355.1. Lineage (GTDB taxonomy): Bacteria > Actinomycetota > Actinomycetes > Nanopelagicales > Nanopelagicaceae > Planktophila. The sequence continues at coordinate 8,568 of JBAXPH010000030.1, forward strand.
CGCGAGCAATTGTTCGCTTGATCATCAATGACAATGCTCGCTCTGCCATTCCAATGGCGCGCATGCAGTGATGAATACGTCCTGGCCCCAGTCGGGCTTGTGCCAATGCAAAGCCATCGCCTTCTGGCCCCAAAAGATTTGCTACCGGCACTCGCACATTAGTAAATGAAACTTCGGCATGACCATGTTGATCTTCATAACCAAAGACCAACAAATTGCGCTCGACCTTTACCCCCGGTGTATTGATTGGAACAAGCACCATTGATTGCTGATGATAAGCATCTGCATCAGGATTGGTCTTTCCCATAACAATTAAAATCTGACAACGCTCGTCCATCGCACCTGTTGTCCACCACTTAGTGCCGTTGATGACATAGTCGCCACCATCTTTCACAATCGATGTCTTAATATTTCGGGCATCACTAGATGCCACATCAGGTTCGGTCATTGCAAAACCAGATCTAATTCGCCCATCTAACAACGGCTCTAGCCACATTTTCTTTTGCTCAGCTGTTGCAAACATGTCCAGTAATTCCATGTTGCCTGTATCAGGTGCTGCGCAATTAATTGCCTCAGGTGCAATTTCAGGGGACCACCCAGTGATCTCTGCCAACGTTGCATACTCTGTAACAGATAATCCATGATGAGGATTGTTGCTATGTGGCAAGAATAAATTCCATAACCCTTGCGCGCGCGCTTTGACCTTTAACTCTTCAACTACTGCTGGCAATCCATGCGGCTTTCCTGCTGCTCGCAGCTCTGCGCGCTGATGTTCATAGACAGCCTCTGCCGGAAACACTTCGGCCTCCATAAAGGCTTGCAGTTTGGCGGCATATTCGCTTGTCTTAGCGCTCAGGGTGAAGTCCATGCCATAACCTTACGCACAGTTGCCCAATTTGAGGAGAGAGACAATGAGTGTTCTAGACCGCTTTCGTTTAGATGGAAAGGTCGCAGTAGTCACTGGGGCATCCTCGGGTCTTGGCGTTGCATTTGCCAAAGCGCTGGCCGAAGCAGGTGCCGATGTTGTCTTAGGAGCACGCCGCGTTGATCGTCTTGCTGACACCGGAGCACTAGTAACTGCAGCTGGTAGAAAGTTTGCATCGCTGCAAACAGATGTCACACAACCAGAACAGTGCGATGCGCTAATCGCCCATGCCATTAAAGAGTTTGGTCGGGTCGACATTCTTGTTAACAACGCAGGTGTTGGCACGGCGGTGCCTGCAACACATGAAACACCAGAACAATTTAGATCTGTTCTTGATGTAAATCTTTTCGGTGCATATTGGATGTCACAAGCATTTGCTAAAGCCAACAAAAATGGCGGAGCAATTGTAAACATTTCCAGCATTCTTGGCATTAAGCCACAAGGATTGCCACAAGCAGCATATGCATCAAGTAAAGCAGGGTTGATTGGGTTAACAAGAGATTTGGCTGCCCAATGGACAGGACGCAAGAACATCAGAGTTAACGCATTAGCACCAGGTTTCTTTCCATCAGAGATGAGTGATGAACTACCAAAAGACATGGTCAACATGATCAAGATGTTTGCACCAGCTGGTCGCCTGGGAGATCCAGAAGAGTTAGCAGCAACACTTATCTGGTTAGTCAGTGATGCCTCTAGTTATGTCACAGGAATTACCGTGCCAGTTGATGGCGGATTGGTGATGCCGTAAGTATTGAAGAAATGCAAAAGCCCCGCGGAAGTTACTCTGCGGGGCTTTTGCTTTTAAAGCACAGTTCTGACAAATCACAATGTATCACTTTGCTTATATCCACAAGGAAAAATACATTTGCTTTTAAATTCCCATGCACACCTAAGTTTCGCAATGCATGGCGCTGTAGCTCAGCGGATAGAGCGCTCTTTTAACGGAAGAGGTTGTCGTACGTTCGAATCGTACCAGCGCCATGCACATCAAGTAGCCCTGCGAGTCGTTACGCGGGGCTACTTTTTTGTTATTACTCTGAGTAATTTACGGCGCAGGCAGAGCTAAAACCGGTGCCTTTGGTTCATCCTCGGCTAACTCTTTAATCACTCCATCAAGTGATTTAAACACCGCTGCAATTCCTTCTTCTTCACAGTTAAGGGCTTGGGCCAAGAAGCGATTAAACAATCGCCCATCATCGCCTGCGAACAAAATACCTGATGTCTTTTGGCGGTTGCTGACATGAAAAATGAAATCAGTCTCATCGCTAGATGCCGCAGCACCATTCCACTTGGAAAATGCCCACTCCTTGGTATTCATCATGCCGTTAAACAAGACTCGATCTGTCGTCAGCACTACATCGCCAACCTCTTTATAAACCTGAATCGGATCACCCGACACAAATGTTCCGCGCTGTGCACCAACTCGATATCGCACACCAGCAAATAAAGGAATCGAAAACCCTTGCGAACTTCCCACGTATTGCCCAGGAGTGCGACCAGCCTCGTGTAACTGCCCTTGCCCACGCCACAAAACAATCTCACCAGGCTTTTGCACCGTTAAATTAGAAACCGCATCCTCGCCCTTGGCAGCTAACTCAAATGCGGCACGAATTGTGTTAAATATTTCAACATCGCGCTTCCAATCATGATGCGCCACTGCATATTGCTGCATCGCCTTCTTGTGCGCGCTCTTTGCTTTGTAGTTGCTCCAAAATCCCATGGCTAATTCTCTCTAACCAGCAGGGGATTGTCTGCACTTTGTGCGATTAACTTCGATGAACTTCTCATACCCATGAACCTAAACCCACCCACCGACAAATCTGTCAGTCACGCACAGTAACTTCATAACCATGTTCGAACTCCTAGCCCTCACCGCCCTGATCTACCTTTTCCTCTCCCGCACCAAGAAAAAGCGCAAACCTCGCTCCCTAGATGCTGAGCTCAAGCACTTAATCCAAGACTCCTCTGACTCAACAGCCATCTCACTAGAGATCAAGCGCTATCTCCTAGATGTCATCAATGATGATAAAAACGATGCAGAAAAGTTCTCAACTGCTCGCATCAACCAAGCCCAGCACATTCTTGATCGTGCAGGTCCTAGCGCCTTCTACTGGATGACTGAGATAGCAGCCCAACTCTCAATCCTGTCTGCTGCCCAGATCAATGGCATACCCACCAATGTGAATGTGGAGTTGGGGGAGAGTGCGACGCCGGAAGGGGTGGTGGAGGTGGTGATTAAGAGTTAGCCGAAAGAGCTCTCCAAGCGTGGTTATGAAGTTGTTCGTTCACAATTTACGTGCGGGAACTGTAAATATCGACCCATATTTGAAATCTAGGTAACTGACCATTTCTTATAGTCTTCGGGTACGGGCGTTAGAAGATAAAAGAGATTTAATTGGTCAGGCTATTCCCTTAGTTTCAAGTTTAGGTAATATTACGCCGTGAGTTTACGCAGCTTTTAAAATTGATTTCTTTCAAAACTTTATCTTGAATATTTACAGCTAACCGAGACTGGCGAGGGCGCAAATATGGGAATCATGAAGGACTTGTTCCAGATTTCTAAAATGGCCAAGGAAATGGGAATGGACATTTCTGTTGGAGATCTTAAAGGTGAGATTTTCGGAGACAGTGAAATTCCTGATGAAGAAATTGAAGCAATGGAAGAAAGTGATGCTAGGGACTCATCCATGGAGAAAAATTCCAAACTACTCATAAGCGATGAGGACCGCAGCAAGTTTAGTGAGAATCTTCTTGAGTATGAGGAGTACACCGAACAGGAAGCTGGGGCGTTATATGCATTTGAAAAGCCTCTTTGGCCAGTAAGTAATGTGATGTTTGCTGCCGCAGGCCCACTTGCGTCTGCAATGAAGGATTTTCTTGATGATATGGAGCCCTTAATCGGCTTAATAGCTGATGAAATGGAACAGTCGGACGATCCGATTCTCGATGCAAGGAAGGTTGTTCTTGCGACTGGGTACTTGAATCTAAATGCGTATATTTTCGAGATTTGGAAATATCTAAATGCATCTACTTTTGGGAATAGACGTACATCTCAATCTGACTTCTTTTTCAATAATAACTATAC
>JBAXPH010000031.1:0-12438 GCA_037132355.1 Actinomycetes bacterium
GGCGATGGCCTGTCTTGTTCTTGTAACGAAGGATGTCGATCTTTGGACCCTTTACTTCGTCGATAACTTCGCCAGTTACCTTGATGCTTGAGAGAACTTTTGGATCAGTTGTGACATTTGCGCCATCTACGACGAGAAGAGCTGGGAATGAAACTGATGCGCCAGTGGCAACGTCGATGCGATCGACGGTGATGGTCTCGCCAACAGTTACCTTCTCCTGGCGTCCGCCAGCTTTAACGATTGCGTACATGCTCATTGCCTCAGTTCTAGTAATTATCTACGCCCAAACCAGTGGTCAGGCAGATGCTAAGGGTACGGATTTCATACCCCGCGGGTCAAATTGGGGTTGGGTTATGCGGTGATTACCCCGGAACTAGCAGCCCTACGGCGGCGCTTTCCTTTAGGGGCGGTGACTTCAATCTCAGCACTTTCTGATTCTGGACTCTCATCATTCTGAGTCTCATGAAATTCATGATCTGTCGCAGAATCTTCATCAGCATCTGCATGATCTGCACTCTGTGAATTTACCTGAGGCATTGGTGCCTTCATCTTCACAGGATCCATATGAATATGAATACCGCGACCATTACATGAATCACACGTAGTTGAGAATGCTTCGATGAGTCCTTGTCCAACGCGCTTACGGGTCATCTGAACAAGCCCGAGTGAGGTTACTTCAGCAACTTGGTGCTTGGTGCGATCGCGGCCAAGTGATTCAACAAGGCGACGCAGAACTGCATCACGGTTTGATTCAAGAACCATATCGATAAAGTCGATAACAACGATTCCACCTAAGTCGCGAAGACGAAGTTGACGTGCAATTTCTTCGGCTGCTTCTAAGTTGTTCTTGGTAACAGTCTCTTCGAGGTTTCCACCCTTACCGATGAACTTACCGGTGTTAACGTCGATAACAATCATTGCTTCTGTGCGATCAATAACAAGTGAACCACCTGATGGTAGGTACACCTTGCGATCAAATGCTTTTGCAAGTTGTTCTTCAACGCGGAAGTCTGCAAATAAATCGCCGGTTCCGGTGTACTTTTCAATTTTCTGAGTCAGTTCAGGTGCGATAAAGCCAAGGTAGTTTGTAACTTCATCCCAAGCAGTAGATCCCTGAACAGTTAGTTTGCGGAAATCTTCATTGAAAATATCGCGGATAACGCGCACAGCCAAGTCTGGCTCTTCATATAACGCGGCAGGTGGATGGAAGTTTGCGTTCTGGCTCTTGGCATAGATGTCATCCCATTGCGCCTTAAGACGTGCCACATCATTTGTTAAATCTTCTTCGCTCACACCTTCGGCAGCGGTACGAACAATCACACCAGCTTCTTCTGGAATTAAGTTCTTTAAGATTGCTTTCAAGCGTGTGCGCTCTTCTTCAGGAAGGCGCTTTGAGATACCTGACATTCCGCCACCTGGAACATAAACGACGTAGCGTCCTGGCAATGAAATTTGGCTTGTTAAACGTGCACCCTTTTGGCCGATTGGATCCTTTGTAACTTGAACAAGAACAGGTTGGCCAGTTTTTAATACAGTTTCAATTTTGCGTGGCGCAGACTCTGAAATACCAGCTGCATCCCAATTAACTTCACCAGCGTATAAAACAGCGTTACGACCCTTGCCGATGTCAACGAATGCAGCTTCCATTGAAGGAAGAACATTTTGTACGCGGCCTAAGTAAACGTTACCTACGTAAGACTGGTTGCTATTTCGGTTAACGTAGTGCTCAACCATGACGCCATCTTCAATAACTGCGATCTGTGTACGATCTGCAATTTGGCGAACCAACATTTCACGATCAACATTTTCGCGACGAGCTAAGAATTCTCCATCAGTAATGATTGTTCCGCGCTTGCGATATGGCTCGCGGTAATCACTGCGTCCACCACGATCGTTGCGATCGTATCGATCATTGCGGTCACGACGGTTGCGGTTATTGTTACTGCGCTCTGCGCGTTCAGCACGCGCTGGGCGTTCACGCTTTTCGCGGACCTTAACAACAGTAATGACACCATCTTCTTCAATGGTCTCCCCTGGTGTTACGCCATCACCAGTTGCACGACGGCGACGGCGGCGACGGGTAGATGTTGCACCTTCTGTTGAATCCTCATCTGTTGATTCATCACTTGAATTCTCATCATTGTTTTCTGTGTTCGCACCATCTGCAGCACCTGGCTTGCGACGACCACGGCCACCACGACGGCGACGGCGGTTACGGTTGGCACGCTCTTCTGAATCACCAGATTCTGAATCCGCCGATACTGCAGGCTTTTCTGATGCTTCAGTTGTTTCTTTCTTAGCAGCAGCTTTCTTGCGCGGCTTTATATCTGCTACCTCTTTCTTTGCAGCTGGCTTTTCCGGCGCAGCTTGAAAGATTGCAACGGGAATTGCCGATGCTTTTTTACGAGGAGTCTTCTTTTCTTCCGTTACTTCCGTAACTGGAGCATCCGTTTTTGAGGATGCTTTCTTAACCGCACGCTTGCGCGGTGTTTTAGGCTCAATCGCCATGTCACCAAATCCTTTATGTCTGCGTATACAGACTGTCTTCTTAAAAAATCCTGTTGGGTTTTCCGTACCGTCCGCGCTGGGCTTGTTTCGCGATTGATCGCGAGCCGCGCTGAACTGGTGCCCTAATTATGGCAGAGCAGGGGCATTTTGCCTATTTAACCCCGTAATCGAGCGTGAACGTTCTGCAACAGGCCAACGCCAATCAAGGTCGCAAACATCGATGATCCGCCATAAGAAATAAATGGCAATGGCACACCAGTCATCGGCATCAGCCCCATCGTCATTCCAATATTTTCAAAAATCTGGAATGCAAACCATGCAATTACCCCGGTACATACCAATCGCCCAAAGGGGTCATTGGTGCGTCGCGCAATAGCAAAAGCTCGCATCAATAAAATTAGATACAAAATTAAAATCGCACCACTTCCTAAGAAGCCAAGCTCTTCACCAGCAACAGTGAAAATGAAGTCTGTCTGTTGTTCTGGCACAAAACGACCATTAGTTTGTGGGCCATTAAATAATCCGGTACCAATGAAGCCACCAGATCCCACAGTGATTCGGGCTTGGCGCAGTTGATATCCGGCACCTTGGGTATCGGCATTTGGATCGACAAATGTTTGTAAGCGATTAATTTGGTAATCGCTAATAACACCAGCCTTAACGGCAACAAATCCACCTAAGACCGCAATCAATAGCAAGCCCGCCACCCATCGTGCTGGTGATCCTGACACAGCAATAATTGTTACAACCGCTGCAGAAATAATAAGAATTGTTCCCATGTCCGGCTGCAAAATGATGAGCAAGACAGGAACTGCGGCAATTACCAGTGCCTGTAAAACGTCTTTGCTAGTTGGTCCATCGCTGTCATGTGTGCGTTCTGACAAAATCATGGACATACCAATGATGATTGAAATCTTGGCAAGTTCAGCTGGTTGAATTTGGAATCCGCCTGGCAAAGCTATCCAAGCTCGTGCGCCATTAATTTCACTACCTAGTCCTGGAATTAAAACGATAGCTAATCCCAAAACACCTGCGCCCCACAAAAATGGCGTGTAAGCGCGAAGTAATCGGTAATCAATAACGGTTGTGCCGTACGCCAAAATTAAACCAATCATGATGTTGATGATGTGGCGCTTTAAGTAGTACTGGCCATCTAAGCCATTGCGTGTGTACCAATCACGAGTTGCTGCCCACACCAGCAAAGTGCCAATAAATAGAAGCAGTCCAACGACAGCAGTTAATACTGGATCAAATCCTTTAACTAAAGATTGACGATTGCGTCGATATAAACGCTGGCGAGCACTGATCTGACTCACTTGACCGCCTCCTTTGGTTTAGTTGCAGGTGAAATCTTAGGCAATTGAGTTGGAGGCTTACCTTCAGGGAATAACGCCGCGCCAGGAACAATTTTGTTTCCGGTAACACCAAAGAGTGTTGAATAAATCTGTCGTACACCAACACCCGAAGTCGATGCACCAAATCCGCCTTGACCTACCATCATGACAACGGCGTACTCTGGATTCTTGCTTGGTGCATAGGATGCAAACCACGAAGTGTCATCTTTTTGTGAACCATTTGGATTTCGTCCAAACACCTGACCAGTACCAGTCTTTCCGCTTACTTCAATAGGGAAACCAGCAAATACTCCGGCACCAGTTCCGCTTACAACTACTTCGCGCAACGCACCTTGCAAGAACTTAATTGTTGATGGCGCAGCTGTCAGTGTTCCTAGTTTATTAGGCTCAAATGTTTTAATTACGGTTCCGTCAGTCTTGACTATAGCCTTAGCAATTTTTGCTTGCCAGATGGTGCCACCATTACCAATTGCGGCGTACATCTGTAGCAATTTAAGCGGTGTTACAACTGTGTCACCTTGACCGATTGAAAAGTTAACAGCGTCTCCGGCGCGGATCTTGTCGCCATCTACACAGTTTTCGGCAGCTAACTGCAACAAGAATGGCGTCTGCTGTGCTTTGGTTGCACGAGTCTTATAGTTGCAATAGAAATCTTTGTTCTGCTGAAACCAGCTCTTCTTGTATGTTCGATCAGCAAGGCGTGAAGTAGATTCCGATGGCAGATCGATTCCTACTTTTTCGGTAATGTGAAATGATTGCGCAGCCTTAAAAAAGTAATCATTCGGGTTTGATTTTGGGCGCAAACCACCGTCTCGAACCCATTCGTCATAGGCAATTTGGTACCACAAGGTGTCACACGAGACTGCAATAGCTTTCTTGAGGCTCATTGTTCCTTGGTCTTTACTATCAAAGTTCTGGAATGCGCGGTTACCAATCTGTACTTCAGCAGGACATTTATACGATGCGTTTAAGTTATATCCGGCAGCTGCTGCTGCAACAACTGAGACCGACTTGAATGTTGATGCTGGAGCAAACAAACCTTGCAATGCTCGGTTAAGTGCAGGTACGGCTTTCTTTTCACTAAACAAATCTGCTGCTTGCTGAACCGAAATTCCCTTTTCCCAAGCGTTAGGGTCATACGTTGGGTATGAAGCAAGGGCTAAAATTCGACCGGTCTTAATATCCATAACAATTGCTGCACCTGAATCAGATGTATGTCCGCTTGCACGACCTCGCATGACCGCATCCTTCAATGCTTTTTCTGCCGAAGCTTGCAAGCGCACATCCAAACTTGTCACCAAGTGATCCCCGGCTATTGGTTTTGTATTCTGACTTTCACGGGTAATAGATTCTTTGCGATCAACAATTACAGTTCGAATACCTGGTTCACCACGCAAGAACGAGTCATATTGAATTTCAAGTCCGGTCTTACCAATTGTCTCGCTTCGGAAATATTGCTTGCCATTTGACTTCAATAAATCTGCTTCAGTCAGTGGGCCTACGTAACCCAAAACGTGCGCAGCATTTACATCCAAGTAACTTGGATAGCTACGAATTGCAATTGGTTGGGCATCTACGCCAGGAAATGAGTCGGAACGTTCAACAATTTGCAATGCAATGCTTGGGTCTGCAGATTTTGTAATCGGGATCGGTTGATATCTAGAACCTTGCCAACAACCAGCTTTCTGTCCTTTGGGAAGTTCACCACATAAACGTGTGTTCTGATAGATGTCTGCGTAATTAAGCTTCAGCAACGTTGCTAACCGTTGCATGACGCCAACACCTTTATCAGCCAATTTATCAATGGCAATTCGGTCAATGGTAATCGCCAAGCCCGCCTTATTCATTGCTAGCGGGACTCCATAGTCATCAACGATTAAGCCACGTGTGGCAGGGGCTACAACATCGCGGCTTTGGATACTTAGTGCTGCATCACGATATTTAGGCCCTGCTGCAACCTGTAAATAAAAGAGGCGACCAAATAATGCCGCCATCAAGGAAAAAATAAGAATCTGGACTACGAGTAAAGAAAGGCGAGACTTGTTGTTCATAGCGCAGACCGTGAATCGAAAATCAATCCGTGTAAACGACTAAAAATGGGTAGCAATATTGGTGACACAAGAAGTGCCCACACGCTCATCCCAAATAAAGTGATGAGCACCTGGATGATCGAACCTGACGAAACACCCAGAAGTGCCCCACTTGCTACATATGCGATTTCGACTAACAGGTTTGCAATTACAACGAAGAAAATAATGCCGATGGCATTTGCTCGAACATTGTCATCACCATAGCCAATATAAGAAATCGCATACCCTGCCATCAACATAATAAAGGTCCACTGGCCAAATGGCCCGGCTGCACTTTGAGATAGATCCATCAAGAAACCCGCTGCAAAGCCAATTACAGCTGCAACTTCAGTTTCACTGAGAACCGCCCACGTCAAAGCAAAAATCAACATTATTGAAAAACCACCGCCGGGTAATCGAAATTGAGAGATAACTGCTTCTTGAATTATGTACATTAAAAGAAAGATTGGCGCAGCAGATGAAATTTGACGAGTAAGCATGGCGGCTACTTAGTTGGCGTTGGTGATGGAGTTACGAAAACTGTCACAGTTGGAATGGGGGTAACGCGCGGCTTGACCGGAACTAATGAATCTCCGGGATTAGCCGATGACCCACTAACAACAACTGCAACGATTCCAAGTGTTGAAAAGTTTGTGTAGTAACGAACAGTTGCTGTTTGCGCCACCGCACCTGCGGAATTATCCACGGCTGTCACATAGCCCAAGGGTACGCCTGGGACATAAGGGCTGTCAGCAACACTTCCTCGAGACAGCAAAACATCGCCTTCTTTAACCGTCGTCGAATTATCGAGCAATTGCAGGCTTCCAGAGCGGGTTCCACGACCTGTCAGAATTCCGATTTGTTGTGTACCTGCGATGCGAGCACCAATTCGAAAGCTGGGATCACTTGCTAATTGGATCAGCGCAGATGATGGATATACATCTTTTACAACACCAGCTATGCCGTACTGCGATAGGACTGTCATATTCTTTTTAATTCCTGCATTTGTACCTGAATCAATGGTGATTGTTTGCGAAAAGGATTGGCTTGACCCATTACTTATGACCTTCGCGTTAACAATCTTGTAGCCAGCCGTGCCAGCTAAATCCAAAATATTCTTGAGCTGCTTCAACTGGGCATCCGCGTTCTTGCGGTCAATTAACGTAGTTTTTAACTTCGCATTTTCAGCTTGCAGTTTTTCGATCTGATTGCGGGTCCGACCTAAGTGAGTTACATCAGAAAAGAAGTTCTTGACCGGAGTTAAAACAACGCTGCCAGCGCGTTGAAACGGTGACATGATCGTTTGCGAACCCTGCTTTATATTTCCAATGACTTTTACGCCACGAAGATCTAAAGTAATCAGGAACAAAGAGGTGACAATTAAAATCACCAACAGCAAACGTGCGCGTCCTCCGTTACGCATTAACGAATGACCTTATCGACGAGGCTCGGAGATTAGAACCTTCTCAAGAGCTTCAAACTCTTCGATGCACTTTCCAGAACCCTCAGCAACAGCATCTAATGGACGCTCTGCAATGTGAATTGGCATTCCGGTTTCTTTGCGAAGTCGCTCATCTAAACCCTTAAGAAGTGCTCCACCACCGGTAAGAACAATTCCACGATCCATCAAATCTGATGCAAGCTCTGGAGGTGTCTTATCCAATGTGCTCTTTACAGCATTGATAATTGCGTTGACCGGCTCTTCAAGTGCCTTGCGAATTTCAGCAGCTGAAACAACGATTGTCTTTGGAAGACCTGTTGCTAAATCGCGACCACGAATTTCGGCATCATTTTCTCCAGCTAGTGGGTATGCAGATCCGATCGCCATCTTGATCTCTTCTGCGGTGCGCTCTCCCAAAAGTAAGGAGAATTCACGCTTAACCCAGTTAATAATTGATTGATCTAACTCGTCGCCACCTACCCGAATTGAAAGTGAGGTAACGATTCCGCCCAATGAAATGACAGCAACTTCTGTTGTTCCGCCACCGATATCTACAACCATGTTGCCTGTTGGCTCGTGGATTGGAAGTCCGGCACCAATTGCTGCAGCCATTGGCTCTTCAATGATGTACACCTTGCGCGCACCTGCTGCATAACCAGCATCCTTGACCGCACGCTGTTCAACACCAGTGATACCTGATGGAACGCAGACAACGATTCTTGGCTTAGCCAAGTAACGACGACGGTGAACCTTTTGGATGAAGTAACGCAACATGCGCTCTGTTGTATCAAAATCTGCGATAACACCATCTTTTAGCGGACGGATTGCAACGATGTTGCCAGGAGTACGACCAATCATCTTCTTTGCTTCAATACCAACAGCCAGGATTCCGCCTGTGTCTTGGTTTACAGCAACTACTGAAGGCTCGTTCAAAACAATGCCACGTCCACGCACATATACGAGCGTGTTCGCTGTTCCTAGGTCAACCGCCATATCGCGGCCGATAAAGGACATTCTGCTTCCTTGTGACATTTTTGCTCCTTGTACTTTTTTGTGCGGGGAATTAATTGTTAGGGAAGAAAATCTGAATTTCACGTGCTGCTGATTCTGGTGAATCAGAGCCATGAACAATATTTTGTACAACCTTGGTTCCTTGATCACGAGCTAGATCACCACGGATGGTGCCGGGTGCAGCAACAGTTGGATCTGTGACACCAGCTAATGAACGAAAACCTTCGATAACACGATTACCAGATGCAACGATCGCGACAATTGGACCAGACATCATGAACTCAACAAGTGGTTCGTAAAATGGCTTACCAATATGTTCTGCATAATGCTTTTCTAATAATGATCGATCTGCTTGCAGCATTCGCAAAGAATCAATTGCATAACCCTTTGCTTCGACACGTGAAATAACCTCGCCAACTAAACCGCGGGCAACGCCATCGGGCTTAACGAGGATAAGTGTCTTTTCTGTACTCACCCGCTTAGTCTATTAGGGTTTTTTAGGCTCTGCAGCCAGCAAGGCAGCGCGAGCGGCCTCACCCTTACGGCCCACAACGATGGCGGCCACCCAGAGCCCAATCAAAACCGCCCCAATGATGAAGAAGGATGGCACTACAAATCCGAAGCCGATCATCGCTAATTGCATAAGCGAACCAATAACAAATCCCCCTGGACGTCGAACCAGTCCAGCTGCAACAAATAATAAAAATGAAATGACGCAACCATAAACAATTGCTGCACTTGAATGGTCTTTCATGGCAAGCAGAATTGCAAAACCCATCGTCATGCTTTCAGCAATTAAGACAGAGGCTCCAAGAATTTTCATTGGGCAAATTTCTTTCGTAAATATGTTCGTGCTTCACCTACTGTGACGACAGATCCAGTCACAATAATTCCAACAGTGTCTTCGCTCAGCGGACGCACAGCATCCCCCACCGCTCTATCTAAGGCCGCACCTAAATCTGTCACTTCAAAAACACGATCTGCTCCAAAAATCTTTGAGGCAATTTTTTCTAACTCGCCAGATGGCATTGCACGTGATGACGAACTTTGCGTGACAATGACATGGTCAACAATCTGTTCTAATTCTTGGAAGATACCTGCTGCATCTTTATCGCCAAAAACGCCAACAACAGCGATGATTTCATCAAAGTTGAATTCGTTTAACAAAGTGTCAGCTAATGCTTTAGCACCGTGTGGGTTATGAGCTGCATCCAAAATTACAGTTGGGTCGCGATGAACCACTTCGCAGCGTCCAGGTGAGGTAACGGCGGCAAAACCAGCACGTACCGCATCGATATCCAATGGTTGATCTCCAAAGAATGCTTCGACGGCCACCAGAGCCGACGCAGCATTTGCTGCTTGATGTCGACCATGTAATGGTAAAAAGATTTCATCGTAGGTGTCATGAATTCCTTGAATCGTTAGCAATTGACCACCAACTGCAACTGCTCTTGATGCAACTGAGTATTCAACGCCTTCTCGAACAACATCTGCGCCTACTTCAGCAGCCTTTCGGATTAACTCTTTAGCAGCCTCAGGCTCTTGCTGGGCAAGGACTACAAAGCCGCCCTCTTTGATAATCCCAGCTTTAGTCGATGCGATTTCGTGCAATGTGTTGCCCAAGTACTCCATATGGTCAAAGCCAATAGGCATTATTACTGAGACATCAGCATCGACAACATTTGTCGCATCCCATTCTCCGCCCATACCAACTTCAATGACACCAACATCAACTGGGTGTTCGGCAAAGGCTGCAAAAGCTAAAGCTGTTATGGCTTCAAAAAAAGAAATTGGATGCTCAAACTTTGTATCCATTAAATCTAAATATGCAGCAATATCGTTGTACGAAAAGATTAATTCTTTAGGATCAATAGGCTCACCGTTGATCGCAATACGTTCGCGGTAGGTTTCAAGATGCGGGCTTGTAAATCGTCCCGTGCGTAATCCGTGGGCAAATAACAAAGAATCAATCATGCGTGATGTTGTTGTCTTACCGTTTGTGCCACCAATATGAATCGTTGGATACGTTAACTGAGGTGACCCTAATAGATCTACCAGGGCAGCAATTCGTTCGGTGCTTGGAGCAATACGGGTTTCTGGCCAACGAGCAAGTAACGCCTGCTCAATTGCATCAACTCTTTCTTGATCGTCCGGTGAAATCATCATGCTTGCGGCAGTGCTGCTAATGCCGAGGTAATTCGCGCTATATCTGCTGTTGTCTTTTCTAAACGTTCTCGAATTTCAACAACAACTTCTTCTGGCGCTTTTGCCATGAACCCCTGATTGTTCAACTTTACTTCTGCAGTTTGCTTATCCTTTGTAGCTGTTACTAAATCCTTTTCAAGTCGTGCACGCTCTGCAACAACATCTACTGATCCTGTTAGATCAAATTCGATTGTTACGCCTGCGGCTTCGCACTTAGCACTCGGTGTTATATCCCCAAGCTCCATGCGTACAACAAAGGCAACTGCAGATGCGTAATCTGCAATATCGCCCTGTGCGACTATGCGGCCAGGGATTTTCAATGAAGTCTTTATACCTTGATCATTACGGAAGCGACGAACTTCGGTAATGATCTCTTGCAGCTGGCCAACAAGATTTTCTGCTTTTTTATCAACGTGAGCAGCGATTGCCTCTGGCCACTGGGCAACCACTAATGATTCTCCCCCAGTTAATGTGGTCCACATTTGTTCTGTAATAAATGGCATTACTGGGTGCATCAAACGGAACAACTGATCCAAAACATAACCGAGTACACGCTTTGTTGAATCAGCTGTGCCAGATGCAAAGGCTTCCTTTGAAAGCTCCAAGTACCAGTCACAAAGGTCATCCCATGCAAAGTGATACATCAGCTCGCAGGCACGAGCGAACTCGTACTTTTCTAGAAGCTCTGTGGTCTCTTTAATAGTTTCAGATAGGTGGCTAAGAATCCACTTATCAATTGCATTGAGTGAATCAAGTGCGGGTAAATCTCCAGAGACGGTTGCACCGTTCATCATCGCAAAACGAGTTGCATTCCACAGTTTTGTTGCAAAGTTTCGAGATCCGCCGATCCAGTCTTCGGCAAGTGCCTGATCTGTACCTGGATTAGCACCACGTGCCAAAGTAAAGCGCAACGCATCTGCCCCGTACTTATCCATGAATTCGATTGGATCAACAACGTTTCCACGGCTCTTTGACATCTTCTTGCCAAATTGATCGCGTACTAAACCGTGCAACATGATTGTTTTAAAAGGTGCAACACCATCCATTGCAAAAGTAGACATCATCATCATGCGAACAACCCAGAAGAACAAAATGTCATAACCAGTAACAAGGACAGATGTTGGATAAAACTTTGCAAGGTCTGCAGACTTTTCTGGCCAACCAAAGGTAGAAAAAGCCCATTGCCCAGATGAGAACCAGGTATCTAGAACGTCTGGATCTTGCGTCCAACCCGCAGGTGCACTTTCATCGGGACCAACAACTTGTACTTCACCATTTGGTCCATACCAAACAGGAATTCGGTGACCCCACCACAACTGACGGGAAATACACCAGTCGTGCATGTTGTCGACCCAATCAAAATAACGTGGTGCAAGTGCTTCAGGTTCAATCTTTACTTCGCCATTTCGCACAGCATCTGCTGATGCCTTTGCCATTGGTGCAACCTTTACAAACCACTGCTTTGATAAACGCGGTTCAACAGTTGTATCGCAACGAGAACAATGTCCAACTGCGTGCATGTATGGACGCTTTTCTGCAACGACTCGACCCATTTCTTTCAGCTTTGCAACTACGGCTACGCGCGCATCAAAGCGATCCATGCCATCAAACTCGGTGCCCGTCCCAGCCATTACAGCGTGCTCGTTCATGATCACAACAAAGGGCACGTTGTGGCGCAATGCCATCTCAAAGTCATTTGGATCGTGGGCTGCTGTAACTTTTACCGCACCAGTTCCAAACTCTGGATCAACTAATTCATCAGCAATAATCGGAATCATTCTATTAACCAATGGCAAAAGAACTTCAGTACCAATCATGTGCTTGTATCGAGGATCATCTGGATGCACCG
>JBAXPH010000032.1:0-11723 GCA_037132355.1 Actinomycetes bacterium
CCGGACTTCTTTTATAAAAAGGGGCGCTTTAACGAGCGCCCCTTTTTTATTTCCCACTGTTTTATTTTTATTTCCACTTGGTAAATGTCATACTTTAAAAAATTAAAAAGCGTGAAGGAGAAAAAAATGGAAGAAAGAAACAAACGGCCATCATCTCCTTCTTCGCGCAAGCCATCAGGTCCTAATTCTCAACGCAGACGTGAAGATTTGCCTGCCAGAGGTGGTTCTACAAGCCGTGCTGGAGCTCCGCGCCAAACACGCGATGGTTCTGACCCTCGAGGAGCACGTCCTGCACCAATGGATCGCGATCAATCTCGTTTACGTCCACGAATCTTTGAACCAGATATTCCTGAAGATGTGACTGGTGAAGAGTTGGAAAAATCAGTTCGCGCAGAGCTATTAAGTTTGTCTGCAGAAAATGCAAAGGTAGTTGCACGTCACCTAGTGTGCATAAATTTATATCAAGATACAGATCCACAGTTAGCTCATAAGCACGGAATAGCAGCAGCCCACCATGCTGGACGTCTTGCAGTTGTTCGCGAATCTGCAGGGTATGCCGCATATCGTGCCGGTCATTATGAAATCGCATTAAAAGAGTTGCGTGCAGCAAACCGAATTTCAGGAGATGTTTCCTCTCTTCCTGTTATGGCCGATTGTGAACGTGGACTCGGAAACCCCCTAAAAGCATTGAATTTGGCTGGTTCTCCAGAGGTAAAGCGATTAGCAAAGCCCGAAGAGATTGAGATGCGAATTGTTGCAGCTGGTGCTCGTAGAGACCTAGGAGAATTTGATGCTGCTGTGGTTACTTTGACTTGCAAAGAATTGAATAATGAAACTGATGAGTGGGCTTTGCGTCTTCGCTACGCCTATGCAGATGCGCTTGATGCTGCTGGTCGAAAAGATGAAGCAAGAGAATGGTTTGCTAAGTGCGCCGAATTAGATGAAGAAGAGTTCACGGACGCAGCAGAGCGCGCCGCCGAATAGTTACCCACATCTGTTCGACTTTCTCGTGAATATGTCGGTAGTTCGGTTGATCATCTGACCTCCACCGTACTAATTCTTGGAGGAGCCATGGTCACAAAAGTTGTTGGTAAAAAAGTTAGCGCTAAAAAAGTAGTAGAAATTGAAGAAGATTATTCACTCAATGATGTAGTGCTCAGGGGGCGCGTTTCTCAGGAAGCGGTGGAAAAAGAACTTCCCAGCGGAGACAAGGTTGTGGAGTTTCGGCTCATTGTTTCGAGGGACAAGCAACCAGGAGTCGACACCTTAGACATCGCTGCGTGGAGTTCAAAGTCACGTCGGGCGGCGTTATCTCTTGCTCCTGATGAGTGGATTGAGATTTCAGGCTCAATTCATCGTCGGTTTTGGAGCGGAGCTGCAGGGCTTGCAAGTCGTTGGCAGGTTGAAGCGGTAGAGATTTCGCGAATTTAGGTAGGCTTATGGCATGAGTAAGAACAAAGACTTTCTGACGTCATTGAAATCATTGTCTAACAATGTCCATCTGGGAAATAGAACGGCAACGGAGATTGCTGACTCATTGAATGCTTGGCTCAAAGACGGTGGCGAGGCGTTGAAAGTCAAGATTGAAGATGAGGTTGAGCGCTCTGTTTCCAAAATGGGCTTTGTAAAGCGCGGTGAGTTTGAAGCGCTGAAACAAGAAGTCGCAGCTTTGAAAAAGGGAAAAACAGACAAAGTTGTCAAGAAGACTTCAGCGAAGAAACCTCCTGTAAAAAAAGTGGTCAAGAAAACAACTAAGAAAGCTGCACACAAGAAAGTAGCCAAGTAAATGGAAAATGCGAATCAGTTCAATGGAGAGTCACTTGTAGAAGAGCTTCGCAGCGAATTGCAAGAGATCGATGCCATGGAAGTTGGCGATCATGCTGCACAATTTGAAGCCCTTCATCAACGCCTCAATCAAGCCTTGTCATCTATCGACGGTCTTTAATTTTTAGATGAAAACACGTTTGGATGCCGAGCTCGTTCGTAGAGAACTCGCGCGTTCACGCGAACAGGCCGCAGACCTGATTGAAAAGCGTGCCGTGCTTGTGAATGGAATCCCAGCAACAAAACCAGCAACTCAAGTTGATGCTGAAACATCAATTGTAATTGCTGGAGACCGAGATGATTTTGTTTCCAGGGGTGGCCACAAGTTAGACGGAGCACTGAGCGCTTTTACGGGCGTGGTTGTTGAGGGTAAGCGTTGCCTTGACGCAGGTGCGTCTACAGGTGGATTTACCGATGTTTTATTGCGTCGCAACGCCGGCCATGTGGTCGCTGTTGATGTTGGTTACGGTCAACTTGCGTGGGAACTACGACAAGATGAACGAGTCACGGTTCTTGACCGAACCAACATTCGTCATTTAACGGGGGATATGGTCGGTGAAGCTATTGATTTAGTGGTGGCAGATCTGTCGTTTATTTCGTTAACTTTAGTATTGCCAGCGTTGGCCGCTGTATCCAAGCCAGAAGCCGATTTCGTTCTTATGGTAAAACCACAATTCGAGGTCGGGCGTGAAAAATTGGGCGCAGGCGGTGTTGTTCGAGATCCTGCGCTGCGAAAGGCTGCGGTGATTGAAGTGGCTGATTCTGCCTATGATGTGGGACTTGGAACTTTGGGAATTTCAGCAAGTTCATTGCCAGGACCCGCGGGCAATGTTGAGTATTTCTTGTGGTTACGAAGAGGTGCTCCTGAAATTGATCATGCGATGTTGGATCGGGCTATAGCGATTGGACCCCAGTAATGCGCAACCTGCTAATCGTTTGTAATCCAGCGCGAGTTGATGCGGTGGTCGCAGCAGTTGAGCTGCAACAAAACCTTGCTTCAACTTTTGGTATCTACACGATCTCCGATGTTGATATCCCAGGAATTATTAAATCTTCGGTGTCGGAATTACCTCAACTTGAAGTGGCGGTTGTATTGGGCGGCGACGGAACCATGTTGCGTGCTGCAGAGGTGGCACAAGATCGCGATATTCCATTGCTGGGCGTGAATCTGGGCCATGTTGGATTTTTATCCGAGGTTGAACGGTCAAAAATTTCAGATGTGATTAACGCACTTGTCAATAAAACCTACGTGATTGATCCACGAATAACATTGGGATACACGGTTGAGCGAGACGGAAAGATCGCGGCATCTGGTTGGGCGTTAAATGAAGTTACAGTTGAACGGGAAAAAGCAACGATGGTCGAACTCTTTCTTGAAATCGATAGTCGTCCAATTTCACGATGGGGTTGTGATGGTCTGATTTGCTCCACACCAACTGGTTCAACAGCGTATGCATTTTCGGCGGGTGGACCTGTTGTCTGGCCGGAAGTTGACGCTTTAGTTGTGCTACCAATTTCTGCACATGCACTATTTTCTCGACCACTTGTAATTTCTCCACAATCTAAAATTGCCGTTGGGATAGAATCGTCAGAAGCATTTCTTTCCGCCGATGCGTTACGAAAATTCGCATTACAAAAGGGCGATCGGGTGGTAGTTACAAAGAACCCCCGAATAATTCAATTGGCTCACCTTAAAAACACATTGTTCAGCGATCGGTTAGTAGCAAAGTTTAAGCTTCCCGTTGAAGGATGGCGTGGTGAGTGATCGCACTTTTCTAGAAGAGATAACTATTCGGTCAATCGGAGTAATTGATCAATCAACGTTAGAAATATCCAAGGGTTTGACAGTTCTAACCGGTGAAACCGGTGCCGGAAAAACGATGATTTTAACTGCATTAAGCCTGATTTTGGGTGGTAAGGCCGATAGTGCATTGGTTCGTAAAGGATCGGAGCGATTGGTTGCTAGCGGACGTTTTTCTATTCCAAAATCTTCGGAACATCTCTTTGAAGATGTTCTAGTTGAGGATGGCGAGCTAATCGTTACCCGCACCGTTGCTTCAGATGGAAAAAGTAAAGCAACTACTAATGGCGTTAGTGCAACTGCCAGTACATTATCTGCTATTGGTGAAAACTTGGTCGAAGTTCATGGTCAGGCCGCTAATCAAAACATTACAAAGAGTTCAAGACAGCGCGAGTTAATTGACCGCTTTGGGCAAATAGATCTAAGCAGCTATCAAAGTGCATTACTTGATTATCATGAATTAAAGGAGCGGATCACTGCTCTGAAAAAGAGCATTGCGCAGAAGGACAAGGAACTCTCTGAATTGAGAGAGTTCGCCAATGCGTTCAAGAAGTTAAATCCGTCGGCCACAGAGTTTGCAGAAATTGATGGCGAAATTGCTCGTCTTTCAAGCGTCGAAGAGTTTCGTGTGGCAACAGCTCAAGCCATTGCTGCGATCGAAGACGAAGAGGCCGGTTCCCTAACATCATTAGGTGTTGCGCGACGAGCACTCGATGCTGCCCGAGGTAAGGATCCGTTATTAGAGGCGATTTACCAGCAGTTGAGCGAAAGTTTTTTCCTGCTAGATGATGCGCAAAGTGCCCTCAATTCCTATCAAAGCAAGCTCGAAGCTGATCCGAGCAGACTAGATTTTCTACACGCACGTAAGGCCGATATCAATGCATTAATCAAGAAGTTTGGTGGCGCTGGTACACATGAACAAGAACTATCAGAGTTGGCGATTCGATTCAAAAATTCATCGGATGCGATCGCAGATCTCGAAGGTGGAGATCAACGGTTGCAGGAACTCGAAGCGCAATTAACGGCTCATAAAAAAGTTCTTTTAACTGCGGCTAAGGGTGTTAGTGAAATGCGCAGCAAAGCTGCTGACAAACTTTCAAAGTTGGTGACAGCAGAAATCCAGCAGCTGTCAATGCCTCACGCTTCTTTTGTTGCCAAGGTTGATAGCGCAGATTATTCAGCACCAAAAGAATCAGATTTCACATCCAACGGATGCGATGAGATAGCGATGTTTATTCAGGGCCATAAGGATGCGCCACTAGTTGCCTTAGCCAAGGGTGCATCAGGTGGAGAAATGTCACGCGTAATGTTGGCATTAGAAGTTGTGATTGCAAGCACGCATCCGATCGGAACATATGTTTTTGACGAAGTGGATGCAGGGGTTGGTGGCAAGGCTGCAATAGAAGTTGGCAAACGTTTACATCAGTTGGCACAACATGCACAAGTAATCGTTGTGACGCACTTGCCACAAGTAGCGGCCTGGGCTGATAGTCATTTTGTCGTTACGAAGAATAATGATGGGGTTGTAAGCCAAAGCGATGTCCGTAATGTGTCTGGGGAGGACCGTATTGAAGAGATTGCCCGCATGTTGGCTGGACTTGAAAATTCAACAAGTGCCCGCGAGCACGCCACGGAGTTGCTTTCTCTGAAGGTGTAGTTCGCGAGCTGTTTTAAATGATAGGTTTGTCTTCCATGGGCCAAGCACATGTGACTAAACATTTATTCGTAACCGGCGGAGTCGCCTCAAGTTTAGGCAAAGGACTCACAGCCTCAAGTCTTGGACGATTATTAGTAGCCCGCGGCATCCGAGTGACGATGCAAAAACTCGATCCTTACCTAAACGTGGATCCAGGAACGATGAATCCATTTCAACATGGTGAGGTTTTCGTAACCGATGATGGTTCTGAAACAGATTTGGATATTGGGCACTATGAAAGATTCTTGGATCGCAATCTTCATGGTTCAGCCAATGTAACTACCGGCCAGGTTTATTCACGCGTTATTGCACGTGAGCGTCGCGGTGAGTACTTGGGTGAAACGGTTCAGGTAATTCCCCACATCACAAATGAAATCAAAGAACGTATTCTGGCCATGGCTGGTCCTGATATTGATTTAGTTATTACCGAAGTGGGTGGAACCGTTGGAGATATTGAATCCCAACCGTTCCTTGAAGCTATTCGACAGATTCGCCAAAATGTTGGCCGCGACAATGTTTTCTATTTGCACGTTTCATTGGTTCCTTACATTGGTCCATCGGGCGAGTTAAAAACTAAGCCAACTCAGCACTCGGTTGCCGCGCTACGAAGTATCGGTATTGCACCCGATGCGATTGTTCTTCGTTCTGATCGTGAGATTCCAGAAGGAGTGAAGAAGAAGATTTCTTTGATGTGCGACGTCGATTTTGACGCCGTAGTTGCAGCGGTTGATGCACCGTCGATCTATGACATCCCTAAGGTTCTGCATAGAGAAGGTCTTGACTCGTACGTTGTAAAACGCCTTGGATTCGATTGTCACGATGTTGTCTGGGGAGACTGGGATGTTTTACTCGAGAAAGTTCATCATCCGAAGCACCACGTCAAGGTTGGTTTAGTTGGAAAATACATTGATCTTCCAGATGCCTATCTGTCGGTTTCGGAAGCATTGCGCGCTGGCGGGTTTGCAAATCTGGCAAAAATTGAGATTGTTTGGATAGCTAGTGATGAGTGTGAAACCGCAGAAGGCGCTAAGAAGCATCTGCAGGGGGTGGATGCGATCTGCGTTCCAGGCGGTTTTGGAATCCGTGGCATTGAAGGAAAAGTTGGAGCGCTCAAGTATGCGCGAGAGAACAAGATTCCAACATTAGGTTTGTGTTTAGGTTTGCAATGCATGGTGATTGAGGCCGCGCGCAATTTAGCTGGAATCAAGGATGCGATATCTGCAGAATTTTCAGATTCAGGTACACCTGTGATTGCAACAATGGATGATCAAAAAGATGTTGTGTCTGGCAAAGGGGATATGGGCGGAACGATGCGCCTTGGTCTGTATAAAGCCGATTTGCTTGCTGGTTCAGTTGTAGCAGCAACTTATGGTTCGACGGAAGTCTCAGAACGTCATCGCCATCGCTATGAAGTAAACAATAAATATCGTGAGCAAATTTCAAGCGCAGGTCTTGTCTTTTCAGGAATGTTTAAGGAAAGAGACCTGGTGGAGTTTGTAGAACTACCTAAAGAGGTGCATCCTTACTATGTAGGCACGCAAGCTCATCCTGAGTTGCGTTCACGTCCAACGCGACCACACCCATTATTTATCGGTTTGATAGCAGCGGCGGTAGCAGCGAAAGGCTGATCATGATCGTTGGTGTTCCCAAGGAAATAAAGGTTCACGAATCACGAGTAGCAATTACCACTGAAGGTGTTTCAGAGTTTGTGCATGCTGGCCACACAGTTTTAATTCAAGACAGCGCGGGTACTGCATCAGCAATTACCAATGAAGATTTTATTCAAGCCGGTGCAACAATTGTCGCTAGCGCCGATGAGGTATGGCAAAGCGCCGATTTAGTCCTTAAGGTGAAAGAGCCGATTGATCTTGAGTATTCAAAGATGCGTAGAGGGCAAACTCTTTTCACCTATCTGCACCTTGCAGCATCGAAGACATGTACCGATGCTTTAGTTGCATCTGGCATAACCGCAATTGCTTATGAAACAGTTGAAGTAAACGGAACGCTGCCATTGCTTGCCCCAATGAGCGAAGTTGCAGGACGTTTGGCAACACAGGTTGGCGCAACGGCGCTACAGAAGCCGCATGGTGGTCGTGGAGTACTTCTTGGTGGAGTTCCTGGTGTCGCACCTGGGCGCGTAGTTGTAATCGGTGGGGGAGTTGCGGGACTAAATGCTGCAGTGATCGCACTTGGTATGGGCGCAGATGTAATTGTCTTTGATCGATCGATTAGCAGATTGCAGTTCATCGATACTGTCTACATGGGTCGAATCAAAACGCTCATTGCTTCAAAGCACGCAATCGAGCGTGAAGTAAAACAAGCAGATCTCGTCATTGGCGCGGTGCTAGTGCATGGCGCAAAGGCACCGAAACTTGTTTCTAATTCGTTAGTTGCCCACATGAAAAGTGGATCGGTTCTAGTCGATATTGCCATCGATCAAGGCGGCTGCTTCGAAGATTCCAAACCAACGACGCATGCCGAACCAACTTACACAGTTCACAACTCTGTCTTCTATTGCGTGGCAAATATGCCAGGTGCAGTTCCAGTTGCCTCAACGTATGCGTTAACAAATGCAACTTTGCCGTATGCACTTTCTTTAGCAAATCTTGGGTGGGAAGTGGCATGTAAAAAGGATCCAAACCTGGCAAAGGGTTTGAATGTTCATGAAGGTAAAATTTACTATTCAGCTGTAGCA
Source organism: Actinomycetes bacterium (assembly GCA_037132355.1). Lineage (GTDB taxonomy): Bacteria > Actinomycetota > Actinomycetes > Nanopelagicales > Nanopelagicaceae > Planktophila. Next base: position 8,017 of record JBAXPH010000032.1, read on the forward strand.
GAAGCACACGGTTACCCAAGCGTTGAATTTTGATCTCGCCTCGTCATCCTTTCTCAATCACTTGCAGATCGAGAGAGGTTTAGCGGCTAATTCAATTGCTGCCTATCGCAGAGATTTAGCTAAATTTGCGGCTTTTCTGAATGGTAGATCACTATCTGAAGTCGATCCTGAGACGATAACTCAGTTTGAAACGTCATTGCGTGAAGCACAATTGTCTGTCGCGAGTATCAATAGAGTTGATTCAACGTTGCGTTCGTTTTTCAAACATCTGCAGCAGGAATATGGATACGCAGATCCAACCTTGGAGATATCACCGAAGAAGTCTGCACGGCGTCTGCCAAAGGCGCTAACAATTGCACAGATAGTTTCCATGATTGATGCGGCACATCGAGATGGTCAGCCCATCACGGTACGGGATCAAGCGATGTTAGAACTTCTCTATAGCAGCGGTGCAAGAGTTAGTGAGTTAATCGGTATCAACTTGAATGACTTAAGCACTATTGAAACTGATGATGGAATAGTCACAACTCTGAAATTGCGTGGTAAAGGTTCAAAAGAACGCATTGTTCCGTTGGGATCGTTTGCAGCAAAAGCTATCGAAAATTATTTGGTCAGAGTTAGACCTGAATTGGCGGCTAAGAGTTCGAAAGCCACTTCAGCAGTATTTCTTAATTCACGAGGATCCAGAATTTCTAGACAATCTGCCTGGCAAATGGTTTTAGATGCAGCAGAAGCCGCCGGAGTTACTGAACACGTTTCACCGCACGTATTCAGACATTCATATGCAACGCATCTACTAGATGGCGGTGCAGATATTCGCGTGGTTCAAGAGCTGCTGGGACACGCATCCGTTACAACAACGCAGATATACACGCTGATTACTATCGATAAAGTACGTGAGAGCTATTCAATGGCTCATCCGAGAGCCAAGTAAATTTGTTATAGACCGCGCAAGCGACGAGCCAAAATACTCTGATCACCCTTTGCTTCAAGATCGGCAATGATCACTGCAATTGATTCACGAACGATGCGTCCGCGATCAACTGCAAGACCTAAATCTCCGCGCAGTTGTAGACGTGCTTGATCTAGATCGAAAAGTTCATCGGGTGAAAGATAGACAGTAATCTTTTCATCATGGCGTTCACGACCTGATGGTGAGCGATCAACAGTTGTTACCCGACGACGTGCAATTGTGCGAACGCCCTTTTTAGATGAGGGTGCCTTAGGCGTTGCAATGGCAGGTGCGACTAGGGGAGCGGCTACCTCCTGCACAGGTTGTGATGGAACTGAAGTTAGTGCTGGTGCTGTTGAACGAAAAAGCTCATCTGCACCTGGAAGGTTTGCTCTGCGTGTCATCGTGCGCCTCCTCTGGCGATAAGTTCTCGTGCTAAACGTCGGTACGAAGCAGCGCCACCTGAAGATGTTGCGTAAGTTGTGATTGGCTCACCAACAACAGTTGTTTCAGGAAAACGAATAGTCTTTGCAATGATAGTTTCAAATACATCTTCCGGGAATTGTTCAAGAATGCGCTCTAAAACCTGACGATTGTGTGAAGTTTTCTTGTCGTACATCGTTGCAAGGATTCCAATAAGACGAAGATTTGGATTAAGGAAACTCTTGACCTTATCTAGGTTGCCCTTGAGTTCAATAAAGCCGTGCAGAGCGAAGTACTCACACTGCATCGGAACGATTACTTCATCAGATGCTACAAGTGCGTTAATTGTTAGCTGTCCCATGGTTGGTTGACAGTCAATCAAAATGACATCGTAGTAATCGCGAAGTGGGGCAAGTGCGCGCTTCAAGTATTGCTGGCCGCCGATTTCAGCGCCAAGAGTTGTTTCAGCTGTTCCCAGATCTCGGTTAGCTGGCAAGAAATCCAAACCTGCAACTGATGACTTCAAAACGATGTCATCAACATTTGCAGTAGGAGTCATTAAGGCGAAATAGACAGTTTGTTCTAGTGGAAGTGAGTGAGCGTTAACTCCAAGGCCTAATGACAAACCGCCTTGTGGATCGAAGTCGACTAGTAGAACCCGACGGCCTAGTTCAGCAAGGGCAGCACCTAAATTGATCGTGCTCGTTGTCTTTCCAACTCCACCTTTTTGATTGAAGATGGAAATAACCTTTGCACTTCCGTGTTCTTTCAAAGCAGCGGGGGTTGGAAAGTTTTGCGCAACCTTGCCCAGCAAGGTCGATGTAGTAGCTACATCCTCCGCAATTGTCGATTTAGCGTTCAATTGGCAAACCTCTTTCCTGATATACGCGGGAGCCTATGCGTTACACATAAAACAGGCAAGCGTGAAGTAAGGTGCCTCCGTGGAGATGATTGGGAGCGTTACTGAGGAGATCTCAGTCGAAGCAGCAACGGATGTGAACGCTGCCTCGGCCGGTTTCTCGGTGCACCTCGCCAACTTCGATGGCCCATTTGATCTTCTGCTTCAGCTCATTTCCCGCCACAAGATGGATGTCACAGAGGTGTCTCTGAGCATCGTGACCGATGAGTTCATCTCCTTTATACGTGGCCTGGAAGCATCGGGTGAGGGTTGGCAGCTTGAGCAGGCCACAGAATTCCTAGTTGTAGCCGCTACTTTGCTGGATTTGAAAGCGGCACGTTTGCTGCCATCTGGGGATGTTGAGGATGAAGAAGATTTAGCACTTCTGGAAGCCCGAGATCTTTTGTTCGCCAGACTTTTGCAGTACCGAGCATTCAAAGAAATCGCAGCAACTTTCAATGAGCGCATAGCAGCGGCCGATAAGTCGTTTGCTCGCGTAGTGGCCCTGGATCCAGCTCTGGCTGCGTTGCTGCCTGAAGTATTGATCGGTGTCGGCGCACAGCGCTTCGCCGCTATAGCAGAACGCGTATTAACCCCCAAGGTCTCACCCGTTGTGGCCGTGCAGCACCTTCATATGGCCCTTGTGAGCGTAGCTGAAGAGTCCAAAATGGTTGTGGAAGCCTTGCGTCATTCAAAGAGTCTGAGCTTTAGGAATCTGATCGCAGATGCGGATAGCACTTTGGTGGTTGTGGCGCGCTTTCTAGCCTTGCTAGACCTGTATCGCCAAGGCGTGCTGCGTTTTGACCAGGTTATAGCCTTAGGTGAGCTGCAGATTAGTTGGACCGGAAGCCTCGAGGGCGAGGTCGAGATCACCGACGAGTTCGACATACCCGTAGTTTTAGAGATGGAAGACTCGACAGAAAGTGGCGACAATGTCTAATGTAGAAGTTGAACGTTCGATCGAAGCGATCTTGATGGTGGTCGATGAACCTGTCACGGAGATCATCCTGGCCCAGGTTTTGGAGCGTCCTGTCGATGAGATCGAAGCCGCGTTGGCTGCCCTTGAGGGAAGCTATGAGGATCGTGGATTCTCGCTCCGCAAGATCAACGGTGGCTGGCGTTTCTATAGCAATCCACATTACTCAACCGTCGTTGAGAAGTTTGTCTTGGACGGCCAGCAATCTCGCTTGACTCAGGCTGCTCTAGAGACGCTGTCGGTTATCGCTTACCGCCAACCAGTTTCACGAGCGCGCGTGTCCGCTATCCGCGGCGTCAACGTAGAAGCGGTTATGAAGACCTTAATTACCCGTGGCCTTGTTGAAGAGTCAGGCCTGGAGCATGAAACAGGGGCAATTTTGTACAAGACCACCAGCTATTTCCTAGAGCGTCTTGGCCTGAACTCACTTGAAGATCTCCCAGCGCTGGCGCCATACC
>JBAXPH010000033.1:0-11406 GCA_037132355.1 Actinomycetes bacterium
GAGTTGAACCGGCGACCTACCGCTTAGGAGGCGGTTGCTCTATCCACTGAGCTACGGGGACCTAACACTCGCAACCTTTGAAAAGGTATTGCGTGCTTGGCAAAGATTAGCGGTACAGATAGCCTTCGCCTGAATCCACAATGGATTTGAAAACTACCCGAAAGGCCAACCATGAGAGCGCTCGTTATAGGCGCAGGCGGAGTTGGCAGTGCAATCGCAAATATCGCATCTCGCAAGTCATTTATCACTGAGTTAGTTATCGCTGATTACGATGCTTCAAAAGCGCACGCTGTCACCCAGAAAATCCAAGACCCACGATTTACATCAGTGGAGGTGGATGCCGGCGATCTGGTGGCTCTCGAAGGATTGATCAAGCAGGTCAATCCTGATGTCGTTGTTAACGCGGTAGATCCACGTTTTGTAATGCAAATCTTCACAGCTTCTCAAAACGCTGGCGTTAACTACATAGATATGGCAATGTCGCTTTCGATCGCTCATCCAACGGATCCATTTCACAAAACTGGAGTCAAGTTGGGTGATGAACAATTTTCACACTCAGCTGAGTGGGAGAACAACGGTAAGTACGCACTTATCGGCATGGGCATAGAACCAGGAATGAGTGACATTTTTGCTCGATATGCTCAAGATTTTCTCTTCAGTGAAATCGATGCAATCACAATTTTGGATGGATCTAACTTAAATGTAGATGGTTATGCCTTTGCTCCCTCATTTTCAATTTGGACGACAATTGAAGAATGTCTAAACGCTCCATTAATTTGGGAAGATGGAAAGTGGCACACCGCCGAACCATTTACCGGAGCAGTGACATTTGATTTTCCTGACGGAATTGGCCCTGTTGAATGTGTTGACGTTGAACATGAGGAAGTCATTTTGATTCCACAAAAGATTAAGGCAAATCAAGTTACATTCAAGTATGGACTTGGTACTGATTTTATTAACACATTAAAAACAATTCACTTATTAGGTCTTTCAAAGAAGGAAAAGGTTAATTATCGAGGTATGGAAATTGCACCACGTGATTTCTTAGCCTCACTCCTTCCTGATCCCGCAAAGATCGGTCCACTAATGCACGGTAAGACGTGTGCAGGTGCACACGTTAAGGGTCTCGATAAAGAAGGCAAGCCATATGCCTGTTACATCTATAACGTTGTAGACAACAAATGGTCCATGGATAATTACGGTGATCAAGCAGTTGTCTGGCAGACAGCCATTAACCCTGTGATTGCAATGGAATTAATCGCTAACGGTACGTGGAAGCCACAAGGAGTAGTTGGACCAGAGTGGATGGAACCAAAACCGTTCTTGGATCTAATCGAGCAGTACGGAAGTAGCTGGCATATTCGGGATGAAGATCCTGCTGGAATCGGGGCATAAATGGCATCGTGGGCGATAGTTACCGGAGCAACTTCTGGAATCGGTGAAAGCTTTACTAGATTGTTGGCCGAAAACAATTACAACATCGTATTAGTCGCCCGCGATCTGCCACGTTTACAAGAACGTGCCCGCGGCTTGCAGGAAAAGTTCAGCGTTGAAACCCACATTATTCAGGCTGACCTTTCAACTGAAATTGGGTGTGCGGCGGTTGAGCAGTACATCGCCGACAATCAGATTGATGTGTTGATCAACAACGCTGGATTTGGTTTAAACAAGGCATTCACAAGGTCAGCTCTCGAAGCTGAGCAGCAAATGTTTGACGTGCTGGTCCGCACTCCAATGCGTTTGATGCATGTTGCCCTTCCGCTGATGAAGCAGCGAAACAAAGGCGTTGTTATCAACGTTTCATCTGTTGCTGGTTTTATTGCAGGTGGAACCTATAGCGCCTCAAAGTCATACCTAACCGTATTGTCGGAATCTCTTCACACCGAACTTGCTGACACAAACATCAGAATTAGCGCCTTATGTCCTGGATTTACTCGAACCGAGTTCCATCAACGCGGCCGAATGTCCATGAAGGGTCTACCGAGCTTCATGTGGCTTGATTCTGACACGTTAGTTGCAAAGTCCTGGAGCGATGCGCTCAAGGGTGAGGCGGTTTCGATTCCGGGTTGGCAATACCAACTCTTGGTATTCATCATTCAAGGATTGCCACGATCAATTGTTAGAAAGGTCGGCATGAACCTTAGGAAAAAGCAACGCAAGTAACGGTCAGACCTACTTACTCTCGGCGCGTTTTCAGTCTTCTTTCAGCACCGGATCGCTAGTATTGCCTCTATTACAACGAAAGGTTTCTTCATGCTTCGCAAAATTGCATCAATCTCAGTAGCACTAGTGGTCGCCGGTGGCGTCATGGTCGCTGCTCCAGCCGAGGCCGCAGCCAAGATTTCAAATGGGGTTGCATGTACAAAATCTGGTGCCACAACTAAGACAAGTGGTGGAACCTATAAGTGTGCGAAGAACCCACTTGTAACAAACTCAAAATTAACCTGGCTATCTATCGACTGCATAACTGCAGCAAATGATGCTGTTAAAGCAGCAAAGTCAGCAGTTACTACAACTGCTAACTTCAAAGCTCAGCTTCCAATAATTGAACTTGGCATCACAACTGAAACTGCCAACAAAGCAGAAATCCAAGCCAAATTAGATGCTGCAACCCTTCGATTAACTGCTGCTCAAGCAAAACTTGCAGCGGCAAAGACAGATGCAGATAAAAGATTGCTCACAACCGCGGTGTCTTCATGGACTTCAGCAACTCGCGCTTATGCAAGCAAGATTCGCAATATTGATTTAACAATCAGAAAGTTAGAGTCAGCAAAGCTTGCTGGAACAACTAAGCCTGCTGAACTAGCAGCGAATGTTACAAATGCTCGCGATAGTGCCAATTTGATCTGCACAAAGGGCTTCTAACTCACGGTTCCTTTATAAAAAACCCGCTGCCATACAGGTAGCGGGTTTTTTAATGCCTATGGCTTCCCCTATTACCGTGGGGCTTTGATGTTCTTATCCTCGACATATGCGCATAGTGCGATATTCAACGATTTCTTTGTTGGCTATCTACCTATTACTTCATGCGCTTTTTCCAACAGTGTGGTCTGAATTATTGGTTTATAACTTGCTGCCAGTTGCGGCCATAGTTGTAATCACATTCGCACCACACATAAGCGATGCCGTTACTAAGCCGACAACTTCATTGGCTATTGCGCTGTGGGTATGCGGATCAATAATTGCTAGCGCAGGAGCCTTCATGTCTGTGCCCCCAGTTTTCAGCAATATTTCCAGCACGTTATACCTGCTCTTCTATCCATTAGCGATTATAGGTTTACCGCGGCTGCTGGCAATCAATCGCAAACTTTCACTGATAGAAATAGTCGATGCTTCAATTTTTGGCCTTGGCCTAACTACTTTAGGTTCGGCATTAGTTGTTAAGCCAGTGCTGCCGCATTTTGAAGGAAACTTCACCAAAAGCTTCTTTGCCATCATGTATCCGGTCGCGGACTTAATACTTGTCTGTGTTGTAATTGCAACTATTTCCTCGCAAGGATTTTCGCGACGTGGCTTAACACTTGGTCTTGGGGTAACAACATTTGCATTAGCTGACTTCTACTACTTATGGCAGCACATCAACGGCAGTTATCTGATGGGCTCGATACTTGATGTTGGTTGGATCATTGGGTTGCTATTAATTGCCGAAAGTTTTTGGCAGCCAGGAATCGATAGCACAGCACGTGAAGGAATTAATCCAGTTTTCATTTCAATTGCAGTTTCACTTAGCGCGACTTTATTGGCACTGATTGCTATACGTCCCGAGTATTTTCCTCGTTTTATTTTAATCCCCTCAATTGCAACTTTGGCGCTTGCATTCACAAGAATGGCAATTGCATTAACACAGGCAAAAAATATTGGACAAGAGCGACTACTGGCACGCACTGATGAGTTAACGGGTCTTCCTAATCGTCGCCGATTAGTAAATGAGATCGATAGCTTCATCGAAAAAGAAGGAGCGCTATTGCTACTAGACCTTGATGGATTTAAGCCAATCAATGACACACACGGTCACGAAACTGGAGACAAGATTTTGCAACAAGTCGCGCTCAGATTTGAACGAGCATTGCCCGAAGGTGCTTTATTGGCGCGACTTGGCGGAGATGAGTTTGGGGTTCTGTATGAAGGTGGCCAAGACAGTGCTGTAGAAGTTGCACTGGCATTACGTGCAACCTTGTCATATCCATTTCACATTAATAATCAGGAAATTCAACTCGGTGTAAGTATTGGCGTTGCCAAAAACACCGGAGAAAATGATTTACTAGTGCGTGCAGATAATGCGATGTACAAGGCTAAGCGTGAGGGCCTAGGGGTTTGTCGGCTTTAATCTCTTGCAATCGAGCAAGGGATTCATGACGTTCAATTGCATGATCAACGATGCGTTCTGGGTAGCCCTTACTGTAACCATCTAAGAACAACCATGGTTCATGAATTTCAGCAGCCGACAGCTGCGCAAGCTCCGGCACATATTTGCGAATGTAATCTCCGTTTTCATCAAAACGCTTGCCTTGTTCTATGGGATTAAATATTCGATAATAGGGCGATGCGTCGGTTCCGCATCCTGCCGTCCATTGCCAGCCATGCGCATTAGATGCAACATCGTAATCAACTAAATGGTCTGCAAAGAATCGCTCCCCTACTTGCCATTCCAGGTGCAAATCTTTAACTAAGAATGACGCAACAACCATGCGGGTTCGATTGTGCATCCACCCTTCAACGATCAATTGGCGCATTGCGGCATCTACAAATGGATACCCAGTCTTCCCTTCACACCAAGCTTTGAATTGCTTACCGGGCTTGTCGTATCGCATCTCTTTAAATTTTGGTGCGTAATATTCAACATCTGTCATCGGGTTGTTAAACAGAACATCTGCATAAAACTCGCGCCAGGCAATTTCTTTGCGGAATGTGTCGTGCGCTTTGCTTTCTCCAAGGTTTTCAAGAAGTGTTCGTGGATGAATTTCACCAAACTTCAAATAGGTACTCATTTTTGATGTGCCATCAATCGCAGCAAGGTTACGATTTTCGTCGTAACCATCTAAGCCAGTTTTTGTGAACTCCTTAAACCGCTTTAGTGCTGCAGCTTCTCCTGCTTCAATAACATGCACACCGTCAGGAAATGGAAAATCAGGAAAAGCGCGATATTTATCAGTTGGCTGAACAATTTTGAATTTTTTAGGTGTTACAGCAGGCGCTCTATATCCATGTGTTCGCCAACCTTTATAAAAGGGTGTGTAGACCTTGTATGGAGTTGCATCACTTGGCTTGAGTACTCGACCAGGAGTTACGGCATACGGACTTCCCGTGCGAACTAACTTAATTCCGGCTGCTTCAACGCGAGCATCTCGTTCTGCTCCGTATCGTTCGTACTCTGCCGATATATGAACTTCTTCAACCCCGTGCTGTGCAATTAATTCCTTAAGTACTGTGACTTGATCGCCCTCAATAATATGCAAACGATTTCCAAGAGATTCATCAAGTGCTTTCAGTGATTGACTCATGTAAGCCAATAATTTTTCACCAGCTTCAGCAATTTGCTTTTTATCAAGAATAAAAAGTGGGATTACTTGTTCGGCGGATTCAATTGCGGCCAAAAGCGCCGGGTGATCATTGATTCGAAGGTCGCGACGAAACCACATGATTGAAGTTTTCGCCAAAGACATGGGATGATTAAATCATCATGCAGGAGATTAAGCGCTTCCAAGTCCGTGGGGTTCCGGGCGAAGTTGTGCGGACCCAATTTGGATCCCGCACAGTTGATTACTGGATTCCAAAAGGCGGCACAGATCGCCTGCTAATCGCACACGATGGCCAAAATGTATTTGATGGAAAATCTTCCACCCATCGTGGACAGACCTGGAAAATGGCCCAAACCGCACTTCATGTCAGTGATGAACTTGGAATTAATCCACCAGCAATAATTGCAGTGTGGCATTCAGGGACTCGGGCAAATCCATGGGGTCGTGCTCAAGATTTAGTTCCACAGCGATTTTTGACCCGCGATGTATATATAGACCCGCGCTGGCAAATCTCCGACCCAGCTTTTATTGTTAAATCAGATGAATACTTTGAATTAATCTTCAACACAATTGTGCCCGTCATTTTTCCAACAGCAACACCTGATAAAACTGCAATTATCGGTTCGAGTATGGGCGGCTTAGCAACTTTGTACGCAGCAATCACCCATCCTGAAAAATTCTCAACTGCTTTAGCTTTGTCGCCACATTGGATTATTAGCGACCAGGATTTTGCTCGAAAGATGGTTGAGGCACTTCCTATTACACACAAGATTTGGATGAGTCGGGGAAGCAAAGGTATTGACGTTGAATATCCACCACTTCAAGATTTCGTCGATCAACTGATGGTGGCGCGCGGATTTGGTAGTCGGTACATGTCTAAGTCCTATAACCGAAGTGGCCACAATGAGAGATCGTGGGCAAAGTATTTGCATGAACCTTTACGGTTTTGGCTTAACTCTTAACTTCCCAAATAGCTTGCATTGCCTGATCAGATTTGATGCTAAATTTTGATCCGACTACATTTTCACCGTAGAGAGTCTTTGAGATTGAATATCCAAACTTAGACAAATCAATTGTCACATCAATTGCTGTGCGTGACACAAGCACCACTACCGCCTGTTTCTTCGACTCGCGTACATAAATAATGTAGTCATTTTCAGTCGCAATCCAACGTAGACCACCGTTGATCAATGCATCATTGTTTTTACGAACAGAAATAAGTGATTTAACCTCACCCATAAATTGGTGATCCCAACCGCTTCGGTCATCCCAATTGATTGTTCTGCGGCCGTCTTCTCCCCAAGAACCCTCTAGGCCAATTTCATCTCCTGCAAAGATAGAAGGAACACCAGGGTAGGTAAGCACCATCGTCATTGCAGATAGGTGTGAGGCAACATCCCCATTAACTACAGTGCGAAAGCGGGCAGTGTCATGGCTATCTAACAACACCATACTTGCCGTAACGCTTCTCCAAGGCACTGATGCATTGAACTGCTTCATACTGTTTACTAATTGTGATCCAGTAATGCGTGGCATTTCAAATGGAAGACCTTGAAATCCTCCACCGATTTCCGAATTGCGATTAAGCCAGTTCCACACTGGACGCATAAAACCTTGATAATTCATCGCGCCATGCCAACCCAGACCATCTAAATCACTTGCTACAAAATCGCCATTTTCTGCAACTAACCAAGCGTTGGGATTAGTTTCATCCATTGCTTTGCGAATTCCATGCATAACTTCATCATGATGATTATCGACACCTAACCGTCCAGTCATATTGCCTACATCGATACGCCAACCTGACATTCCGTATTTTGAGCCAAGCCACTTTCGTACAATTGAATTCTTGCCTTTGTACATTTCGTTACGAAGTGCCTTTGAATTGAAGTTGAGCTTAGGTAAAGACTCTAAGCCCCACCAACCAACGTAACCATGCATAACTGATTTATCCCAATAGAAATATGAACGTTCTTTCGATTTCTTATCTTTCTTAGCTTTTGCTAACCAGGGATGCCCAGCCCCACAATGATTTGAGGTCAGATCTCCCATAATGCGGATACCAAGTTTGTTGGATTTCTTAACTAGCGATGAGAGTGCCTTGTTTCCGCCCAGAATCGGATCAACTTCATCAAAACTACTTGCGTCATAGCGATGATTAGAACGGGCTGAAAAAAACGGCGTGAAATAGATCCCATTGACACCTAAATCCTTGATGTGATCTAAATGCTGTTCTACGCCAGGTAAGTCGCCGCCATAAAGTTCGGTGCCTGTAAATTTGCTACGACCCCGTGGTAATTCATTCCAGTCACGAGGATGCGCCCAATCAGGAAGTTTGTATGACTTACCCGACTTGGCAAAACGATCTGGAAATATTTGATAGAAAACGGATGATTTAATCCACTCTGGATTAGCAGGTACAGCAACAATTTGAAAATCGTTATTGCTGTGTACATCATGACTGCTCAACCCAAACGCATTGAGCCAGTCGTACTTATCTTTTGCAACAAATACAAAGCGATAAACGGTGTGAGTATTTACTACTGAGATCTTTACCTCATACCAACATTCAACATCATTCTTCTTTCCTGCTTTTAACTCGTAACTGCGCGGTTCGCCATCCTCATAAACACGAATAAATCCCTTTTCAAAGGTATATGAATGAGGCACGCGAACTTTTAGAGTTATGGCGTCTCCAATGCGTGGTGCGCTGTCACTTACATACAGCGAACTACCGTCATGGTGCGGGAACAGTAATGGTTGTACTTGGTAGCTCATATTTGACTCCCTTCGAGTTCACTGCGTCAGCGCGAATTTCAAGCTTCTTGCCTTCGTAATCCAGTGGATCGATGTACACGCTGTACGGCGCATTGGTATCAGTTCCAAGTGAAGTCCATGGTTGGTCAGCTGATGTTCTGCAATAAAAAGTAACTCGCAACAGATCTTGCGAGATCAACGCTGCCTTTGTCTCGTAATAGCCGGTCAAGAAATCCATTGCTGAAGTGATCTTTCCGACCTTAACAGCGGTCTTGTCAATCCCCTTATTGGCCTTTAAGACTAAAGTAGAAAGAGCTGGAACAGTCACGGTTACTTTTTCATTGCTGATTCCAATTGTGCTCGTACCTAACAAACTCTTCCAACCACCAGCAGATGTAGCCGTACTAATAGTAGTTTTAATTGGTTTAGTGGAGTTATTGAATGCCACAATGTATTCACGGTTTTCTGCATCGTCTTTTTTTGAAATCACAAGTAAAGAATCTTTGGCAATACGAATCTGCATCGAACCATTTGCCAAGCCAGGGTTGCCTGCTCGAAGGGCTGCAAGTTTCTCTAAATACAGTGCGATTGGATGCTTATCCGTGACGGTAAAAGAATCGCCAGTACCAATAGGTGAACTTCCGATTCTCTTTTCTGTTTTCCAAATTTTTACCTTAGTAGAAAACATGTCTTGGCGAGCTAGCTGATCGCTACCAGAACCAGTTCCGGTCATTCCCACTTCGTCCCCGTAGTAGACAGATGGAATACCTCTTGTTAAATAAAGTAATGCATGCCCCAACAAAGTTCTAGGAAGTAACTCTGCTGCGGGATTAATTCTTTTAGATTCAATTATTTTGCCGGCACGACCCATATCGTGATTGCCCAAGAAAGTAACTAGATTAGAAGCACTAGACGTTGCGCTTGTATAGAGGTCATCGTAAGAAAAAAGATTTGCAACCGTCGAGGCATCTGAATAACCAGATGCAAACTCTGTTGAAGTACGCTGAAACGGGAAATCCAAAACAGTTTGCAATTTGTTTCGTCGCACATAATTCATGAGATTTATTGGATTAACATCCCAAACCTCACCAAAAGTTGTGAAGTTATTGATTCCAACCGAAGCCGCTTGAGCATTGATCTGCGGGCTCCAGTTCTTAAAGAAGTTGTCATCTACATGTCGCGCAGTATCAACACGAAATCCAACAAATCCATAGTCTTTGATCCATTGTCCGTAAACCTGTGCCCAACCGTTGTAAACGACAGGTTTTTCGGTGGCGGTGTCATCCAAGCCATAAAAATCGCCTAATTGGGTGCACGAACCATCTCCCCAACAGTTACTCATGTCGCCAACATTATGAAAATTACTTAAGTCATTAAGCCACTGCGGATTCTTGGCATTAGTTGAATCGGCAGGAATGTACGCCACTTTATCGTTGTATTTAATGACATCACCGGTGTGATTTGTTACGACATCGAGAATCAATTTTAATCCTAGTTTCTTTGCGCACTCTGAAAATGCGATTAGATCTGCCTTCGTACCAAGATGTGGATCAACATTGAGAAAATCAACTCCCCAATAACCGTGATATCCCGCACCACCAGGTGTTGACTTTTGCTGAACAACCAATGGTGTAACCCAGACTGCCGTGAACCCAAGTTTCTTTATGCGTGCCAATCCATTATCGCCAGCAGAACATGTTCCAGTTAATCCCTTTAGGTCTCCACCGTGAAAAAAAGCTGTGTCAGTTGGGTCATACCCTGGAAGTTTGTCATTTGATGTATCGCCATTTAGATATCGATCTGGAAATACAAAATAAATTAAGTCTTTGGCAAGGCCCGCTTGCGCTGGATCTTGAATAGGTGCTGCAGCAAATGAAGTGCTAGCTAGCGCCACGGTTAAGCATGTTGCTAACAGCAGGCCCAGCTTCTTGTAAATCATTAGCCCTTGACCGAACCTGCAGTTAATCCACTAACAATATATTTTTGTAGCGATAGGAAAATGATAACAATTGGAATAGATGCCAAGATTGAACCCGCTGCAAACGGTCCCCAGTTTTGTGAATACTGACCTCCAATAAATTGCTGCAGACCGACAGCAACTGTTCTGGTTTCCATATCAACTAAGAACAATCGAGCCAGGATAAATTCATTAAATGTTCCGATAAAGCCTAGTAATGCAACAACAGCCAACACTGGTGAAGCCAGTGGTACGAAAATCAACCAGAATGTTTGAACTTCTGAAGCTCCATCAATCTTTGCAGCTTCATCTAGCTCTGCAGGAATAGAGTCCACAAAGCCTTTAAGCAACCAAATATTTACGCCCATAGCGCCACCTAAGTACACCAACATCAATCCTGGTTGTGTTCCAAGCCCAATTGAAGGGGCAAAGTTATAAACGCGTTCCATGATTACGTAAACAGCTGAAATTGCCAAGATTGCAGGGAACATTTGAACTAGTAGTAAAAGCTGAATACCAGTTTTGCGACCCTTGAATTTTAGGCGACTGAAGGCAAAAGCAGATGCCGTACCAATCATCACCGAAAGCAATGAAACCGAGCTTGCAATAATCAATGAATTCTTAACCCACTTTAGGTACGGAATCGTTGGATCATTAAACAAGACTTGATAATTTTTAAATGAAATCTCTGTCGGGATGAAAGAAGTAAGTTGCAAACTTCCATTAGGGTTAAAGGAGGAGATTACAACTAGGTACAAAGGGAAAAGCGAGAATAGGCAAATAGAGATACCTATTACGTGGCGCCATAAATTTTGTCTCAACCAATTTTTCATGCGAAGGTATCCAATACTTTGGATTTTCTCAAGCTATACAGAGAAATTGAAGCTACGAGTAAGAAGATAATCAAGGAGATCGCACTTGCAAGACCTAAGTCCTGAGTACCGGTTCCGAAAGCAATTTTGTATGTATAGCTAATCAAGATATCGGTAGCACCTGCAATTTGCCCATCTAGTTCATTTCGTGGTCCACCACCAGTTAACAGATAAATAAGATTGAAGTTATTGAAATTAAATGCAAAAGAAGCAATTAATAGTGGCGAAAGAATCTGCAGGAGCAATGGCAATGTAATTTTGCGGAAAATCTGACGAGGGTTTGCTCCGTCAATTGCTGCTG
>JBAXPH010000034.1:0-11394 GCA_037132355.1 Actinomycetes bacterium
TGGAGTTGATCCTTGATCGCAAGATGGCTGATAAGCGCATCTTCCCTGCGGTTAATGTTGTTGCTTCAGGTACTCGTAAGGAAGAAATCCTTATGGGTTCAGAAGAACTCAACATTGTGTGGAAGCTACGTCGCGTATTGCACGCACTAGAGCCACAAGCTGCTCTTGAATTACTGCTCGAGAAGATGAAGGGCACAAAGTCCAACGTTGAGTTCTTGATGCAGATTCAGAAGACTACTTCGGGTCCAGACGACTCAAAGTAAGCGTAAATTTCTCAAATGTAGGCTTATCGCTTACCCTTGGGGTCTGTTAACCGTCCGTTTGGTTCACCTGCATGCAGGACCCAAACACGAATATAAGGAATAACCATGAAGCCAGAGATCCACCCAGAGTACAAAGACACCCAAGTTACTTGTGGTTGCGGCGAGAAGTTTGTAACTCGTTCAACAGTAGCTAGCGGATCAATTTATGTTGAAGTGTGTTCTGTATGCCACCCGTTCTATACAGGCAAGCAGCGCATCCTTGATACTGGTGGTCGCGTGGCTAAGTTCGAAGAGCGCTTCGGAAAAAAGACAGCTAACTAGCTTTTTTAAAAAACCGCACTGCAGCCTTGACGGTTGTGGTCGCGGTTTTTTTATTTCCCGCACTAAACAAGTAAAAGTAGAACAGCCAATAGAAAGGAGCAGTCAGTGAGTAATGATCGCTTTGCATCAGCACATGAAATGGTGCGTGAGTACGCAGAATTAGAAGAGAAGATGGCTGATCCTTCTATTCATGAAGATCAAGCAAATGCGCGCAAGCTCGGTCGACGTTATGCCCAACTTGGTCCTGTCGTTGCAGGTTTTAAGGCATGGAAATCATCGGAAGATGATTTGTTGGCAGCAGCAGAGTTGGCCGCCGTTGATCCAGAGTTTGCTGCCGAAATCCCCGCGCTAGAAGCTACGCGTGATGCAGCTGCTGAAAAATTAGAAGAGTTGTTATTGCCTCGTGATCCCAATGATGATCGTGATGTTATTTTGGAAGTTAAAGCAGGCGCCGGTGGAGATGAGTCAGCGCTATTTGCTGGAGATTTATTGCGCATGTACATGCGTTATGCAGAAAAGCACAACTGGAAAGTGGAAATTATTGACGCCACCGAAAGTGAAATGGGTGGGTACAAAGATATTTCAGTCGCGGTTAAATCAAAGGGAGTTGCAGCACCTGGTGAATCACCATATGCACGCCTGAAATTTGAAGGTGGCGTCCACCGTGTACAACGCGTGCCAGAAACTGAAAGCCAGGGGCGTATTCACACTTCAGCAGCGGGCGTGCTGATTTTGCCTGAAGCAGAAGAGGTTGATGTTGAGCTCAATATGAACGATGTGCGCGTCGATGTATATCGCTCATCTGGGCCGGGTGGACAGTCTGTTAATACAACTGACTCTGCCGTGCGCTTAACCCACGTGCCAACTGGAATTGTTGTCTCATGTCAGAATGAAAAGAGCCAGCTTCAGAATAAAGAATCTGCGCTACGTATTTTGCGTGCTCGACTATTGGCTGATGCTCAAGAAAAGGCCGAGGCGATCGCATCAGCAGAGCGCAAGAGTCAGGTAAGAACAGTTGATCGTTCAGAGCGAATCCGGACCTATAACTTTCCAGAAAACCGCATCAGCGATCACCGCGTTAATTACAAGTCAAACAACTTAGATGCCGTCCTTAACGGGGATCTAGATGACATGATTCAAACATTGTTAGATGCGGATAAGGCAGCACGTTTGGCCAACGCTAACTAACATGCGGGTCAAAGAGATTTTACGCTCTGCTAAGACGCAGTTAGCTGAATCTGGAATTTCAGAGGTTGATGCAGAACATCTCTTGGCACATGTGCTTGGTTTAACCCGAATGGATCTTCACAACACCGTCTTAGTTGAATCAACGCTGCTTGGCATAGACGACAAAGATGTACTGGAAGAGCAGTTTTACGATCTCTTAGATCGCCGTCTTAACTTTGAACCGCTGCAGTACTTAACTGGTGTCGCAGGATTTAGATACTTAAACATTGAAGTTGGTCCAGGTGTGCTTGTGCCTCGTCCTGAATCAGAATTATTAGTTGAAGCTGTCTTGCAACACATTGAAAATCTTCCAGCTCCAGTTAGCGTAATTGATCTTGGTGCAGGATCTGGGGCACTTTCATTGGCGATTGCAACTGAGGCTCCAACGGCCCGTGTAATTGCAGTTGAAAAAAGTCCAGAAGCACTCTTTTGGTTGAAGAAAAATGTTTCGGTTATCGCAGAAAATGTAAGGGTTGTCGAAGGCGATGTTGCCGATGTTTTGCCCGGAATTAAGTGCGATGTAGTAATCGCGAACCCTCCATATGTTCCAGATTCGCAGGAGCTTCCACGTGATGTTGCAGGGTTTGAGCCTCACATCGCATTGTTTGGTGGCCCCACAGGTATGGAAATCCCTCAACTATTTATTGCCGCAGCAAGTCGCTTGCTAAAGCCTGGGGGAGTCTTGGTAATTGAACATACAGAAGATCAAGGATCTGCAATCGCGGCATCACTTGAAGTAGATTTTCTAGAAATAGCCCTGCATGATGACCTAGTAGGTCGTCCCCGTTGGACTAGCGCGGTAAGGAGGTAGCCATGGCTAAGGAAATTGATCTTAAAAAAGGTGAGTTAACTCGTCACGTTAATAAGGCTGCCAAAGCGATTGCCGATGGTTTCATAATCGTGATTCCAATGGAACATAGATACGCATATGTATGTGATGCATTTCGAGCAGATTCTGTGCGCGCGATGCATGTTCTTCGTGGAGATGATTTGTTTACAGCGGCACAAGTAATTGTTGGAAGCACAAAAACAGTTGAAGGAATTATTCGCGAAGTCACACCTGAAATTAAAGGATTGATGAAAAAGTTTTGGCCTGGAATGGTCTCGATGAATTTGCGACCACAGATCGGCCTCAGCTGGGATCTTGGAGATAACAATCAACTAGATCGAGTCAGTGTTCGAATCCCTAAATCAAAGTTTGCAAAGGCATTGGTTGCGCAAACCGGGCCATTGGCTGTTGCAAGTGCTTCTCGTAAAGGGATGCCAACGCCACAAGAGCTCAGTGATGTCATGGTTTTAGATTCAGATGTTGCTCTCAAGTTCGACAATGGAAAGCTGCGCAATGGCCCACTTTCTACAGTGATTGAGGCTGATGAGACCGGTGTACGCGTACTTCGCGTTGGAGCGGTCTCACTTGAGGAAATTCAGGCAATCGTTCCTGGCGCTACAGGCGAGTAGAGCCTTCGCCCTATAGGGTTTGTGCATGTCCGAAACTTTCTATGGCCCAGATTTCAACCTTTTAACGGAGCAGGATCCTGATATTGCTGCGGTTCTTTTATCTGAACTTAAGCGTCAACAGACAAATCTGCAGTTGATCGCATCTGAAAACTTCACATCACGCGCAGTCTTGGCAGCACTTGGTTCAACTCTGTCTAATAAGTATGCAGAAGGTTATCCAGGCAAGCGGTACTACGGCGGGTGCGAGGAAGTTGATAAGGCGGAATACCTTGCTATTGATCGCGCTAAAAGCTTGTTCGGCGCAGAACATGCCAACGTTCAACCGCACTCAGGTGCATCTGCAAACGTGGCCGTCTATCAAGCATTTACTAAGCCAGGAGACACAGTGCTTGCGATGTCTTTGGCACATGGTGGTCACTTAACTCATGGATCTCCAGTTAACTTTTCAGGTAAGTGGTTTAACGTCGAGTCATACGGTGTTCGCCAAGATAACGAGCTCATTGATTACGACCAATTGCGCGATCAGGCAATTGCAACAAAGCCAAAGATGATTTGCTCAGGTGCAACCGCTTACCCATCACTTGTTGATTTTGCAAAGATTCGCGAAATTTGCGACGAGGTCGGCGCAATAATGTGGGTGGATGCAGCTCACTTCATCGGATTAGTTGCGGGCAAAGCAATTCCTTCACCTGTGCCGTATGCAGATGTTGTTTCATTTACAACTCATAAAGTTTTGCGTGGACCACGCGGTGGAATGATTTTGGCTAAGGCAGAACATGCCGCCGCAATTGATAAGGCTGTTTTCCCTGGAATGCAGGGCGGTCCAATCATGTCTGCCGTTGCTGGCAAAGCAATTGCGCTTGCAGAATGTGCGACCCCTGCGTATCAAAAGTATGCAAAAGATGTAATCGTTAATGCGAAGACTCTTGCAGCCGCACTTGAGGCAGAAGGTATGCGCGCAGTATCTGGTGGGACTGAAACACACTTAGCACTTATGGATATTCGCAGTACTGGCGTTACAGGCAAGGTTGCAGATGAACGCTGCGGGGCTGCTGGAATTGTTATGAACAAAAACTCAATTCCTTACGATCCAGAAAAGCCTGGTATCACAAGCGGTATTCGCGTTGGTTCTCCGGCAACAACTACCCAAGGAATGGGCGTTGCTGAGATGAAGCAAATCGCTTCGCTGATTTCACGCGCTATTAAAACTGATGATGCTGCAACACATGCTGCGATCAAAACCGAAGTACATGCATTGACTGCACGTTTTCCCATTTATCAGGCATAACACCTAATAATGCGTGAGTATTTAGTAACCCTCCTGCTATCTGCAGCTTTGTGTTACCTAATTACTCCGATAGTTCGTGCACAAGCTGTTCGCTTTGGCGCAGTCGCCGATGTGCGCGAACGCGACATTCATAGCACTCCAACGGCACGTTGGGGTGGAGTCGCAATGTGGGCTGCAATGGCACTGACTTTTTTAATTGTTAGCAATCTGCCTCTTGTAGGAAAATCTATCGGACACGAAGCTCAAGGAGTTTTTTTAGCATCAACTGCAATAGTTTTGTTAGGAATGGCGGATGATCGATTTGAATTAGATGCGCTGACAAAGCTTGCAGGTCAAGTTTTTACAGCCGGAATTTTATTGCTGCATGGAATTCAAATTTTGTGGCTGCCTATTAATGGTGTGATCACATTGCCACCAAGCATTGGGCAGTTGTTAACGGTATTGGTCGTCCTAGTTGTTGTTAATGCGGTTAACTTTATAGATGGAATGGATGGGCTTGCAGCAGGGGTTGTTGCGATTTCCGGAGTTGCCTTTTTTGCTTTTGCATATCTGCTGGCAGTTGATTATGGCTTTAGCCGTGCAGGCGCGCCATCGCTTGTAACAGCCGTATTAATAGGGGTTTGCCTTGGTTTCTTGCCTCATAACCTGAGCCCAGCAAAGATTTTTATGGGCGACAGTGGATCGATGTTATTAGGTCTCTTACTGTCGGTATCGGCAATTACTTTAACCGGACAGGTTGATCCCAATGCAATTTCTGCCGAAAAATTGGGACCAACACTGCTGCCGCTATTGCTTCCATTTGCAGTCCTTGCAATTCCATTTTTAGATTTATTACTTGCTGTCAGCCGACGAGTAAAGGCTGGTAGATCACCTTTTGCACCGGATAACTTGCACTTGCATCACCGTTTGCTAACTGCCGGAAACTCGACGGGTCAAACAATTTTAATTGTGTACTTATGGACTGCGACCATTGCGTTTCCGGTAACGGTATTAGCTTTTGCGCCATGGTGGATTGCTGTATTAACCGCTTTGTTTTTTGCCGGAGCCAGCGCCCTTGTTATGAAGTACAAAAAGAAAGTTGCGGTATGAGTCAGCCAAGCAATGAATCACAATTGTTACGTGGTGCCTTCGTCCCAACTCTTGTTGTAAGTCTGATTGCGATTGCAGCATCTGCTGTTGTCCAAGGCAAGAGTGGATTCTGGGGCGCGCTATTGGCCCAATTTGTTGTCATCATTTTTTTCGTAATTCACATTGCCGTATCTCGTATGACTCGCAATTTGGATCCAATTTCAACGATG
The DNA here is from genome assembly GCA_037132355.1 of Actinomycetes bacterium. Classification (GTDB taxonomy): domain Bacteria; phylum Actinomycetota; class Actinomycetes; order Nanopelagicales; family Nanopelagicaceae; genus Planktophila. The sequence continues at coordinate 5,856 of JBAXPH010000034.1, forward strand.
GCAATGGCGCTGTTTTCATATTTCGCCAAGCTTTTTGCATTAGGGGCCTTGTTGTGGGCAATCTCCAAGTACACAGATCGGGCCACAATTAACCGAACCGCCTTTGGGATCACCGCAGTTGCGCTCACCATCGCGTGGTTGTGGGGTGAGATTGCCAGTTATATGAAACTGCGCTTACATTTGCCTCTGCCGGCAACCGGCAAGTCCGACACGTAAGAACCGATTAGAAGGAGTCACCATGGCAAACCGCGATGAGAATGCAATGTGGTCCATCTTTGGATACCTCTTATCCGGACTGCTTTTCTGGGGCGGAGTTGGTTACGGGCTCGATAAATGGCTGGACAAGGGAATTTTCACCCTGATCGGCATGCTGGTCGGAATCAGTGGAGCGATCTACCTGGTCTGGCTGCGCTTCGGCCGCGAGTGACCCCTTTACGCTCAAAGTCACATATCTGAGCGCCAATTCGATTTCTCAAAAATAACCCCTCTCGCATAGGGTTGCCCCGTCTTCCCGTTAGATCAACCAGCTTCATTGGCCTGTGAGGAGTTTGCGTGCGCGTTCTAGTGCGTTCTGCTGAAGGTGGCGGTTTCGTCCCACCGAGCAGCAAAGACTTTCAACTCCCTCCCATTTTTGGCGACAATGTTTATACGACCAAGCCAATCCTTTTGGTATTTCTTTCAGTAATTTTGATTTCAACGTTTTTTGTTTTGTCCGCGCGTAAAGCAGCGATCATTCCAAGTAAGTTCCAATTTGCCGGTGAATCTGTCTACTCATTTGTGCGCGAAAATTTGGCAAAAGAGGTTATCGGCCACGATTTCATGCGCTTCGTGCCATACCTATTTACCTTGTTTACATTTATTTTAGTTAACAATCTTTTCGGAATTATTCCGCTGATTCAGTTCCCGACAATGTCGCACGTTTCATTCCCATACATTTTGGCGATATCCACATATTTGGTTTTCCACTATGTGGGTGTACGCAAGCAAGGTGCTTTTAAGTACTTCAAGGAAATCTTGTTTATGCCAGGCGTTCCAAAGGCTGCGTACATTTTGATTACACCTCTTGAAGTTCTGACATTTTTTGTGGTGCGTCCATTGACGCTTTCGCTTCGTCTTTTTGCAAATATGTTCGCGGGCCACTTGTTGTTGCTCGTGTTTATCTTGGGTGGAGAACATCTATTCCAAGGTGTTATTGGTTTGAAGTTGATCAGCCCATTTGCCTTCAGTATCGGCATTGTGTTGACCTTCTTTGAATTCATGGTCCAATGCTTGCAGGCGTACATCTTTACTCTGCTCGCAGCTCTATACATCGCCGGCGCCCTTGCCGACGAGCACTAATAGGAAAGAAGGAAAGAAATGACAGGCACACTCAACCTTGTAGGTTTTGGCCTTGCAGCAATCGGTCCCGGTGTAGCAACTGGACTTATCTTCGCCGCATACATCAACGGCGTTGCACGTCAGCCAGAAGCACGTAGCGTTCTACAGCCAATCGCGTTCCTAGGTTTCGCGCTTGCTGAAGCTCTCGCACTCTTCGGCCTCGTACTCGCATTCGTTCTCTAATACTTAATCGATTTTTAATCACTGAAAATTAAGGACAACTGATGCAATTTGTTAACTTAGCTGCGGAAGACAAGGTCAACCCTTTAATTCCGCACACAGCTGAATTGATTGTGGGAGCCGTTGCGTTCACCCTTTTATTCCTTGTGCTTCGCAAGTTCGTTGTACCAATGTTTGAAAAAGCATTTACAGCCCGAACAGAAGCGATTCAAGGCGGCATTGAACGTGCAGAGAAGGCGCAGTTAGAAGCACAACGTGCACTTACTCAGTACACCGAGCAACTTTCAAAAGCACAGTCAGAAGCACAGACACTTCGTGAAGAAGCTCGTGTTCAGGGTGCAGCAATCATTGAAGATCTTCGTGCCAAGGCACAGGAAGAAGCAGCTCGCATCACATCAGCTGCTCACGCTTCAATCGAAGCAGAACGTCAACAAGCTGTTACATCACTTCGTAATGAAGTTGGTGCACTAGCTGTTGAACTCGCTTCAAAGATTGTTGGAGAAGCACTGGACGATCAAGCTCGTCAATCACGAATTGTTGATCGTTTTCTTGAAGATCTAGAAAAATCAAAGTAGAGACAGGGAAGCAGTAATTATGAGAGCTCACTTCGGAGGCAGCAGCCGTAAGTCACTTGTGACTTCACGTGTGTCACTCGACGCTGCCGTCAAAGGTGCAGATGCAAATAGCGCATCTGCTTTGAGCTCTGAACTTTTCTTTGTTGCAGATGTACTCAGCACAAACATTGCTGTGCGTCGCGCACTTACCGATCCATCTCGGGATGGCAAGGCAAAGGCAGCATTTATCTCTGACCTACTTGGAAAAAAGATCGGCGCGCTGGCACTTGGTTTAGTTACCGAGCTATCAACGCTTCGCTGGTCTTCAGCAAAGGATCTTGTACTAGTCGTAGAACAGCTAGCAATCGAAGCAGAAGCATCAGCTGCCAATATTGCAGGCGAACTTGACCGGGTAGAAGATGAATTTTTCACAGCTGCAACTGCTTTTGCTGGTTCTTCAGAACTTCGCAAGGCGCTGCAATCAGATGCTACGAATGCAAAGGCAACGTTGGTTGCTGACATTCTCAAGGGCGCATCTGGTTCAACTGTAAAGCTGGTTTCACAGATGGTTAATGCATGGAGAGGTCGCAGTATTGAGTCAGCATTTGCTGATTATCAGTGGGCACTTGCCGCACGCCGAAATCGCGTGATCGCACTTGTTCGAGTTGCTGCACCAATTACCCCAGCACAACTAGAACGACTTACAACATCGTTAACAAACAAAGTTGGACAACCTGTTCGTATCAATATTGAAATCGATCCTTCAGTTATTGGTGGGGTTTCAGTGAAGTTTGCAGATGAAATGGTTGATGGTTCAGTTTCAAATCGTTTGGCGGGGGCCGCACGTGCTCTTGCCGGAAGCAAATAAAGGGAGAAACACATGGCAGACCTAAAGATCAATCCTGAAGAGATTCAGGGTGCCTTAGCGAATTTCGTTAAGTCATACGATCCAGGCGTTGCAGCTCGCGACGAAGTGGGAACCGTTACACAAGCAGGTGACGGAATCGCACGTATTGAAGGGCTGCCATCAACGATGGCAAATGAGTTGTTGCGTTTTGAGAACGGCACACTCGGCCTCGCACTCAACCTCGACGTCCGTGAAATCGGTACCGTTATTTTGGGTAGCACAACAGGAATTGAAGAAGGAACATCAGTAAGTCGTACTGGTGAAATTCTTTCTGTTCCAGTCGGTGATGGTTTCTTAGGTCGCGTTGTTGACGCACTTGGAAATCCAATCGATGGCAAGGGTGAAATTAAAGCTGAAGCACGTCGTGCACTTGAACTCCAGGCTCCCTCTGTAGTTCAGCGCCAACCTGTTAAGGAACCACTTGCAACTGGTATCAAGGCGATCGATGCAATGACAGCTATTGGTCGCGGACAGCGCCAGCTAATCATTGGTGACCGCCAGACTGGTAAGACTGCAGTTGCAGTAGACACAATTATTAACCAGAAGGAAAACTGGAAATCTGGCGATAAGAAGAAGCAAGTTAAGTGTATTTATGTTGCTATTGGCCAGAAGGGTTCAACGATTGCTGCAGTAAAGGGCGCACTCGAAGAAGCTGGCGCAATGGAGTACACAACAATCGTTGCTTCACCTGCATCTGATCCAGCAGGTTTCAAGTACTTGTCTCCTTATACAGGTTCTGCAATTGGTCAGCACTGGATGTACAAGGGCGAGCACGTACTTATCGTGTTTGATGATTTATCAAAGCAAGCTGAGGCTTATCGTTCAGTCTCACTACTACTTCGTCGTCCACCAGGCCGCGAAGCGTACCCAGGCGATGTTTTCTACTTGCACTCACGTTTACTAGAGCGTTGCGCAAAGCTTTCAGATGAATTAGGTGGCGGTTCCATGACTGGTTTGCCAATCATCGAAACAAAGGGAAATGACGTTTCTGCGTTCATTCCTACAAACGTAATTTCGATTACTGATGGTCAGTGCTTCTTCGAAACAGATTTGTTTAACGCCGGTGTTCGCCCAGCGATCAACGTAGGTGTTTCTGTTTCTCGTGTTGGTAGCTCTGCACAGACAAAGGCGATGAAGAAGATTGCTGGACGTCTGCGTCTTGACCTTGCTCAGTATCGCGAACTTGAAGCATTCGCTGCTTTCGGTTCAGATCTAGACGCTGCATCAAAGGCTCAGCTCGAGCGCGGTGCACGAATGGTTGAACTTCTAAAGCAGGGTCAGTACTCACCGTATTCATTGGAACGTCAGATCGTTTCAATCTGGGCAGGTACTACTGGAAAGCTTGATGATGTCGCAGTTGCAGATATCCGTCGCTTTGAATCAGAGCTTTTGGACTTTATTGCTCGCGAACGCAAGGAGATCAATACTGTTATCTCTGAAACTAAGCAGCTTGAAGATGACACCATTGCAAAGATGACTGAAGCTGTTGAAGCTTTCAAGAAGCAGTTCAAATCATCTGCATCACACGCTCTTAATGAAGCTCCAGCACAAGCCCTAGATGGCGAAGGCGCAGAGCAGATTACTAAGCACGTGCCACCGGCGGTGAAGAAGTAACTCATGGGTGCCCAACTCCGCATTTATCGCAGACGTATGCGATCTGTTAAAGCGACTAAGAAGATTACGAAAGCAATGGAGTTAATCTCTGCTTCTCGTATCGTCAAGGCGCAGCAACGGGTTGCAGCGTCAACTCCTTATGCAAATGAGTTGACCCGTGCGGTATCTGCAGTTGCGTCTTACTCATCAACAGTTCACCCGTTAACAACGCCTCATGAGAATCCAAAGCGCGCTGCGGTTTTGATTATCTCTGCAGACCGCGGAATGGCTGGTGCGTACTCAAACAACGCGATCAAGGAAGGCGAGCAGTTGTCCGCTCTTCTTCGCGAACGCGGTCTTGAAGTTAAGCCTTACTTAGTTGGTCGTAAAGCTGTTGGCTACTACAAGTTCCGTGAGCGCTTTATCGCTGGGCAATGGACAGGTTTTTCAGATAACCCAACATATGAAAATGCAAAAGAAGTTGCTGATTTATTAATCAAAGCTTTCGTTGCAGATTCAACAGATGATTCAACTGGAGTCGATGAGATTCACATCGTCTTTACTGAATTTAAGTCAATGCTTATCCAAAATGCGATGGCAAAGCGTCTGCTTCCTCTAGAAGTTGTAGAAAGCGATGCGCCAGTCCCAACTGGATTGCTCCCTATGTATGAATTCGAACCTAATGCAGGCGTGGTGCTTGATGCGCTGCTACCTCGTTACATTGAGGCTCGAATCTTTAACGCGATGTTGCAATCTGCAGCTTCAGAGCATGCAGCTCGACGTCGCGCAATGAAGTCAGCAACTGACAATGCTGATGATCTAATCAAGTCGTTAACACGACTTGCGAACGCGGCTCGTCAGGCCGAAATTACGCAAGAGATCAGTGAAATTGTTGGCGGCGCAGACGCGTTGGCCTCAGCTAGTGCAG
>JBAXPH010000035.1:0-11328 GCA_037132355.1 Actinomycetes bacterium
ATCCCGTCGCAGATGTTTCAACTGCGGCAACAGAGGCAAAAGCTGCTGCCGAAAAAGCTGCTGCCGATGCAAAGGCTGCTGCTGAACTAAAAGCTGCTCAAGATAGAGCAGCTGCAGAAGCTGCAGCTGTAGCGGCTCTCAAGGCAGCGCAAGAAATTGCAAATGCACAAGCAAAAGCTGCTGCTGAACTAAAGGCTGCTCAAGACAAGGCCGCAGAAGAGTTACGCATTGCAACTGAACTTAAGGCTGCTCAAGAAAAAGCAGATGCCGATCTAAAGGCTGCGGCCGAAAAGAAGGCGTTAGAAGATGCGGCTGCTGCTGCGGCACTTGCTGCAAAGAAGATCGTCCCTGTCATTACTCTTTACTCGATCTCATCAAAGTTGACCTTAAGTGCTTATGACAACGCATACCTAAAGAAGTACATCTCAACGTTAAAGACCAAAGCGCCGGTGACTTGTATCGGTTACTACTACACGAAAAATACGACGATCGCTAAAGCGAAAGCACTTGCTACGGTTCAGGCGAAAGCAGTCTGCTCAATGATTAAAAAGGCTAAGCCTTCTGTGATCACCTCTATTGCTCTCTACCCATCGACTAAAGCACCACTGGCAGCCAAGGGCGCAAAGTGGGTGGCGGTTAGCTATCGCGTGGATTCCTTTAAGAAGTAATCCCAAGTAATGAATTAGGGCCTTAAAACAGCCGATGCCCCTCTCTGTGAGGGGCATTTTTATGCCCAAATATGCCCATTTCAGCCTGTTTGAGCCCCATTTGGCCTGCCCTGAATGTGGGGAGAGGTGGGGGCCAATAGGGCTAAAAGTGGGAAAAGGTGGTTGAAAAAGGAGAAAAGTGGAGTAAAGTGGGGAATTAAGCGGGCACGAAAGTCCGCAGCGAACCTGGGGAAGGGGGCGCTGAAAATGTTTCTAGGCACCCACGAGCCACGTCTTGATGACAAAGGTCGCTTAATACTTCCCGCGAAATTCCGCGAAGAACTTGCTGCAGGTTTAGTTATTACTAAAGGACAAGAACGTTGTCTTTATGTTTTTCCATCGAATGAATTTTCAGTAATTACAGAGACGCTAAAACAAGCGCCAGTCACTGCAAAATCAGCACGTGATTACAGCCGTGTGATGTTTGCTGGCGCACACGATGAAATTCCTGATCGTCAAGGTCGCGTAACAATTCCACAATCACTTCGTACATATGCAGGATTAGAAAAAGAGTGCGTTGTTATTGGTGCAAATACTCGCGTTGAAATTTGGGACGCAACTGCATGGAATGAATATTTAACAGATCGTGAAAAGAGCTTTGCTGATGTTTCAGAGGAGGTCTTTCCAGGTTTGTTCTAACTCTCATTTGTGGCCACTGCCGACCCTTCGAACGCAGCGACACCCCTTCCCCGGTGCCGTTGCTAAACCAAGATCCGTCGGCCGGCAGTGACCAGAGGTGAGAGTTAAAAAGTTAGTTCTATCTATAGCTGAAAGGGGGAAGAGATGACCAGTACGACAGAGCATGTATCTGTAATGCGTGATCGTTGCGTCGATCTTTTGTCCCCGGCCATAGCCGCATCTACTAACCCTGTAGTTGTTGATGCAACCTTGGGCCTTGGCGGTCACACAGAAGCTTTGCTCCAAAAGTTTCCCCACCTAACAGTTATTGGTATTGATCGCGACCTGGATGCAATTGCAAAGGCAACAACCCGCCTTGCACCATTTGCTGATCGCTTAAAGACAGCACATTCAACTTTTGATGGCATTGCAAATGTGGTCGCAGGATTTGGATACAAGCACATTGATGGCGCTTTGTTTGATCTAGGTGTTTCTTCTATGCAACTTGATCAACAAGAGCGCGGATTTTCTTACTCACAGGATGCACCCCTTGATATGCGTATGGATCGCACGCAATCACTAACTGCGGGGGAGATCATCAATACCTACGAACCAGGTCAATTAGTTCGAATCCTTCGCACATATGGTGAAGAGAAGTTCGCAACTCGCATCGTTGAATCAATTGTGAAACAACGAGCAATTGCGCCAATGAATTCAACAATTCAACTGGCAGAGATGGTTAAAGAGGCTATTCCAGCAGCGACTCGTCGCACTGGTGGCAATCCTGCAAAACGCACATTCCAGGCACTTCGTATTGAAACAAATGATGAATTAGGCACGATAACTCGCGCATTACCTGCAGCACTTGAGCTTCTAAATGTTGGCGCACGACTAGTTGTTATGTCATTTCAATCGCTAGAAGATCGAATTGTGAAGCAGCTCTTTGTTGCCTCCACAACTTCTGGAACTCCGCGCAATCTGCCTTTCGAACTTCCAGAGTATGCGGCCAAGTTTTCAATGATTACCCGCGGCAGTGAAACCCCAACCGATGCCGAACTTGCAGAGAACTCACGTTCTCAATCTGTTCGACTTCGCGCAATCGAAAGGGTGGCTGCGTAATGGCAATGACCGCCTTTGCTCCTGCGATTACTCGCTCAAAAGAAATTTTCGCTGAAAAGTCATCACAAGTTGTTCTCAAGCTTGTGCCAGACATGTCTAGCGGAAAGCAAGCAGATCGAAAGTTCTTCGCAACATTTGTAACTGTCATCGGTGCGATTGGTCTCATGTTCCTTCTCCTGATCAATACATTGCTGGCACAAGATGCATTTGAGCTAACTCACCTAAAGCTTGAAGCCAAGCTAGTAAGTGACGAACGCGAAGCGATTGCACGTCAGATCAACACAATATCTTCCCCAGAAGCACTAGCAAAAGCTGCTACCGACCTTGGTATGAAGCCATCTGAAACTCCAACCTTCTTGTCTCTCGACAAGCCCGTTATAGAGACACCGGTAAAAAATGGGTAATTTTTCATTAACACACAACAGAATCAGAGCGCTGATTTTTATGACTGCTGTGATTATGTTTTTATTTGGACTTCGACTTGTTCAGGTTCAGGCGTTGCAGGCAAATGATTATCGCTCTCGCGCAGTTAATGAGATGGAAAAGGTCAAGACTCTTCAAGCCCCACGTGGAGATATCACCGATATTAATGGCGTCCCTTTTGCTCGCAGCGTTGCGGCAACAAGCATTGTTGTTGATCAAACTCAGATTATTAACCCAGCCAAAGTTGCAGCTTTTGTAGCTCCAATACTTAACATGAGCGTTTCTGATGTACAAACTGCGCTGACTGGTAAGCGCAAATGGAACATGGTTGCTGAAAATGCAAAGCCAGCGACCTGGCTAAAACTGACAAGTGCTATCGATGAATACAACGCGACACTTCCTGGAATGAGCCCAGAGCGCATCATCGGATTCTTCCCAGAGCGCAGTTATATTCGCGAATACCCATCTGGTTTGTTGATTGCATCATTAATTGGTTTTGTTAATCATGACGGAATCGGTGCCACCGGTCTTGAATCAAGTATGAATTCAACTATTTCTGGCAAGCAAGGTAAGTATTCATATGCCAACGGTTACAAAGCCGAAATTCCTGGCTCACAATCTGAAATTATCCCAGCCCAAGCTGGCACATCGGTTCGACTAACAGTTGATCGCGATATTCAATGGGTTGCAGCCAAGGCGATTGCGGACGCAGTCAAATCTTCAAATGCCATTAGCGGAACCGTAATCGTGATGAATCCAAAGACCGGCCAAATCTTGGCCCATGCAACGGCTCCTACTTTTGATCCCAACAACACATCAAAGGTTTCATTAGTTGCAATGCGCAATCCATCTGTTCAAGATGTGTACGAACCAGGATCTACCGGCAAAGTTATGACACTTGCCGCTGCATTAGAAGAAAAGAAAATTACCCCGGAAACTGTATTTACAGTTCCTTACGCATTGAAGCGCTCGATCAAGGTTTTCCATGACCACGAAGCACATGCGACTCAGCGTCTGACCGCATCAGGAATCTTGGCGGTTTCAAGTAACACTGGTTCAATTCAAATTGGCGAAATGATGTCGAATGACACTTTGCATGATTATCTTTCAAAGTTTGGTATTGGAACAAAGACTGGCTCTGGACTACCAGGTGAATCAAATGGAATTCTTCCAAAGGTGGCTAATTGGTCTGGAACAACAGCGCCAACAGTGGCTTTTGGTCAGGGTTATTCCTTAACAGCGATGCAGGCAACGAGCGTCTTTGCAACGATTGCAAACGGCGGGGTCCGTGTATCGCCAACTGTTATTGCTGGAACAAGTGATGCCAGCGGAAATTACACACCATCTGCAACCCGAGAAAGCGTTCGCGTAATCAGCGCTGAAACTGCGCAAAAGATGCGCATCATGATGGAAAGCGTTGTATCAGCAAATGGAACCGCGCCAACTGCTGCAATTGCAGGTTATCGGGTTGCTGGTAAGACTGGTACAGCAATGCGCATCGATGACACCTGCGGTTGCTACCGCGGTTACACAGCATCATTTATTGGTTTTGCTCCAGCAGATAATCCAGCGTATGTAATTTCAGTAACGATTCAGGATCCAAAGGGTCTGCACTGGGGTGGCGCACTGGGTGGTCCAGTATTTAAAAAGGTTATGTCATTTGTTTTGCAGTCAAAAGGAATAGCACCTACTGGTACAAAAATCATCCCAGTAGCATTAAATGAAGCACAACTCATTGCCGAAAAGAAGGCCGCAAGTGTCAAGACCAATTGAGGAATTTAAGCGAACCGTTGAGTCGGTAGCTGCGATAGCTAACGCGACTTTGACGGGGGATGCGGCCACAGTAATCACCGGAATGACTCTGTCTAGTAATGAAGTTCAAGAGGGCGATTTATTTATTGCACTGCCTGGCGAAAAGGCACATGGCGCTGATTTTGCTAAAGATGCAATCGCACGTGGTGCTGTAGCCGTTCTAACAGATGCAGATGGTGCATCAAAGGTTAAAGGAGTACCGGTAATTGTTAGTGCCCATCCTCGTCGGGCTGCAGGTGTGATTAGCGCCTGGTTCTATAGCGAGCCCATGCGGGATTTGTATAGCGTCGGGGTTACAGGCACAAACGGCAAAACAACTGTTACAACCTTGCTGCACCAGATTATGTCTGCCGCAGGACGTGACAGTGGATTGATCGGCACTGTTGAAACCCGTATTGGCAGCGAAGTTCTTGCCAGTAAGCGCACAACCCCTGAAAGCAGTGATTTACAGGCACTTTCAGCGGTGATGCGCGAACGCCATATGCGCAACCTGGTCATGGAAGTTTCAAGCCATGCAATTGCACTTGAACGTATTCGAGGCAGTCACTTTGCAGTTGTTGCCTTCACTAATCTTTCGCAAGACCATTTGGATTTTCATAAGACCATGGAGAATTACTTCGCGGCAAAGGCAAAGTTATTTACCTTCGAGTTTGCAGATTTAGCCGTCATCAATATCGATGATGCATATGGCGTGCAGTTAGCCGCACAGACTGAGCTGCCTGTGATGAGCGTTTCTCGCAATAATCAAAGCGCTACCTGGCATTACGTATCGATAGCACCTGACTATGCAGGTGCGCATGTTGCAATTCGAGGCAGTGGTGGAATTTTAATTGAAGGAAAAGTTCAGCTACATGGTGGCTATAACTATGACAATCTTTTGATGGCAGTTGCTATTGCCAATGAAAGCGGAATCGATCCAATAGATATTGCTGCCATCTTGCCTCACCTAACCGGCGCAGCAGGCCGCCTTGAATCCGTGCGGCTGGGACAAAACTTCACAGCACTAGTTGATTACGCGCATTCACCTGATGCTGTTGCGCGAGTTCTAGAGACAGCCCATGAAATTACAGATGGACGTGTCATCGCTGTACTTGGTTGCGGTGGCGATCGCGATACGTCTAAGCGACCATTAATGGGTAAGGCGTTACATGACGGGGCAGATGTTGCAATCTATACAAGTGATAATCCTCGCTCAGAAAAGCCAGAAGAGATTTTGGTTCAGATGACATTAGGTCTAGATATCCAAGAGCCAAGTACCGTGATTGTTGATCGATCAACTGCAATTAAGGCTGCGGTGGATGAAGCACAAGCGGGCGATCTAGTTGTGATTTTGGGCAAAGGCCATGAAAAGGGACAAGAGGTTGGTGGAGTTACACATCCTTTTGATGATCGCGTAGAACTTGCTCGAGCAATCGAGGATAAAAAGTGATCACTTTAACCGCAGCAGAGATAGCTTTATTGGTAGGCGGCCAACTGCATTGTGACAAAGATTTGTTGGTATCTAAAGCGCCAGTATTTGATTCACGGTTAGCAACTCCTGGTTGCATCTTTTTGGCGCTGAAGGGCGAAAAAGTTGATGGACATGATTTTGCAGCAGATGCATATCGCGCTGGTGCGATGTTTTCATTCACAACCCATCGCATTGATGGCCCATGCATTGTGGTTGATGATGTTTTAGAAGCATTGTCAGCCTTGGCGGCATTTGTGCGCAAGCGCTTAACCGGATTAACAGTTGTTGGAATCACAGGATCACAAGGAAAAACCAGTACAAAAGATTTATTGGCTCATATGCTCGGCGTTGCCGGCCCTACTGTCTCACCTGCAGGCTCGTTCAATAATGATTTAGGGTTGCCAATCACTTTGCTGCAATGCGACGAGCGTACAAAGTTTTGCATTCTAGAAATGGGCGCGCGCCATAAGGGTGACATTGCTCGACTATGTGAAATTGCGCAACCAAATATTGGAGTTGTACTAGTTGTTGGAACAGCGCACCTAGGAGAGTTTGGTTCAGTGGCTGCCATCGCTGAAACTAAATCGGAGTTAATTCAGTCATTAGGTCCAGATGGAATTGCAGTACTTGGAAGTTATGATCAATACACACCTGCGATGTCATCACTTCACGCCGGCCGCACTATTTTGTTTGGAAACGGACAAGAAGTTCGAGCAGCAGATGTAGAAATTCGCGAAGGCTGCCCGCACTTTGATCTTGTGACACCTGCAGGACGCGATGCCGTTGGAATGCGAGTAGTGGGAGAACATCAGATTTCAAACGCACTGGCTGTTGCAGCTGTCGGAACTGCGTTAGAGCTTCCTATCGAATTAATTGCAAGTTCATTATCGACGGCAGAAAGTGCCAGTAAATGGCGCATGGAATTACATGATGTATTCGGCCTATTGATCATCAATGATTCGTATAACGCTAACCCCGAATCAATGGCTGCGGCAATGCGATCTTTGGTGCTCTTCGCCCAAGAACGTGGGGGCGAATCGTGGGCTTTTGTAGGAAAAATGCAGGAACTCGGCGAGTCAAGTGCTGCTCAGCATGAAGCAATTGGCACGCTAGCCCAAGGGATAGGTATCGATCATTTGGTCGCTATTGGCGCTCCAGAGTATGGAAACCATAAGGGGCAAATGCTTGTCCATCATTTCGCAAGCATTGATGAATGCCTTTCTATGACAGATTATTTTTCTGCAGGAGATGTGGTTCTAGTAAAGGCATCACGTTCTGAAGGATTTGAAGTACTTGCTCAGAAGTTAGAAAGTTTGTGGTTAAACAAGAGCGGAGTTGAAAGTTGAGACAGATTCTTATCGCCGGTGCCTTTGCACTGATGTTTTCACTCTTCGGAACCCGCGTCTTGATTCGAGTCCTTGCGGGTAAGGGATACGGTCAAATTATTCGGGATGACGGCCCTAGCAGCCATCACATCAAGCGTGGCACTCCAACTATGGGTGGAATCATTTTCATTCTTGCAGCAGTCCTTGGATATTTGCTCGCCCACTTGGTGTCAGGAAATTCGGTAACTGTTTCGGCTGTATTGGTAATGGGATTAGTTGTTTCACTTGGATTTATTGGATTTCTAGATGATTGGCTGAAAGTTTCGCGACAGAACTCTCGAGGATTACCGGGTCGCTTCAAGTTAATTGGCCAAGGCATCTTTGCCGCAATCTTTGGTTATTTAGGTTTGCAGTTTGTTGATTCTGATTCCTTGACTCCAATTTCGCAGTACTTGTCAGGAGTACGCGAAACTTCAATTTATTTGGGTTCAGGATTAGTTATTGTTTTCATTGTTCTGATGGTGATGTCTGCAAGTAACGGCGTTAACTTAACCGATGGCCTAGATGGCTTAGCAACAGGTGCGTCAATCATGACCTTCTTAGCCTTCGTATTAATTGGCGTGTGGGAGTTTGGACAAAGCTGCGCGCTAAACGCTGCGGCTGGTTGTTATGCGGTTCGAGATCCTTTGGACTTAGCTGTATTGGCAGCCGCATTTGCTGGTGGTTGCACCGGATTTCTTTGGTGGAACACAGCACCTGCCAAAATCTTTATGGGCGATACAGGTTCGTTGGCGTTAGGTGGTGCAATTGCAGGATTAGCGGCAACTTTGCGCGTAGAAATGTTACTTATTCCGCTAGGTGGCCTCTTTGTCATCATCACAATGTCGGTGTTGATTCAAACTGTGTACTTCAAGATCAGTGGCGGAAAGCGGGTATTTAAAATGGCTCCGCTTCATCATCACTTTGAATTAGTTGGTTGGGAACAAATCACAATTGTTATCCGCTTCTGGATTATCGCTGGATTATCTGTGGCAGCAGGACTCGGTTTATTTTACGCCCAGTGGGTAGCCAAGTAACAAATGTCTATTAATTTCGCCCAGCAACGTTTCCTAATTTTAGGAGCTGGCGTAACAGGCTCGGCGGTTGCTCGCTCACTACAAGTGCGGGGAGCCTTCGTAACAATTGCAGATGATAACGCCCACGATGCCGTAAAGCCAGAGAGTGTTGAGTTAACTAATTTTGATGCGGTCGTTATTTCTCCGGGTTGGCGCCAGGATCACCCACTTGTTGTCAAAGTGCTCGCTAGTACATTACAGATTCTCAATGAAGTAGATCTTGCGTGGCAGATTCGTTCTGAAATTGCTCCAGGACAAAAGTGGCTTGCCCTTACTGGAACAAATGGAAAAACAACGACAGTAGAAATGGCAGCAAAGATTTTACAAACCGCCGGTTTAAAGGCGGTTGCCTGTGGCAATGTGGGTGACACGGTTATTGAAGCGGTAGATCGCAAGGATGCTTACGATTTTTTGATTCTGGAATTATCTAGTTTTCAATTGCATTGGGCCAAGCAAGCACAGTTTGCTGCTGCCGCGATACTGAACATTGCCGATGATCACCTTGACTGGCACGGCACATTTGATGCCTATGCCGATGCCAAATTTTCGATATTAGATCGCGCAGAAATTGCAGTCCTAAACGCCGATGATGGGGCGGTAGTCCAGCGCGCCAACCGCTTTACTGGGCGAAAAGTATTTTTCTCACTAGATACCCCAGCACCAGGTGAAATCGGCGTTGTTGAAGAGTTATTAGTAGATCGTGCATTTGTAACAGATCCAATGGAAGCGGCGATGATTTGCGAGCTAAAAGACATCACACCAACAGTGCCGCACAATGTTTCTAACGCACTTGCAGCAGCTGCACTTGCTCGGACAGTAAATGTTTCTCATGAACATATCCAAAAGGCGCTGCAAGAGTTCAAACCTGGCCGCCACCGCATTGAGACCGTATTTGAAAGTGATTCTGTTGCGTGGGTTGATGATTCGAAAGCAACTAATCCGCATGCTGCTTCGGCATCGTTAATGTCTCATCTATCTGTTGTATGGATTGCTGGGGGACTTGCAAAAGGTGCGGACATGAATTCTTTAGTTCAGCGCTGTAAAGGTCGCATCAAAGCTGCAATTCTTATTGGCGCAGATCGTCAGTTGATTGCCGATGCACTGATGGAACACGCACCAGAGATTCCTCAAATTTTTGTTGATGCTCCTGCTGACTATTCGCGCGCAGGCGATTCCAATTCCTTGATGGAGGCAGTTGTTACACAAGCTGCAACCTTAGTTGCACCAGGGGATACGGTGTTAATGGCACCGGCGTGTGCGTCGATGGATCAGTTTATTTCTTATGCAGATCGTGGAGATCGCTTTGCTGCCGCAGTTAGAAAGGTGGTGGCTCATGAGTAATCAACAACGCGAAACAATTTTTACTAAACCTGTAAACCTTTATTACATGCTTTTGGGTAGCACTTTGGGGTTGAGCATCCTTGGTTTGATTATGGTTTTTTCTGCATCATCAATTCACTCGCTAGAAACTAAGGGCTCATCCTTTGCCATTGTTTTGCGGCAATTCATCTTCTTAGCGATGTCCATCCCAATGGCTTGGGTACTATCACGCTTTTCCTTAGCACGCTGGAAGTTGATTGCACGCTTCGGGTTCATCATTTCAATTTTCCTATTAATGATTGTGCAAGTTATCGGAAAGAGTGTTAACGGAAACCACAACTGGATCAGTTTGGGATTTGTAGATGTTCAGCCCAGTGAAATTGCTAAGTTTCTTATGGTGCTGTGGGCTGGTTTCATGCTGGCCAAGCAAGAGCGTTCAGGAGTTAACCACACAGTTGTACTGAAATTAATTGCACCAGCTTTTGCGCTGTGCATACTGTTGGTAATGCTCGGCAGTGATCTCGGAACCGCATCAGTCTTTGCGTGCATTTTGGCTGGCTTGTTGTGGGTTTCAGGGTTGCGATTAGGAATTTTTGGAATTGGATTAAGTGTTGGACTAGTTGGCTTAACCGCAGCAATCTTGACTTCGCCATATCGAGTTCAACGATTTATGGTTTTTCTCAATCCATTTGCACAAGATCAATACAAGTTGTACGGATGGCAACCTGCACATAGTTTGCTGGGGCTTGCTAGTGGTGGGCTCTTTGGTGTTGGTCTTGGTGCCAGCCGTCAAAAATGGGGCAATCTTGCCGAAGCCCACACGGACTTTATCTTTGCTGTTATCGGCGAAGAACTTGGTTTGTTCGGAACAATTGCAACCTTGTTATTGCTGAGCATTTTGCTGTTTTCAATTTTCAAACTTGCACTGCGTGCCCATGATCCAATGGTTCGCTACGTTGCATCTGGATTTGGTTGCTGGATTGCAATCCAAACTATTTTGAACATTGGTTCGGCAATCAGCGTGCTGCCAGTTGTGGGCGTAACTTTGCCGCTAGTTTCTTATGGTGGTTCAGCACTGATCGCAACATACATGGGAATCGGCTTTGTGTTGGGTGCTGCGCGAAGAGACCCAGTAATCTATAAAGAATTACAGGAAACAGGTATTAAATGGCTACGGTAGTTCTGGCAGGCGGCGGTACAGCCGGCCATGTCGAACCCGCATTAGCTGTTGCCCGTCAATGGAAGATATCTCACCCGAACGATCGCCTGATTTTTCTTGGTACATCAAGTGGTCTCGAAAATACATTGGTACCTGCAGCAAACTTTGAATTACAACTAATCCCACGGGTGCGAATTTCTCGTACGCCATCAGCAGCATGGTTGAAAATTCCTTTTGATTTGATCTCAGCTGTTTTGGCATCAAAAAAAGTAATCAAAAG
>JBAXPH010000036.1:0-11304 GCA_037132355.1 Actinomycetes bacterium
ATTATTGCAACTGGAAAATCTACCCGACCAGTGCTCGGAGTCTTCTTCGATACAACCTTTACAGGTGAAGGTGCCAAGATTGGAAAACTTAGCCCAGGTGAAGGAGCCGAGAAGGCGGGAATCCCAGTTGGTGCAATTATTCGAAGTATCGATGGCGTCAAGATTCCTAATACCGATGCTGCAATTGTCCGCATTCGTTCCTATGCACCTGGTGCAACTGTCACAGTCGTTGTCGATCTTCCAACAGGTGGAAGTAAGACCTTCAAGGTCACTTTAGGGTCAGCACCAGCAATCTAATTCGTATTGGGTAGCACCTAACGAGTACATTTGCGTCATGGCGCTCTTCACTATGCAGGTATCTCTTCCCGATCGTCCCGGTTCACTCGGCATGCTCGCATCCGCAATTGGTTCTGCAGGTGCAGATATTCGTGGCCTTGAAGTCCTCAAGAGTGAAGATGGAATTGGCTACGACACAATCACGGTGGCAGTTCCCGGTACAGATCCATCTGATCTTGTTGAAATTCTTAATTCAATTGGCGGAGTAACTGTTCTCTCTATTGAACCGCTCGCCAATTAATTATTTTAAGCTAGTAACGCGCAGCGCTTGCTCCCGCACTTGGCAGAGATGTAAAGAATCTAGGTCTCTTAAATCCACGTGATTCAAATGCTGCTGTCACGGCCTCACGCGTCTTTGCAACATCCTGCGCCTTAATCAGAGCGATTGCGCTTCCACCAAATCCGCCACCGACCATACGTGAACCAATGGCACCTGCGGCAAGGCAGGCATCAACGGCGACATCGAGTTCTGGGCAAGAGACTGCGTAATCATCTCGTAGAGAGATATGTGATTGGTTGATGAGTTCTCCCAGAGTTTCAAAGTCTGAAGCACGCAGCGCTGTGACTGCAGCTAATACTCGAGCAATCTCAGTTACTGCATGTCGTGCGCGAATAAATTCGGTCTCTGTAATTTTTTCGCGGTTTGCTTGCAATACTTCAAGGGTCAGATGGCGCATCGATGGAATATTGAGTTTGGCTGCAACGGATTCGCATGCTGCGCGACGTTCGGCATAGCCGCCATCGACAAGAGCATGGTGAGCCTGTGTGTCGATAATAAGAAGTTCAAGACCTGCATCTGCAACGTTAAAGGGAATAGATTCAGTAGTCAGATCTCGGCAATCAAGAAGAAGAGCGGCGCCTACCTTGCCCATTAATGAAACAGATTGATCCATGATGCCGCATGGCATTCCGACATAATCGTTCTCAGCTTTTTGAGTAGCACGCGCTAAATCTTCAAGAGATTTATTCAGGGAAAAAAGTTCGTTAAGCCCAACTGCCACTGAACATTCGAGGGCTGCAGATGAGGAAAGCCCGGCACCTGCGGGAACGCTTCCATCGACCAAAATATCTACGCCAGTTGTAATTCCGAGGCTCCAGAGAACTCCGAGAACATATTTCTCCCAATCGCCCTTGCTTCCAGGTTTTACGTCGTGGATATCGATACTGAATATCTTCTCTTTACGTTGGTGAGACGCGATGCGGATCAAACCATCAGGACGCGAAGCAATTGCAGCGTGGGTGCGATCCGCGATTGCAAAGGGGAGAACAAATCCTTCGCTGTAATCAATATGTTCGCCGATGAGATTGACGCGACCAGGAGCTTCTGAAATTACTTCTGGTTTACGTCCGAAGAGCTCTTCAAAATTTCGTGCAAGTGAAGCCATTATTTAAAGCTTTACATCTTTAAGTTGTTGCGCAGATTGTTCAGGTTTCATATCCATAATAAATGCACCCATGGCGGATTCTGATCCAGCTAAATATTTGAGCTTGCCTGGTGCGCGACGCACGCTTGTGATCTGCCAATGCAGGCGAAGAAGTTCGCGACCTTCGCGCACAGGTGCTTGATGCCACGCTGCGATATATGCCATCTCGATACCAAATACTCCGTCAAGGCGCTGCATGATTTCGATTGCGATTGCAGGGAATGAATCACATGCAGCAGGTGCAAGCTCTGATAGATCTGCAACGGGCTGCAATGGAACAACGTGAATTTCGAAGGGATAGCGAGATGCATAGGGTGTGTAGGCAATCCAATGTTCATTACGAGCAATAATGCGAAGACCATCGCGAAGTTCGCGAGCAAGAATGTCATCAAAGAGAACGCGGCCAGTCTTGGCATGGTGCTCTCGTGCAACCGTAAGCATCTTGGAGACGCGAGGTGGAATAAAGGAATATGCATATATCTGACCGTGTGGGTGGGCCAGAGTTACTCCGATCTCTTCTCCGCGATTTTCAAAGGGCGCAATATGTGCAATAAACGGTAGTTGTGAAAGTTCGGTGGTGCGATCGCGCCATGCTTCGAGCAATGTGCGCACGCGTTGAGGAGAGAGAGTTTTAAATGAACCACCATGATCTGCAGTAAAACAGATTACTTCGCACTTACCTGCAGCAACTCCTTCATCCGTATCTGATCCCACCATGTCAGGAAGTGCAAAATCACCTGATGGTGGACGTAGCGAGGGAGAGCGGTTATCAAAGACGACAACTTCAAAATTATCTTCGGGAATCTCAGTAAGGAGTTCGCCCGTTGTAGGACAGAGTGGACATAACTCTTTAGGCGGCAAGAAGATGCGTCCTTGGCGATGAGCTGCCATTGCAACCCACTCATTGACCAATGGATCAAGGCGAAGTTCGCCGATTCCGGGTTGCTCTTCTTCAGGGCGTTGATCGGGAGCAGTGCGAGTCTGTCCAGCAGTGTCGTAATAGCGGATCGTGCGTCCATCATTCATGGTGCGGCTAGTGCGCACGATTCCTGCTGTGAGTTCGACGATCTCGTCCATAGTGTGCTTACTCTATCGTGCACTAAGCCCAGTTAAGGGTGCGTTCTATCGCTTTCTTCCACTCTGCATAACCTTTATTGCGATTTTCTGCAGTTGTTGTTGGGTTCCAGCGACGAGATTGCTTCCATTGTTTCTTCAACTCATCAGTGTTCTTCCAGAATCCAACTGCAAGACCTGCGGCATATGCAGCACCTAGCGCAGTTGTTTCGGTAATCAAGGGTCGAGTGATATCGATTCCCATAATGTCTGCCTGCATCTGCATGCAGAGTGAATTTGCTGTGATTCCACCATCGACGCGCATCTCGGTCATGGGCGTACCACTATCGGCAACCATGGCATCCATAACATCGCGAGTTTGATAGCAGATTGCCTCAAGAGCTGCGCGTGCAAGATGTGCCTTTGTTGCAGCGCGAGTTAAGCCAACGATGACGCCGCGAGCATCGCTGCGCCAATAGGGAGCAAAGAGGCCAGAGAATGCCGGAACAAAGTAGACACCTGCTGTATCGGTAACGGATGAGGCAAGGATTTCGGTTTCTGCAGCGTTTGAGATGATTCCTAGTTGATCGCGCAACCATTGGATAGCAGAGCCGGTAACAGCAACTGAACCCTCGAGCGCGTACATCGCTGGCTGTTCACCAAATTTATAACAGAGGGTTGAGAGCAGACCATTCTTTGAACGCACAATCTCAGTGCCAGTATTGAGTAAAGCAAAGTTTCCAGTGCCATATGTAGTCTTGGATTCACCACGTTCGAAACATACTTGCCCCACCATCGCCGCATGCTGATCACCGAGAATTCCTGCAATAGGAATGGCAGAGCCAAATGGACCATGAGGATCAGTTAATGCATAGGTTTCAGAGGAAGATTTAATAACAGGTAGGGCTGAGCGTGGAACACCAAAGATTGACAATAGTTCGTCATCCCAATCTAAAGTTTCAAGGCTCATTAATAAAGTACGGCTTGCATTTGTGACATCAGTTGCATGGACACCTGAACGAACACCACCCGATAAGTTCCATAAAAGCCACGAATCGATAGTTCCAAACCGTGCGTTAGCGGTGTTTGCAGCTGGCACATTTTTTAGAAACCAATTCATCTTGCTGCCTGCAAAGTATGGAGCGATTGTTAATCCGGTTGTGTGGCGAATCTTTTGCTGTTGATCTTCTGATATCGATGCTAAGAAATCAGTGGTACGAGTGTCTTGCCAAACAATTGCATTGGATAGCGGTTGACCGGTTGTTACATCCCAGACCACAGTGGTTTCACGTTGGTTAGTTAGCCCAATAGCCGCTAAATCTGAGCCTAAAATATTTGCTTGCTTCAGTGCTCCAGCAATAACTTCTTGCACTCGTTCCCAAATTTCAGCCGCGTCGTGTTCTACCCACCCTGCTTGCGGAAGTATTTGGCGATGTTCTAGTTGATGCTGCCCAACAACCTTGCCGGCATGGTCAAAGATCATGAAACGGGTACTACTTGTGCCCTGATCCAAACTGCCGATGTAAGCCACTGCGCACAAACCCTTCCCCGTAAGTTAGGCTTAGCGTACTCATTGAAAACGGAGATGCAACGCATATGTTCTTGTCACAACTTGGCCCAGACCAGCGTGACTCTGCCATTTCCCAATTAGGCATCGAACAATTCGACATCCTTGTTATTGGCGGAGGAGTCAACGGAGTTGGCGCAGCCTTAGATGCCGCATCTCGTGGATTAAAAGTCGCCCTGATTGAGGCGCAAGATATCGCTGCAGGAACATCAAGTAGATCTAGCAAGCTAATTCATGGTGGCCTGAGATATCTCGAACAATACGATTTTAAATTGGTACGTGAAGCTCTGCACGAGCGTGAATTAATGGTTTCAACATTATGCCCACATCTTGTTAAGCCTGTTGGATTTTTATTTCCACTTACTGAAAAGTTTAAAGAGCGCACCTATGTTGGTGCCGGTTTAGCTTTGTATGATGCATTACGCGGTTTTCAACGTGCATTGCCATGGCATAAGCACCTAAGCCAAAAACAAATTAATGAAATTGCTCCATCGTTGCGCCATGACATTGTCACAGGCGCAATTAAATACTTTGATGCTCAAGTTGATGATGCCCGCCACACAATGGCGGTTGCTCGAACTGCTGCTCGTCATGGTGCAATTATTGCAACCCAAGTTTCTGCAGAATCATTGATCCGCGAAGGTAAGCGTGTAGTTGGTGTTAACGCACTTGATTTAGTATCTGGAAAGAAGATCGCAATTAAAGCTGGTGCAACGATTATGTGTGCAGGCGTATGGAGCGATCAATTGCATGAACGCTTTGAGTTGACTCCTGGATATCACGTAACAATGAGTAAAGGTGCTCATATTGTTGTTCCTGGATCTGCAATCAAATCTGATGCTGGAATTATTTTAAAGACCCCAGTTTCTGTCTTGTTCATAATTCCGTGGGGAGACAAGTGGATTGTCGGTACAACCGATACTCCCTACGAAGGTGATCGGGCCGAGCCATTCGCAACACGTGAAGATGTTCAATACATTTTGGATCAAGCTAATCGAGTACTGGAACCTAAATTACGTGCAGATGAAATTATCGGTGTGTATGCAGGACTACGCCCATTAGTTGCCAACAACAAAAGCGCAACTACCACCAAACTTTCACGTGAGCACACAGTGGATCGACCTGCTGCTGGCTTTGTATCTATCGCCGGTGGCAAATACACGACATATCGCGTCATGGGTAAAGATGTAGTGGATCGCGCAGTGATTGAACTTCGTAAATTAACTCAAGAGTCTGTGACAGATAAACTTCCATTAGTAGGTGCCGATGGCTACTTTGCATTAGAGCAACAAAAAGAGCGCATTGCACAAGAATCTGGATTAGATGTTAAAACTGTCGAACATCTGTTAAATCGCCATGGCTCATTGATTAGCGAAATTCTGGAAATCATTGATGAACAACCAAAATTGGCTGGCACATTGGACTCTGCGTTGCCCTACATCAAGGCAGAAATTGTTTATGCAGCCTCACATGAAGGTGCACGGTCAGTAGATGATGTTATTTCACGCCGTACACGTCTCTCTTTTGAAGCAGTTAACCATGGCGTTCATCTTGCCGATGAAATTGCAGCACTTATTGCACCAGTACTTGGTTGGAGTACAAAGGAACGTAAAGAGTCTGTTGCGCAATACACCGAATTAGTTGATCGTGAAATTGCAGCTCTAGATGAACTATTAGAGGTTAATTCCTAATCTGACCTTTGCAACCATCAGTTGCTGGCTTTTTTGTTGCAGTTGGTGATGGTGTTGGCTTAGGTGTAGGTACTGGGCCTTGCGTCACAGTAAATGTCACTGGAAACGATGAGTCCGCATGAGTTCCTGAAACATCTTGATACAAAACTTTACCTATGAATGTTCCAGCTGGAACATCTTTAATAGACAAGGTCCACACGCCACTTGTTTCACGTAAAATCGTTTGAGTCGGCTTTGGATTAAGCACAATTGTTGGATCAAATACCAACTTAACTGCACCGGTTACGACTGGTGAACCGTTCGGACGCGCTACGGCAACCTTGAATGTAACTAATTTATTAGTAGTAGTTGCCGATTGATCTAAGACAGCCATTGTTGATGGCTCTTGCATCGGCATTAAATCAAGCAATGAAGGGATCCACGATCCTTTAACTAAATCTAAGAATGTATAGGGAGTACCTCTAAAGACATTTAGATCTAATCGAGAACTAGGCACTCCATATTTATCCGCAATTCCACAAGATGTGTACTGCCAGACTGTCCATTGTGAATCACAGTTTGCACCGGTCCATGAATGTACATAGCAACCACCAGCTTTTAGTCCAGGTTGATTGATTGGGTTAGCCGGATCAATTGCATATTGGGCTAACCACAATGGATATTTCGCCAGCTCGGGAGTACGAACCATCGAGCCCTCAAGAAAATTTGCATAAGAATAGAGAAGTGGAGTTTTGCCTGTTTTTTCCTTTAACGATGCAAGAAAGGTAGTGGCCCACAATGTCACAGCACTTCGTGTTGCATACTTTTGGCAATCACCAGAAGAGGTTAGTCGAACACATTTATTTTCAAGATCTAATGCGTATGGCAAATCCTTATCGCCATATCCGCCCATCGCTGCTAAACGCCATACAACTTTTTGTGCCTGCGCTAACGCATCCTTTTTTATATCGTCAGGATCTGTGACATCAGGCAAAACGGCATAGTGGTAAAAACCAGTAAAGATTCCGGCCGCTTGGGCAGCATGATGATCCATAGCTGCGTACTTAACCGATAACTGATCTGCAGATTCACGAGTATCCGACGCTTTGATAAATACAAAGCGAACACCAGCAGCGTACATTTTTGCAAAATCAATTGGCTTGTCATCGGGATGCTGCCATCGACTTATATCTGCGCCATGAATGCGACCGCCAGGGCCCAATAAATCGATAAATAAGGCGGGATCGACATTTGAAATTTCGGGTTGTTGTTTTATTTCTATAGCTCGGACAGGTGAGTAAATATTCTTACTGCCTACAACTGCAACAGCGCGATAACGCACTTTTGCTTCTAGCGCCGTTGCTAATGCGGTCACCTTCCATGTTCCTACCTTTGATACCTTCGATAAAAATTTTGTTGTACTCCACGTACCTTTTGTATCAACTTGAATTTTGACGACTGTGCCAGATTTTGCAGGTTTCAAGTTTCCATACAGAGTGATTAATAACTCGGAAGCGCTGGGGGTCTGGCGTAGCGACATCGACAAAGTTGAGGAAACCGCATTAGAACTAGGCGCTGAAATAACTGCAAGCACAAGTGCTAAAGAAAGCAACCCTGATCTAATTTTCATTGTTCGGATATCTCAACAGTTATGCCCAGAGTCGAACGGATGGCTTCTATCAGAGCTGATTTTAGGTTCGGCCGCGTTTCTGAATACTCGTGAGATGTTGCAAATTTTCGGCTATCTGAAAAATCTAGGGTGAGTACTCCGTTTTCATAGGAAGATAAGCGGGCATCGAAATATGCTATCCACGCAACACGATTAGTCGACTCAAGTGCGTCAAGCACCTGATTCCACTGCGCACGAATTTCAACTAGCTCCATAGCGTCGAACTTTACCTGTGCCCGCGTGTAGAACATCAAAGTTAGTGTCTAGGCGCGCCTATCCACTTGAAATATTCACCAACCAACTGAACTCGTAGGTTTTTTGATCTATCTGGCTGCACATTTAAAACCAATGCAATTCTAGAAACGATCTGTTCTATCGCTTTTTCACTCACAAATCTGATGCGACTAATCTCAGCATTTGTTAAGCCATCTGCGACTAGACGTAAAGTTTCGATTTGAAGATCAGTTAATTGTGACATCAGGTTTTGCAAAGCTTTTTCAGGTAACGAAACATTTCCCTTGACCCAAGTAACAGGTGCTTCGGATGCTGCAACTCGCGACTCCGAAATAACATCACACAGCGCAGCAACGTTGTTCATGGACTTCTTGATCACTACTTTGGTGCCACTTGGAATATCACTACGCTTTTCTCCCAATAATCTAAAATCGGCACAGTCGACGAGCATGACAACGCCTATTGAAGGTGATTCCTTGCGAATTGCCTTAGCGATAGCGATTGAATGCTCATTGGAAAAATGCATATCTATTAGCAGCACATTCGGTTGCATACTTCTCATTAGCAAGATTGCAGATGATTCTTTTTGTGCTTCTCCTATTACATTCGTTCCGTGTAATTTAAGTGCGGCTCCCATTGTGGATAATTCAAAAGCATCATCCATAACTATCAAGACGCGATCGCTCATACCTCAAAGTTACGCTTGGTTACTTCAGCTTCACAGATGTACGAGCACTCAATGAGTGGTGGCTGTAAGTGGCGTATCCCACTAGTGGGGCGGGTCGGGCTCGAACCGACGACGACGGAATTATGAGTTCCGGGCTCTAACCAACTGAGCTACCGCCCCTAACGGGTTAACTTTACTGTAGTTATTTGTTGCGCTGGAATCCGCGCCTGCCCCAGAACTCCCACATGCCCATCACTGATAAAACAAGGGCGAATCCGAACAAGAGGTCTTCTAATGGGGCCGATGCAATGCGAATACCAATAATTACATCAGGGTCATACATGACAATCGCTTTTCCATCGCTGCGATAGTGAGTCAACCACCAATTAGTCATGAGTTGGAAAGGAAGAATAATCATGTATGAAAGCCAGAAAGCAAGGCGCGTTAGAAGTGAGTTTTTGAATACAAAGAGATCGACAATTATCGAGATACAGAAAGCGGCAATGGCAATATCGCTATAGATCACTTGTCCTCATCCTTTCCGAACTCTTTTTCGCGCAGGTGAGGCTTAACTGTTGTGACACCTTCGATAGTCAAAATTGCAGCCATGGGGACGATGATGAAAAAGAGAAACTCTTCGAGCGGAATATTAAAAGGTCCATAAATTCCAAGCATTCGATCACGGTTGAAGAACCAATGCCCCTGAGCAATTGCATAGGCATCCCAGATAAGAAATAAGAAACTAACTGGAAGGATGCTAATCAATGCTCGTTTCCAGCGCCGCAAGACTCCGGTCTTTAGAACAACTTCTAGCCAAAATGAACCAAATACTGTGAAGGCGAGCATCGCCATGTATCCGAATTTCTGCACATCCAATCTTCCCACATCAGCCTTTGATAAGGTTGATGTAAATGGGGGAGAGATGAAAGAAAATGAATTGCGGCTATTTCACTGGGTCCGCAATTTTTCGACCCTTGCAGTTCTTGCCGCGATACTGCTGTCGCTGATCTTTTCTAATCTACTTGGCAGCTCCAGCATGGGATGGCAGATCACTGTTGCCGTGACTGCCTTGGCTATTGGTATTCCTCATGGGGCACTTGATCACCTGGTGACATTGCCGCGTTCAAAGCCAGCCACCATGGTGCTTTTCATTTGTATCTATGTAGCAATCGCTGCGATTTCTGTCATTGCCATCTTAAGGTTTAACACAGCCGGCTTTATAGTCGTTGTTGTAATGAGTGCAACACATTTTGGCATAGGTGATGCAGCATTCTTGAGCGAGATAGATCGACGTTCTGTACCGGGTAAAAAATTACCGCGCTTTGCATATGCAGTTGCATCTGGATTTATCCCCGTCTTGATTCCATTAGTTAATAGCGCAAGCAGCGATGCTTTAAAAAAGGTAAACCCAGCCATTATTGATTGGCATGGGGGATTTGATGGTCAATTATTGATTGGGGCAGTTGCAGTTGGAATCACTTCACTATTTGCGTTGATCATCAAAGGACGAAAGCGCGAAGCGATCGATATTGCACTTTTGTTGACACTATCTCTTGTTGCCCCTCCGCTCATTGCATTTGCCGTGTACTTCGGCTGCTGGCATGCGATGCGCCATACCGCTCGATTAACTCTTGCTTTAAAGAGTAGTCAGAGCTCATATCAAGCAGGAATGCTGGGTAAAGCATTTACATCGGCCGTGCTTCCTGGATTGCCAGCGTTAGTAGGAACCTTTGCGATAGCTGCAATTCTTGCTGTTGCCGGCCAAGAATTTAACAATGATTTTTTCTGGATGGCATTAGTGGTTGTGTGGGCGCTCACTGTTCCTCACATGATGGTTACCGCACGTTTAGACCGTGCGGCGTTAACCTAAGAGTATGAAACTCCGGTCTATATCAGCTCTACTTTTGTTATTGGGGTTTTTAGCTCCAGTTGCTGCTGATGCAGCACCTTTGCACGTGTTCCCAGTTGCTGATTGTGCAGTCAATTATGCACGCGCACATCATGATTATGCCGCTACTGATATTTTGGCAAAAGCTGGTTGCAAATATGTGGCTCCAATGGATGGAATCGTTGATGAAGTTAATCGCACAGATGTGTGGAGTGGTAAAACAAATTTAGGAATTGATCGTGGTGGTTTATATGTATCAATTATCGGCACCGATGGTGTTCGCTATTACGGTTCACATCTATTGAAAAATTCGATTCCCGCTGGCATTGAACCCGGAGTTATGGTGAAAGCCGGTCAACTATTGGGCAAAGTCGGAGCAACAGGTAGTGCTCGTGGTACAGCACCGCATTTACATTTTGGAATTTCTTGGCCAACACCAGCTGATACATGGTGGGTTCGTCGCGGAGAAGTTTTACCGTGGAAATATTTAGATGCCTGGAAAGCTGGAAAAGATTTATCTCCAGTAAAAGAAGTTACTGCGCGTAAATTAAAAGTGGGCGAAATTCCGCCGCTTCCAAAAAAGTGAAATAAAAAACCCCGCCAGTTACCCGGCGGGGTTTTTTAATAGTTAGTGTTGATTAGGCAGGGTTTACTGCATCAGCCTGAGGACCCTTTGGACCCTGTACGACCTCAAACGAAACTGCCTGACCCTCTTCAAGAGACTTGTAACCGTTTCCTTGAATTGCTGAGTAGTGAACGAATACATCTTGTCCGCCACCATCAACTGCAATGAAAC
>JBAXPH010000037.1:0-11275 GCA_037132355.1 Actinomycetes bacterium
GGGCCTTCGGTCAATCTGGCTTTTTCCTCACCACGCGTTGGCGCTAAAGCAATAGCGCGTTCACCGGTATTTGAGGCACTGATTTCAACTCGAACATCACCTTTAAAGTCTCTACTGGCGATTTCGGAAAAGTTCATACTTTCAATGCAAATTATGCATTCCGATACAGGTGCGATCGAGTGAGACCTTGACTTAAAAAATCCTAGCTTCCCATTACGGTCAGTAGTTGCGATTGCACGTGTTCGCCAATGGGTGCTTTCCCCAACCTCTTCGACCTCAACGCGCAGCTCCATCTTTGCAATACGCGAGAACTGTTCGGCAATCACATCTGATTTCAATGTCCGCTGATGGTCTACAGAAATATGCTGGAAATCGCACCCTCCACAACCATTGCGATTAGCAAAAGTGCAAGGTGCCTCAACACGAAATTCGGATGCATTTTCTACGGAGACCACATCGGCGCGATTAAAAGATGACCCCGTGCTGGTAATTTGAATTGTGCAGTTTTCGCCCGGAATCGCATGTCGAACAAAGATCACAGCCCCGTCATGGCGCGCAATAAAGTGTCCCCCGTGCGCCACTTTTTCTATCGTGACCTGTACCAGATCTCCGGTTTTTAGGGTTGAACTCTTGTTTGATGCCATGGATGTAAGCCTATGGGTGTAAGTTACCTCCTGTGCACGTAGTCATCATGGGTTGCGGTCGAGTTGGTTCATCACTGGCGACCGAACTCGAAGCAGCCGGTCATACAGTCGCAGTTATCGACCAGGCTCGTGAAGCTTTCCGTCGGCTAGGTCCAAATTTCAAGGGTCGCACTGTCACAGGAGTTGGCTTTGATCGCGAAGTTCTACTTGAAGCAGGTATTCAAGATGCAGATGCATTTGCAGCTGTCAGTAATGGCGATAACTCAAATATTCTTGCCGCTCGTGTAGCTCGCGAAACATATGGTGTGCAAAATGTTGTGGCACGTATTTACGACCCAGGCCGTGCTGAGATTTATCAACGCCTAGGTATTCCAACTGTTGCAACAGTTTTATGGGCAACAGATCAGATTTTACGTCGCCTGGTTCCTGAAGGATCACGATCTGAATGGCGCGATGCAACTGGCATGGTTCAGTTGTGCGAAATGCACCCACAAAGTGATTGGTATGGTCGCCCGATTCTTCTGATTGATGCTTTAACACCAGCGCGCGTTGCCTTCATTACACGCTTAGGTGAAGGTCTAATTCCTGACGAACATACTGTTTTGCAACAAGGTGACCTGATCCACGTAATGGTTTCAGATGCTGATGTTGCTCGAACCGAAGAAATTCTTGCAAGTAGCCCAGAAGGTGAACGTCAATGAGAATTGCAATTGCAGGAGCTGGAAATGTTGGACGAGCGATTGCTCGTGAACTTTTGGATAATGGTCATCAAGTTCTCTTGATTGATAAAGATCCAAAGGCTTTAAAACTTGAGAGCGTTCCAGATGCTGAATGGTTAATGGCTGATGCATGCGAAATCACATCACTAGACAACGCGCATCTAAATAACTGCCAGGTACTAGTTGCAGCAACCGGTGATGACAAAGCAAACCTTGTTACATCTTTGCTTGGTAAGACTGAATATGGTGTCCCCCGAGTTGTTGCCAGAATTAACCACCCAAAGAATGAATGGCTCTTTGATTCCTCATGGGGTGTCGATGTCGCCGTATCAACTCCACGCATTATTGCCGCACTTGTTGAAGAAGCGGTAAGTGTTGGCGATGTTGTTCGTTTGTTCTCATTTAGAAAAGGTCAAGCGAATCTTGTAGAACTTACATTGCCAGATGGTTCTGCATGCATCGGCAAAACTGTCGAAGAAATTGCACTACCTGAAAATGCAGCGATTGCAGCGATTGTTCGAGATGGACGCGTTATTACCGCAAAGCCGCATGATGTTTTTGCTGCTGGAGATGAACTGCTGTTTGTTGCATCGGCTGACGCCGAATCAATGATTAAAGCTTGCTTTATCTCTTAATTTTCTTTGCGTTCAACAGGCGGCTCAGACTTAATGACTAGCCACGTTCCATATGCAGCTGCAAAGAACAGTGGATATCCCATAGCTAAATTAACTGTTCCCAATAAGTTGACGTTGCCACTTCTATAAATTGGGTATTGCACGGCAATACGTGAGAAAAACATTGCGACCCAAATCCAACTAGCTTTCAGATACATTTTTTTGCGTGCTGGGTTATTGCGCCAGGTCAGATTTTCTCCCAATAGTGGCCCCAGAACCAAGCCTAAAATTGGCCAGCCGACCAGGTTTGCAATCAAATAGACAGTTCCATACCCAAGGTTTGTCAAAAGTTTAGGAATATAAAAATCAGTTGCATTGCCACTGCGATTAGCAAAGTAGGCGCAAATCAAGACACCAACCACACCCGAGATTGAATGTTGGATGGTGTCTTTGCGCGCTAGTCGAAAGATTGCAAGTACCAATGACAGGGCTAAAGCTGAAGTAATAGCGGTTCGCACATCCTTAGTGACATTAAATGCAATCAAAAAAACGATTGCGGGTAGTCCAGAATCAATTAAACCTTTGGTGCCACCTAAGGCTCCAATTACTTTGTCACGATCTTCGTGATGCTGACTCATCCTGTTGATCCAAATCCGCCAGTACCGCGACCTGATCCAGGCAAATCTTTCACCTCAACAAACTCTGCTCGCTCTACTTTTTGGATCACCAATTGTGCAATGCGATCGCCTTTATGGAATGTAATCGCTTCCTTAGGGTCATGATTAATCATGATGCATTGCAATTCTCCACGATATCCCGCATCTACAGTTCCTGGCGCATTCACCATTGTTACGCCATGCTTTATTGCTAATCCCGAGCGAGGATGAACCAAAGCCACATAACCATCGGGCAATGCAATTGCTATTCCGGTTGGAACTAGGGCGCGCCCCCCTGGCTGCAAAGTCACATCAACGCGCGTAACAATATCTGCACCAGCATCTCCACCTTTGGCATAGACCGGCAGAGGAATTGAAGGATCTAGTCGTGTGATTAAGACCTGCAGATGCGCCATTGTTAAGGATTAATCTCGAACGTTGGATCTACAAATGCCATTAATTCAGGAGTCTTAGCCATTTGCTCTAAATATTCTTTAGGTGCGTTATTCATGAAGTGATCCATAGGGACAATTATATAAAGTGCTGCAGCTCGAACAGCAATTTCGCCATCCGGTGAATTAAGTCGACCAATAGCCGATGTATAAACCTTTCGATTTACCTGTCCAGTGATTTCTGCGGTGATGTGCAATGTGCTGCCCATGGGCACTGGCTTTATGAAATCTGTTTCCAAGCGGCCAGTTACTGCAGGAGAGCGAAGTAACCACATCAATTTTCCGAGTGCCTCATCAAATGCCAAAGATAAAAGTCCGCCATGTGCCAACCCAGGTGCACCTTGATGATTTTCATTAACTGTAAATTCCGCAGTGATATTTAATTCGTTTCCTGCGTAAGCAACTAGATGTAATCCGGTGGGGTGTAATTCACCGCAGCCAAAACAGTGCCCAAAGTGAGAAGGAATTTTTGAACCGGCAACAGGTGCTAACGGGTGACGCTCTGGAATTGGTGATCCTTCTGGAGCAGTCGTACTTGGAATCCGTGCCATATGGCAAGGTTACCGCCTCTATATCCGATACGGTAACTCCCATGCGTTACCGCGAAGTGATACATGCCCCATTGTGGCTACTCGCCATCATTTATTTCTTCATGCTTTCGCTTGTAATTTCCATTTGGGCGGCCCTTGGAAACAACGCCGCTCTGGCGACTTTATTAATTCTTTCAGCTGTTCTGATGTGGATTTACTCTGCGACTAAATTAGTGATTGAGGTTGATAACCAAGAATTAAGAGCCGGAAAAGCACATATCGCATTAAGTTATGTTGGGGATTGCATCACCTTGGATAACGAAGCGATCCGACGAGTCCGCACACGCGATGCGGATCCACGTGCCTTTCTAGCAATTAGGTTCTGGGCAACAAAAGGAATTCAAGTGACAATAAATGACAACCGGGATACAACGCCATATTGGTTGATCAGTAGTAACCGCGGAGCTGAATTAATTAAGGCTATGAAAGGCTAACAGCTAAGAATTAATTGCACTCTTTACAAATAGCTTTTGCGCCTTCGCCTTTAGCAAGCTGAGTGATGTGGTGAACCAAGAAGCACCGTGAGCATGTGAACTCATCAACTTGTTTTGGAACAACTCGAACCGCTAACTCTTCTCCTGATAAATCTGCACCAGGTAGCTCAAGATTTTCTGCAGCTTCAGCCTCATCAACATCGATCTGGCCGGATTGAGCATCAACACGTTTCGCTTTGAGTTCTTCTAGAGACTCCTCATGAAGTTCCTCATCAGTTTTTCTGGGTGTGTCGTAATCTGTTGCCATTGCTCTCACCGCCTTTCAATAATTGCTCGTAACTGCTAACGGGCGCATCATGGCGCATTTGACTGGGTTCTGGAGGTTATAACGCGCGGCGTGTCGGTGTTATTCCCCACTTATGCGGGAATTCTCAATTCTTTGAGCCAAACCACCATCAACACGGGCGTGTATCGAAGTTCCTTCAGGTTCATACTGCTCCGAGAAGATTTCACCACGTTCATGAATCGCATGTACCAAATCTCCTCGATCATATGGAATCACGACATTGATCTCTACTGATGGTCTTGGCAGTGAGCTTTCGATTGCATGCAATAGCCCTTCAATGCCAAAGCCTGTTCGAACTGAAAAGGCATAACTATTGGGCTCTTTTCGCAAAATTTCCATAATTACTGCCGGATCTGCAATATCTACCTTGTTAATTGCAATAATTTCGGGAATTTCTTTTCCGCCGATTTCATCTATGACTAATCTGACAGCACGGATTTGTTCGAATGGATCTGGATGCGAACCATCGACCACATGGACGATCAAATCTGACTCTGATACTTCTTCAAGAGTAGATTTAAAGGCATCAACTAATTGATGTGGAAGATGGCGAACAAAGCCAACGGTGTCGCTTAATGTGTAAACGCGACCATCTGAGGTTTCAGATTTACGAACAGTTGGATCCAAAGTTGCAAAAAGTGCGTTCTCGACCAAAACTCCGGCGTTCGTTAACTTGTTCAGCAAAGAAGATTTACCAGCATTTGTGTACCCTGCTATGGCAACAGATGGAATATTAAATCGGCGACGTTCTTGACGTTTGGTATCTCTTGAAACTTTCATCTCGGCAATTTCTCGACGTAGTTTTGCCATTTTGTCGCGGATACGACGTCTATCTGTTTCAATCTTTGTTTCACCCGGTCCACGACCGCCGATTCCAGCACCACCTGCTGCTCGACCACCTACTTGGCGAGATAGTGAATCTCCCCAACCACGAAGGCGTGGCAACAAGTATGCAATCTGAGCTAATTCAACTTGCGCCTTACCTTCCTTACTTTTCGCGTGCTGGGCGAAAATATCTAAAATCAAAGCGGTGCGATCTACAACTTTTACCTTCAACTTGTCTTCCAACTGTCGAAGCTGAGAAGGTGAAAGTTCTCCATCACAAACAACGGTATCCGCGCCCGTTGACATTACAACTTGCTTTAGTTCGATAACCTTTCCTGAACCAATGTAGGTTGCAGGATCTGGCTTATCTCGCCGCTGAATTAAACCCTCTAAAACTTCAGAGCCAGCTGTCTCTGCTAACGCTTTTAATTCTGCAAGTGAGTTTTCAGCATCCTTGATTGTTCCCTCGGTCCAGACGCCGACTAAGACAACTCGTTCCAACTGAAGTTGACGATATTCAGCCTCAGAAATATCTTGAAGCTCAGTAGAAAAACCTTTGACGCGTCGAAGCGCATGACGCTCTTCTAACTCTTGAGATTGATCCGAGCTTTCATCCTCTTCGCTCGCATCATATTCAGCTGCAACCCGAGCGCTTTCGCGCAGCAATGACTCGAACTCGTCATCGAAATCTTTACTCAACCAAAAACCTCGAGATATCTACATCGCGAACAAGTACTGCAGGGCCGGTTAAGGTGGCATTTGAATGACCATCGATTGAAACTTCTAGTCGGCCTCCGGGAGGATTAATAATCCAGGTTGCTGGCAATTTCGCTTTCGTGTGTAATGTTGCAGCAAGTGCAACGGCGCACGTACCAGTACCGCAAGAACGAGTTTCGCCAGATCCTCGTTCAAAAACTCGCATGGCAACTGTGTTGCCCTCAATGATCTTCACAAATTCAACATTGACGCCTTCGGGGTAGGAATCCCGAGGTCGCACAACTGGAGCAACATCTAGGGTTCCAATGTCAGCCATATCATCGACAAAAACAACGGCATGAGGATTACCAACACTGATGTTGTATCCATTCCAAATATGTCCATTATTTGCTGCAGTAATTGCTTCATCTTCATCGGTTACTTGGCCCATATTTACCGAAATGTCTTCAGTTAGCGGTACCCGCAAATGCTTGATTCCATCTCGAGTATTGATAGCAAAAATTCCCTCAGGCTGATGTCCTCTTTCAACTAAGTATCTAGCCATCACTCGAATTCCATTGCCGCACATTTCGGCCAAGGAACCATCAGCGTTTCGGTAATCCATGAACCACTTTTCATCGCGCTTGATCATGCGGATTAACCCATCAGCGCCAACGCCAGTTTCGCGATTACAAATCGCAGCAGTCTGAGCAGTTGTTATCGAGTACTCATCCTTTGGATCGAAAATGAGGACAAAATCATTTTCGGTACCGTGGCCATATGTTGCAATCATTGTTATTAGTTTATCGATTCACGAATGCGCTGGAGCGCATTTTGTACAGGGGATATCCACGTAATCCGTTCATCTCGGGAAAACCATGTTTCTTGGCGTCGCGCGTATTGTCGTGTCGCTCGCTTTGTCTCTTCCTTTGCTTCATCTTCTGTGACTTTTCCTTCAATCTGAGCAATTACTTGGGCATAGCCCAGTGCGCGCTGAGCCGTTACCCCGCGCGTAATACCTGCAGCCATCAACTTTTCAGCCTCTGCAACTAATCCTTGTTCCCACATGCGCTCAACACGAATCGAAATTCGCTCCGAAAGCGCGTCGCGATCCATTACTAATCCAAACTGCTGGGCATATGGGTATCGAGAACTTTCTTCCCGTGGCAAATTAGCGGTAAATGGCTTTCCGGTAATTTTGATTACTTCCAGAGCTCGAATAACGCGTCGAGAGTTTGCTTTATCAATCGCAAGGGCGGCAGCTGGATCCAGTTTTTCTAATCTTTCAAATAATGGCCCGATACCTTTTGTTGCAAACTCCAACTCCAATTCGGCGCGGACAACGGGATCTGTATCTGGAAAATTGAGTTCATCTAAAATTGCCTTTATATACAACCCTGTTCCACCAACAATAATTACATTCTTTCCTCGACCATGAATTTCGGTTATCGCCGCACGCGCGTTTTCCTGATACCAAGCTACGTTGGCATCTTCTGTTACCTCTAATAAATCCATTAAATGATGAGGAATTCCTTCGCGTTCTTCAATCGTAATTTTTGCTGTACCAATGTCCATACCCTTATACAGCTGCATCGAATCAGCATTAATGATTTCTGCATCTATTTCTTGTGCAAGAGTTACCGCTAAATCACTTTTGCCCGTAGCTGTAGCGCCACAAATAACAATCAGTTTCATCGTTTAACCGTAGGAATTCCTAGCATCGTTGCAGCAGGACCAGGTTGTGCGATTCGAGCAGCATGGGCTTCGGCACCTCGGGTTTGTCGGACAGACATTGGATCGCCAATTAAATAATGCGCTGAAGCATCTGTGATTGTTACAGTTACTTCATCACCAGGACGTGCAACAAATTTGTTATCAAAGTGCACTAATCGGAAATCTTCACTGCGGCCTGTTAAGCGAGCTTGTGCTTCATCGCGGCGGCCTTCGTAATCCCCAACCAAAATCTTGTGGTGAGTACCGATTGCTTCCTGATTAACTGACAATGAAATTGCCTGCTGATGGTTGTGAAGACGGGTATAGCGATCTGCGACAACCTCATCAGAAATCTGATCCGACATCGTTGCGGCCGGTGTTCCTGGACGCTTTGAGTATTGATAGGTGTAGGCAGCGGTAAAGCGAGCTGTTGAGCACACGTCAAGAGTTGCTTGAAAATCCTCTTCGGTTTCTCCTGGGAACCCAACGATTATGTCGGTAGTGATGGCAGCATGTGGAATCGCTGTACGCACGCGATCTAATATGCCTAAGTAGCGATCAGAACGATATGAGCGACGCATCTGTTGCAAGACTCGATCTGATCCTGATTGCAAAGGCATATGCAGATGCGGCATTACATTTGGTGTCTGCGCCATTGCTTCGATTACATCATCAGTGAAATCTCGAGGATGCGGGGACATAAAGCGAACTCGCTCTAAGCCATCAATTTTCCCGCAATCACGTAATAACTTGGCAAAAGCTTGGCGGTCACCAAAATCAACACCATACGCGTTCACGTTTTGGCCCAACAAAGTTATTTCAATTACGCCTTGATCAACCAGAGTCTTAACTTCAGTCAAGATATCTGTTGAAGTGCGGTCTTTTTCGATTCCACGAAGTGTGGGGACAATACAAAAAGTACAGGTGTTGTTACACCCAACCGAGACTGAAACCCATGATGAGAATGCAGAAAGGCGTCGTGCTGGCAATGTTGATGGGAAGTGTTCTAGCGATTCAAGGATTTCGATTTGAGATTCTTCTTCAATACGTGCTCGTTCTAGTAATACCGGCAATGAACCAACGTTGTGCGTACCAAAGACAACATCAACGTAAGGTGCTTTCTTAATGATTGTTGCTTGATCTTTTTGGGCAAGGCATCCACCCACGGCAATCTGCATATTCGGATTTAACTTCTTGATTGGCGCTAAGAAACTTAAGTTGCCGTAAAGCTTATTGTCAGCATTTTCTCGCACTGCGCAGGTATTAAAAACAACTATGTCGGCTTGTTCACCAACCACAGCAGGAATATAGCCAGCCTCATCTAATAGACCCGCAATTCTTTCGGAGTCGTGGACATTCATCTGACAGCCGTAGGTTTCGACTGTGTAGGTGCGGGTCATAGAGAAGAAATTGAATACTCTAAAGTCGAGCGATCAACCACGAGCATGTGATGGTTATCTAAATGATTCCAATCCGTGTTTCCCCACCCAGTTGAAGCAACAATCATGTCGTTGTCGCGCTTGGTGAAGCGAAGCTCGTAATGATCGTCGGCACTCCATTCAGATTTGTTTGCTTCATTAAACTCACACACAGCAATCAAGGTATCTGGTGTTTGCACCATGTTATTTAGCGCGGTGTAGTCAGCGTTATTACGGATCAGATTAACGATTGAACGTATGCCTTCGACCAAGCCATGCTCATCCACTTGGGACAGCAAGGCATAAAAGAAACGCTCACTATCAGTTGTGCCTTGTAGAAATCCTTTGTACTTATCTGCGATGAATTGCTCTGCAGTGTTTCCAGGTCGAATGGTTCCGTTGTGCATGAAAGTTGTTGTGCCATGAGTAAATGGGTGGTTGTTATCGATATTGACTGTTATTCCCTTAGAGGCAAGACGCAGGTGAAGAAGTGCGCCATCAGTTACCAGGGTCTCGCCCGTTTCCGTCAAAAGAACACTTTCCTTGGCAGGCTTAATGTCTTTTACTACCTTGCCTTCGTAGCCGATACCCCAACCATCTTTATGCTCTGATGACATTGCAACAAATTTGTCGAACTCATTACCCACAACGTCGTAAAAACTCTTACGTTCCAGAGATGAAAAGGCTAGCAATCTGCACATAGTCGTAACTCTACTTGAAGCCTAGAGATTCTTCTTGGCACGCTCTTGTGCTTGCGCCGCACGCCACTTAGCAATTTCCCCATGGTTGCCACTGAGCAAAACTGCCGGCACTTCAAGATCTCGCCAGATGGATGGCTTTGTAAAGTTTGGATACTCCAAGTACCCCTCTTCGTTATGTGATTCTTCAGCCAAAGATTCTGGATTTCCAAGTACTCCTGGAATTAAACGGGTAATCGCTTCAATCATTACAAGCGATGCAACTTCGCCGCCACCCAAAACATAATCACCGATAGATACTTCATGCACACGATAGTTTTTTGATTCATAATGTTGGCGAACGCGGTCATCAATACCTTCATAGCGACCGCATGCAAAAACTAAATGCTTTGCCTGTGAAAACTGTGCAGCCATTGGCTGATCAAAGCGCTTGCCCGCTGGCGTCAAAATAATTAAATCTGTATCTGGAGTCATTAAAGGATCTAATGCATTGCCCCAGATTTCTGGCAACATAACCATTCCTGCTCCTCCACCATACGGAGTGTCATCCACGGTGTTGTGATTATCTGTTGAAAATGAGCGAAGGTCGTGAATGCTAACTTCAACTAAACCTTGCTCTTGGGCTTTGCCCAACAGGGAAAGCTGAAGTGGCGCAAAGTAGTCAGGGAAGATTGTTACTGCATCAATTTTCATGCCATCTCCCCCGTGATTGTTGGCGGAATAACCACAACTTTCTTATTCACAACATCGACCGTTGGAACCAGTTGATGCACAAATGGGATTAGCTGCTCACCTTGCGCAGTTTTAATTGCAAGTAAATCCTGACCTGGCAGATTAATAACATCGGTAACTTCACCAAATGCTTCACCTGATTCGAGAACTGCGGCGCAACCAATTAGCTGCATAACGTGATACTCAT
Source organism: Actinomycetes bacterium (assembly GCA_037132355.1). Lineage (GTDB taxonomy): Bacteria > Actinomycetota > Actinomycetes > Nanopelagicales > Nanopelagicaceae > Planktophila. The sequence goes on from JBAXPH010000037.1 coordinate 10,725, forward strand.
CGTCATCATTTGATTCATTGATATCAACATCGGCATAGAGCATTGTGTTGCGCAATTTTTCAATGCCATTGCGATCGGTAATGCCTTCAAAGCCCAATAATAAAATGCCGTTATGAACACGGCCAGAAATAACCTTTAACTCACCATTGGAATCTGTTTGAACTGTGGCACCAATGGCAAAGCGACGATCAGGTTCATCTGTTCGAACCTCTATCGTCGCTTCACCAAGAATTCCGTGAGCGCGACCAATTCGCCCCACGAGTAAGCGCATTGTTATCGAGCTTCGTCGGTCTCGATGAGATCGACGCGCACTGTGCGTCCTGCGAGCGCACTGACAACGGTACGAAGTGCCTTTGCTGTACGACCATTACGACCAATGACCTTGCCGATATCTTCAGGGTTAACTCGAACCTCTAAAGTTGTTCCGCGACGTCCACTCTTTTCAGAGACAACAACATCATCGGGATTATCAACGATTCCCTTGACCAAATGCTCTAGGGCTTCATCCATCATGGTTACTCTGCAGCCGCTTCTTCAGCTGACGTTTCAAC
>JBAXPH010000038.1:0-11167 GCA_037132355.1 Actinomycetes bacterium
CTTGGATCATTGCTGGGCGGCGTCCTTGCTCATTACAGCTTGCGCCTGCCAATGTTTGTTGGCGGGGCAATAGCCAGTGCTATTGCCTTCCTATCGATTGGCTTCTTGATCAACATTGCCGAGACGGCCAAACCTTCACAGTAGCCCCGACATCACCCCGATTGCACCAAATCTTTACCTGGTCGTTATAAAGCATGCGCACATGCAAACTGTTCTCCTGTTGCTCACCTGGCGTTCACTAAGGCAGACTTCCACCACCAAAAGCGCCTATGGAGTGGTCGACTCTTCACAGACGCTTTTCTTTAACCCTCAAGGAGGAACTATGAAGTTCACACGTAGCGCAAAGTTTGCGCTCGCAGCTGCAGCATCAGCGGCGTTGGCAGTTTCACTGCTAACACCTGCACAAGCTGCAACTCGTTCAACTGTCGTTATTCACGACACAAACTCACTGACGTCATTTAACTCAGGTACACCAGATACAAACCTCACAATCAACAGCAAAGTGGGATACCTTTCAGGTTCTGGTTTCAATTACGTAGATAACAAGAAGAACGTAATTCAGAACAAGATCTTTGGTTCATACAAGATCGTAAAGAACACTGCAACAGATTTCCGCGTTCAGTACACAGTTGCTCCAGGCCGCGTTTGGTCTGATGGAACTCCAATCAACGCAGTTGACCTATTGCTTTCACACGTTCTTTCAAGCAATAAGTACTCAATTGAAGCTGGTCTAGGAGATCCAGACAGCGACAACGTTCCAGCATTCAACTCAAATGGATACGGCGGAACTTACAACGACAACATCGTTGGAGCTCCAGTACTTTCAGCTGACAAGATGTCTGTAACACTTCAGTGGAAGAAGAAGATTGCTAACTGGGATCTATTCGGTCCTGGACCATCAGCTGTCCACGCAATGGTTCTTATTGCAGAAGGTAAGAAGGGTCTACAGTCAGTTAAGGATAACGAAGCTGCACGTGATCGCTTCTACGCTGCTTACACTTCAAAGAACACTGCAGTACTAAAGGGTCTTGGAAAGGTTTATTCAGAGGCTTACAACATCACTCAGGTTGATTCAACAACAAACCCACTCCTATTCGTAGGTAACGGTGGATTTATCGTTGACAGCGCAGTGACAAAGTCATCTGTAACTTTGAAGGCAAACCCTAAGTACAACTCAGGTCCAGCACTAAGCGGATCAGTTGACACAGTTATCTTCAAGTTCATTTCAGACGGTACAGCTGCTGCACAGGCACTTGCTAACGGTGAACTCGATGTGTACTCAGGTCAGCCAACAGCTGACTCAGTTGCAGCATTGAAGAAGCTAACAAACGTAAACGTCATCGGTGGAATTAACGCTTGCTACGAGCACTGGGATACCCGTGTAAACGCAGCAGCTGGCCAGGATGAATACAAGGGTCTATTCAAGGGTCATGGCGGTAAGGGTGCAGATCTACGTCGCGCATTCTTGCTAGCAATTCCTCGTACAGAAATCAACGAGAAGCTAATTGCTCCAATTAACCCAGCATATGCAACTCTAGGTTCAACATTCATCTCTCCAGGAGTTGAAGGTTATGACCGTCTAGTTGCTAACAACGGTTCTGGCTACTACGTAGGAACACAGGATCAGCTAAACGCAAAGGCACTTCGAATTGTAAAGAAGTACTACCCAAGCGCTAGCGCAACAAATCCTGTAACTGTCAACGTTCTTGTTCCAGGTAACAACCCACGTCGTGCAGCTGAGTTCGCACTTGCTAAGGCAAACGCACTCAAGGCTGGCTTTGATCTAGTTGGAGATGTTCAGGCTTCATGGTCTCCAAAGATTCAGCTAACTAAGTACGATGCACAGTTCTTTGCTTACTGCCCATCTGCAGTAACACAGACTGGAACAAACGCTAACTTCCACATCGGTGGAGGAAACAACCGCAACGGTGTGGCATTGCCAGCCCTAGATGCAATTCTAGATAAGTTGCAGGTTCCTCTAGATAACCGTTCATACATCTCACTCCTAATTCAGGCTGAGCGCATCATCCATGAAGAAGGTCTGACACTCGGTGTGTTCCAACACCCAGCAGTCGCAGCAGTTAACAAGAACCTAAAGGGAATCGCACCATCACCACTATCTCTTGACGTTGCTTGGAACTACTGGCAGTGGGCGTACTAATAGCTTGATTTTTAAGCTATTACCTCTGCTGTAATAAGCAGAATTAGTACTAAGCGAGCGGCACTTGGTTGAAAAATCAGGTGCCGCTCGCGCTACTATTTGCCTCTAATAATTGAATTTATTGAGGCATCACGAACAATAATTACTAGGAGTCTTTATGCTGAACTACATCCTGCGCCGTATCGGCGTTTCAGTGATGATTTTGTTGGGATCAAGTTTCTTGGTGTACAACCTTGCAGCCTATGCAAGCGATCCATTAGCAGAACTTCGCTTGAGTACCGATGATGGCGCTAAGCAGCGAATCATCGCGCTAACTCGCGATCTTCAATTAAATGTGCCCCCTCCAGTTCGTTACTTCTTGTGGCTAAAGGGAGTACTGGGCGGCTTTGTTGGTCATCTAAATCTTGGAATGACACGGGAAGCCACATCAGTTCAACAAGAGCTTGCTTATGCAATCCCTACCACTTTGCGCTTGGTATTTGTTGCAACGTTTTCAGCACTTCTATTCGGAATGGCGCTAGGTGTGATTTCGGCACTTCGTCAGTACAGCCGTTTTGATTACGGAATGACTTTCTTAGCTTTCCTTTTGTACTCACTTCCAATTTTCTGGGTTGCTGTTCTACTCAAAGAGTTCATGGCAATTCAATTTAATAATTTCTTAGCCGATCCCAATATTCCATTTAAATGGATGGTGATTTTGTCGGCATTTACAGGAGTGTTTTGGAGTTCTCTGTTTGGCGGAGAACGAAAGAGGTTCTGGACAGTATTTGCCGGAGCCTTCTCAATAAACTTTGTCATCTTGTTGGCAATTGATCTAACCCATTGGTTTGCAACTCCAGGACTGGGGCCAATCTTGATTGGACTTCTTTCATTTGGTGTTGCAATTGGTATGACCGCGTTATCTACTGGATTAGATAATAAGCCAGCAAGAAATGCAGCGCTTTCAATGGCAGGCCTTGGGCTGGTTCTGTATTACCCGTTGCAGTTGTTGTTTAAGCACACTGGATCGTTCTTAATAATTCTGATCCTCTTAGCAATAACCATTGCTGCAGGATTCGCCAGTTCTCGTGTATTCAGCAACATTGACCGTGGGCCTATCGCGCGCACTGCAATTTTAACTGGCGTTATTACAGGTTTGTTGATTTTGATCGACCGCGTAATGCAAAGCTGGGTTGAATACAGTTCAACTGATGCGGTGAACTACCGTCCCGTGCCTACCTTTGGACAGCGCAATGATCAGTTAGAAAGTACTGATTTTTGGATTAATAATTTAGACACAATTACTCACTTAGTTTTGCCAACATTGGCTTTGATTTTGATTTCTCTTGCCGGGTGGATCCGTTATTCACGTGGATCCCTATTAGAGGTTCTCAATCAAGATTACATTCGCACAGCACGTGCTAAGGGCCTCAATGAGCGTACCGTCATTACCCGCCACGCATTTAGAAACATGATGTTGCCGCTTTCTAGTTTGTTTGTGGGAGAAATTGTTGGGCTAATCGGAGGCGCCGTTATTACCGAGCGCGTATTTGGTTGGCAAGGAATGGGAACTCTTGGAATTAAGGCTATTAATGGTTACGACCTCAATCTATTGATGGGAGTTAATTTGCTTCTATCAATCTTGGTTGTCATGGGTAACTTAATTTCAGACCTTGTGTATTCCGCCCTTGATCCTCGTATTAGATTGGGTAAGTAACAATGAAACTATTTGGACGCAAAGCATCTGAAGGCGAAATTCTTGCTGGCGGCGAAAATGCGATCGCTAACAAAGAAGTTGAAGGCTTAAGCCAAGGCCAAATCGTTCGTCGTCGCTTCTTCCGCCACCGTGCTGCAGTTATTGCACTTATTACCCTTACCAGCATTATTGTTTTCGTTATCACCGCGTTAGATACAAAAATTGGGCCTATTCGAATTCCAGGTTGGTGGAAGTGGAGTGTTCAGGATATTCCTGAACTTCGTTATGAAGACTGTCCTGGTGGCACCACTGGGTGTCCAACTCTTTCGATTAATCCAGGCTCACATTTTGGACTAGGTACACACCCATTTGGGCAAGATGATATTGGCCGTGATTACTTTGCATTAGTAATGAATGGTGCTCGCCGATCCCTGATGATCATGTTTGTTATTGGCGCAGTATCGGGATTTATCGGTGTTGTAGTCGGTTCAATTTCAGGCTTCTATGGCAAAAAGATCGACGCAGTATTGATGCGTTTGGTGGACTTCTTGCAGACAGTTCCAACAATTATTATTGCTGCAGTTATTGGTAAGGCAGCTGGTCGCGTTGGACCCGTATTCCTAGCATTATTCCTTGGTTTATTGGGCTGGACCGGACTTGCTCGTTTAGTACGCGCACAGTTCCTTTCACTTCGCGAAATGGAGTTCGTCGATGCAGCACGTGTTGCAGGAGCATCCAATTTGCGAATCGCTTTTAAGCACATTTTGCCTAATGCCGTTGGCCAGATCATTGTGTCCGTAACTTTAATTATGGCTGGTGCAATTCTTACTGAAACAGCATTGTCGTACCTTGGTTTTGGTGTAGTTCCACCAGATGTTTCATTGGGATTATTAATTAGCCAATACGAATCAGCTTTCACAACCCGACCATTCCTTTTCTGGTGGCCTGGTTTCTTCATTATTTCAATCGCACTATGCGTTAACTTCATTGGTGATGGATTACGAGATGCTTTCGACCCTCGTCAACGTCGCCGAATTACAAAGAAGGATCGCCTACAGGCGAAGCTTCAGGTAAAGGCTGGTGAGTAACTATGACTGAGAAAAACGTACTTCAGATCTCTGATTTCAATGTTGATTTTTGGGTAGACGGCGTTTGGTACCCAGCAGTTATTGATATGAACCTTGGTCTTGCCGCAGGCAAGGTCACCGCAATTGTTGGTGAATCAGGTTCAGGTAAATCAACAACGGCTCTTGGGCTTATGTCATTGCTTGCATCAAATGCTCGTATGCAAGGTAGCGTCCTGGTCAAGGGCGAAGAAATGCTTAACGCCAAATCATCTGTATTGCGTCAGTTCCGTGGAAAAGAAGTTGCTTACATATTCCAGGAGCCAATGACAGCACTGAATCCATTGTTCACAATCGGTTATCAAATTATTGAAACTTTGCGTAATCACTTTGATATGGGCCCTAAAGAGGCCGAAGCGCGTGCTTTGGAATTAATCACAATGGTTGATATTCCAGATCCTGCAGGATCGATTAATAAGTACCCACATCAACTTTCTGGTGGACAGCGTCAGCGCGCAATGATTGCCCAAGCACTTGCTTGCGATCCTGCATTGCTAGTTGCTGATGAACCAACAACTGCGCTGGATGTAACAGTTCAGGCTGAAATCCTTGACTTGATGCGTGGACTAAAGGACAAGCTGAACTCTGCGATTTTGTTGATTACCCATGACATGGGTGTTGTTGCAGATATGGCTGATGAAATCCTTGTTATGAAAGATGGAATTACCGTTGAAAAGGGCACGGCAGATCAGATCTTTAATAAGCCGCAACATCCATATACAAAGCAGTTGTTGGGCGCTGTGCCAAAACTTGGATCAACTAAAAAGCGCGCACTTCCTTACAAAGAAGATGCAAAGCCTGATCCTGTTTTGAAGTTATCCGATGTAACAATCGAATACCCAAAGCGTGGTCGCCAACCAGCATTTACTGCGGTTAAGAATTTCAGCCTCGAAATTTACCCAGGTGAAATTGTTGGCTTAGTAGGCGAGTCAGGTTCAGGTAAAACAACTGTGGGCCGTGCATCTATTGGCTTGCTACCCGTCAAAGAAGGCAGCATCCAGATCGTTGGCAAAGAAATTGCGGGAGCAGATCAAAAGCAGTTATCCGCCATTCGCCGCCACACCGGAATCGTTTTCCAGGATCCGGCTTCATCTCTTAACCCTCGTCTTCCAATTGGTGAATCAATTGGTGAGCCATTGCTGCTTGCAGGAATTGCTAAGGGCGCAGAGCTTGCTCACATGGTTGAAGAGTTACTGGATCAGGTTGAACTGCCACGTAGCTATCGCAACCGCTACCCACATGAACTTTCTGGTGGTCAGCGCCAGCGCGTAGGTATCGCTCGCGCACTTGCTTTGACTCCAGATCTTTTGATTGCCGACGAACCAACATCGGCGCTGGATGTTTCTGTTCAGGCACGTTTCTTGGATCTCTTGCAAGAGCTTCAAGTTAAGTTGAACTTTGCCTGCTTATTTATCTCACACGATTTAGCTGTTGTAGATATTTTGTGCCACCGCATTGCGGTTATGCAAAATGGTTTACTGGTCGAAGAAGGCGATCGTGATGTGATCCTGAAGAAGCCACAGAATGATTACACCAAGCGCTTGATTTCAGCGGTACCTGTTCCAGATCCTGCCGAACAACGTATCCGCCGCGAGGCACGTCTAGCTCTTAAGAAGTAGCCCTGCCAATGGATTTAGACCTTTTGGTCTTTGGCCTAGACCTTGTTTCAACCTTTGCATTTGCATTAGTTGGAGCGCGAGTTGCAGCCAGTAAAGGTTTAGATTTTGGTGGCATTTTATTTATTGCAGCCGTTGCATCTATTTCTGGTGGCACATTGCGTAATCTTTTTATGGGTCAACAGCCACCATGGGTTCAACATCCGTGGTTATTTGCACCCATCGTTGCCGCATTTTTAATCACTATTGCCATGGGAAAAACTCAAGAGGTCGGACGGTTTGCGCTATCACTTGATACCTTGGGGTTAGCTGTTGCGACAGTTTCAAGTGCCCAGTTCGCACTTTCTCACAATGCACCAGTTGTGGCCGCTGCTGTCCTTGGTTTAATCGGTGCGGTATCGGGCGGATTGTTTAGAGACATCATGTGTCGCACCGAGCCGGTTTTGTTGCATCGAGAAACGATCGGAACAGCGTGCCTGTCGGGCGCTGTTATTTATGTTGCCCTTGATTCTTTCACTGTAAATGAAGCCGTCTCGGTAGCCGTTGCGGGATTCGTTGTGGTCGTAGTCCGCGAACTATCGATCAGATTTAATTGGAACCTGCCCACAATCGTTAAGGGCAATTAATCCCTGGCTTGGCCACTTCGATGCAGGTAGCGGCCCAAGAACTGCTCCTTCATATCGGCAAAATTTCCATCAAGTAATGCCTGGCGCATTTGATCTACCAATCGCACAATAAATCGCTCGTTATGAATCGTTGCCAGGGTTGCGCTAACGATTTCTTTGCCACGAAATACATGGTGCATATACGCCCGTGTGTAGTGCGTACAGGTGTAACAGTCGCACTCATCGTCAATCGGGGTGAAATCCCGCTTAAAACGGCTGTTAGACAGGTTAAAACGCCCCTCCATCGTGTACACAGCACTTGTGCGTGCAATACGGCTGGCTAATACGCAATCAAAGGTGTCACAGCCGTTTTCGACGCCAACAAATAGATCTTCCGGTGCACCGATCCCCAAAAGATGTCGCGGTTTGTTCTCGGGCAAGATTTCATTGACCCACGAGACGATTTTTCCAAGCTGGCCTTTGTCTAACGCCCCACCAATTCCGAAGCCGTCAAAGGACTGGCCACTGGATTGCAAAGATCCAAGTTCGGTGGCTGCTTTTTTGCGAAGGTCTTCGTATTGGGCCCCCTGGATGACACCGAACAATGCCTGGTATGGCTTAGTGGCACGTTCATCGGTTAAACGCTTGTGTTCATCCAGGCATCTAATGGCCCAGGCATAGGTGCGATCCATCGCCAACTCTTGATATGGGCGGGTGTTATGCAACGTGGTGCATTCGTCGAAGGCAAACATGATGTCGGCACCGATCTGGTGTTGCACCTGCATTGAAACTTCGGGGGTAAAGCGATGCATCGATCCATCAAGATGGGACTTGAAAGTCACGCCCTCATCATCAACATGTGCCAAACGATCTTTGTTGCCAGCGATCACATCATCTCTGCGAAAAGTTTGTGAATCCATCGCCAAAACTTTTTTAAATCCAACACCAAGTGATAAAACTTGAAAACCACCGGAGTCGGTAAAAGTTGGCCCTGGCCAATTCATGAATTCGCCAAGCCCGCCAGCCTCATCAAGGATGTCAGAGCCCGGCTGCAAGTACAGGTGATAGGCGTTAGACAAAAGTGCTTGCGCACCCAAATCTGCCATAGCTTCAGGCAGTACTGATTTAACAGTTGCCTTAGTGCCTACCGGAATAAATGCAGGGGTTTGAATTGGCCCATGAGGTGTATTGATAGTTCCAACACGTGCCAGCGAATTGCTGTCGGCGTGCTTGATATCAAATGAAAAACTCAAAGGGTTACCAAATCTGAACTCGAGATTGTTCATCCAGCCATAGGGCGTCTTTTTCGGTCACACCGAATGCTTCATAGAACGGAGTGAAGTTCTTAACGATTTGGTTGCAACGAAATTCGGCAGGTGAGTGCGGATCAGTTGCGATGCGACGGCGCATTTCTTCTGGACGAACTTTTGCGCGCCAGATTTGTGCCCACGACAGCATTAAACGTTGCTCGCCGCTAAAGCCATCGATAACAGGTGATGGCTTTCCAGCTAGTGAAATTTGATACGCCTTGTAAGCAATTGTGAGGCCACCAAGGTCGCCAATGTTTTCACCGATAGTCAGTGCACCATTGACGTTTACATCTGGTGCTTCTTCCGGCGCCAACGCATCGTATTGAGCGATCAATGCCTTAGTGCGCTCTTCAAATGCGGCGCGATCGGCATCGGTCCACCAGTTATTAAGCGCCCCGTCGCCGTCATACTTTGAACCTTGATCATCAAAACCATGTCCGATTTCGTGGCCAATGACTGCGCCAATGCCGCCGTAATTAACCGCGTCATCATGATCTAGCCCAAAGAACGGTGGCTGCAGAATTGCGGCCGGGAAAACGATTTCATTCATCACTGGGTTGTAATAGGCATTTACTGTTTGCGGAGCCATATGCCATTCATCGCGATCAACCGGCTTTCCAATCTTGCCTAGTTCGTGATCGCGTTGGAACTTAATAACGCGGCCGACATTGCCATATAGATCATCGGCTGTTGTCTGCAAAGCGCTGTAATCACGCCACTTATCTGGGTAACCAATCTTGGGACGGAACTTGCCCAACTTTTCTAGCGCCTTAACCTTGGTATCAGGGCTCATCCAGGCCAGCTCATTAATGCTGATGCGATAGGCCTCGATTAAGTTAGCAACCAATGCTTCCATGCGAGCCTTTGCTTCGGCCGGGAAGTGCTTCTGCACATAGACCTTGCCAACTGCCTCGCCCAATGATCCTTCGATCATCGAAACCGCGCGCTTCCAGCGCTCGCGAAGTTCTGGAGTACCAGAAAGGGTTTTGCCAAAGAAGGCAAAGTTTTCATTGACTAATTCATCGGAGAGATACGGCGCTGCGCCACTGATGATGTGCCACTTCATCCAGGCCTTCCAAGCCGCTAGATCAAAGTTAGCCAATATGGAGTTGAGGCCTTCAAAATAAGATGGCTGCTGCACAATGACAGAGTCCAAAACTATTGCTGGAATTTCACCATCTGTTAGGTAGAGATCCCAATCAAAAGAAGTCATTAACGCCTTAACTTCGGCCCTGGTCATCTTGTTATAGGTCAGGGTCGCATCACGATCTTTCACCTGATCCCAGTGATGGCTAGCAATACTGGTTTCAAGTGCCATTACCTTGGCAGCTAAATCTGAACCATTAGCGACTCCGGCCAATTCAAACATTGTGGCAACGTGGGCGACATAGGCGGTTCGAATTTCTGCATATTTTTCTTCCCGGTAATAAGCCTCATCTGGCAATGAGATTCCGCCTTGTTGCAAGTACAAAATATTTGTTGAGGCATCTTTCATATCTGCATAGATAAATGTGCCAAAGATTCCGGAAAGGCCGCGGGCTTCAAGCTTTGTCAGGGTAGAAATGAAATCCTTCAATGATGTTATGGAATCAACTTCGGCAAGCTCGCCTGCAATGGGGGAGTAACCCTTTGCATTGACCGCATCGGCTGCCATAAATGAGGCATAGATATTGCTGATCTTTGTTGCCTCGTCTGAACCACTGGCACTTTCAATGATTTCACGGACGCGGGCTTCTGATTGAATTCGAAGAGTAATGAAAGCACCATCGGTTGCGCGGTCTGCCGGAATCACAGCTGTATTGAGCCACTCACCATTGAAGTGGCGATACAGGTCATCCTGAGGACGAACAGTTGAATCTTGATGCGACAAATCCAGTCCAGCTTTTTTGATACTCACGACGTTCTCCTTTTAAGTACTGATGAAAGTAGTTGAAGCTTCAACCTTTGCCGTAGACTGCACTCATGGCACGTGAAAACGCTACCGCACCGAGGTGGCTCAACCCCACCGAAATGAAGGCTTGGCGCCGATACATCTTGGCTAGCCGGCGTTTGCTGGATGAACTAGATGCCGACCTGGGTGATCATGATTTATCTATGCCTGATTATGAAATTTTGGTCCAGCTAAGCGATGCCCCAGATCGCAGAATGCGCATGAGCGAATTAGCAGCCAATGCTTTGCTTTCTAGGTCTCGCCTTTCACATCGCATGAAGGTTATGGAAAAGGCCGGCTGGGTTAAACGAGAAGCTTGCCCAATTGATAAGCGCGGCTACTTTGCTGTGATGACACCTAAAGGATGGAAGGCAATTGTCGCTGCCGCCCCAGATCATGTTGAAAGTGTGCGCACCAGATTTATGGATCACTTAACTAAGTCAGATCAGCAGGTGTTGGCAGAAATTTTTGAACGCATCGAGGAGTCACTACGCAAAGATGCTGCGGACGAGTAATTCTTATTATTGTTTGTTTGAATTGAAAGCATAAAAAAACCCGCCACATAAAGTGGCGGGTTTTTTTAATATGCTTGAGGGCTTTACTTAGCCTTCTTTGCTGCCTTCTTGCGGCGCTTCTTTGGAGCTGCTGCTGGAGCTGCTGCCTTCTTGCGACGCTTTGGAGCTGCCTTCTTAGCTGCTGCCTTCTTGCGACGCTTTGGAGCTGCCTTCTTAGCTGCTGCCTTCTTG
>JBAXPH010000039.1:0-11025 GCA_037132355.1 Actinomycetes bacterium
TTTGGATTTCAACAGAATATGTTCGCGCTGCACAAGGTGGAACAGGTGAGGCAAAGTGCGGTGGAAACTACGCAGCATCATTGATTGCACAAAAGGCGGCAGCTCAAGAAGGTTGCGATCAAGTCGTGTGGATTGATGCCAAGGAACGCAAATGGGTTGAAGAGATGGGTGGCATGAATCTTTACTTTGTAAAGGGTAAAGGCGCTGATGCAACTGTCATAACTCCAAAACTAACTGGCACGTTATTACCTGGAATTACTCGCGATTCGATCTTGTCAGTTGCAGCAGATCTTGGTTATAAAGTTGATGAAGTTATGTTGTCGATTGATGATTGGCGAGATGGCGTTACATCAGGTGAAATTACTGAAATCTTTGCATGTGGAACCGCAGCAGTTGTCTCTCCTGTTGGTCAAGCAAAGAGTGCAATGGGCACCTGGGTAACAGGTGATGGACAACCTGGTTCAATCACCATGCAGATTCGAAATCACTTGCTTGGAATTCAGCACGGCACAATTACAGATTCACACAACTGGATGAGCGCGGTTAAGTAATGCCAGTAAATGATGCATTTCATATCTATGACACGACTCTGCGCGATGGTGCGCAACAAGAGGGTTTAAATCTTTCCGTCCACGACAAACTCAATATCGCGCGTCACCTTGATGATCTAGGTGTTGGTTTCATTGAAGGTGGATGGCCAGGTGCCAACCCAAAAGACACAGAATTTTTTGCTCTTGCAAAGAAAGAACTTAAGTTAAAGAACGCGACTTTTGTTGCTTTCGGGGCAACTCGTCGCCCTAATGCAAATGCTGCTGATGATGTTTTGCTTGGCGCTTTGCGAGACAGTGGCGCACCAGCAGTAACGCTGGTTGCAAAAGCATTTGATCGTCACGTTGACCTTGCGTTAAAGACAACTCTGGATGAAAACCTTGCGATGATTCGTGATTCAGTCACGCACTTAATCCAAGAGGGCCAGCGTGTTTTTCTAGATGCAGAACACTTCTTTGATGGTTATCGCAGCAACCGCGCATATGCACTAGAAGTTGTACGAGTTGCAGCAGAGGCAGGAGCCGATGTAATCGCACTGTGTGATACCAATGGTGGAATGTTGCCGGATGAGCTTTCACAGATTGTCCATGATGTTCTAACAGCAAGTAATGCTCGACTTGGTATTCACTGTCACAACGACACCGGGTGCGCTGTTGCAAACTCCATGGCAGCAGTTGCTGCAGGTGCGACACATGTTCAGGGAACATTAAATGGCTACGGTGAGCGCACAGGAAATGCTGACCTGGTAACAATCATCGCTAACCTTGAGTTAAAGAAGCAGCAACTTGTTCTGCCTAAAAACGCGCTGCAAGAGGCATTTAGAATTTCACATGCAGTTGCTGAAATTACAAATGTCGCACCAAGTTCTCGTCAGCCATACGTTGGTGTTTCAGCGTTTGCTCACAAAGCAGGTTTGCATGCAAGTGCGATCAAGGTCGATCCATCCTTGTACCAACATGAAGATCCTTCAGCTGTTGGAAATGACATGCGCATGTTGGTTTCAGACATGGCAGGTCGCGCATCTATCGAGTTGAAATCACAAGAGCTTGGCGTAGATCTTGGTGGGGATAAAGAACTTATTGGTCGCATTGTTGATCGTGTCAAGGAAATGGAATCACGCGGATTTACATTTGAAGCAGCAGATGCCTCATTTGAATTACTGGTTCATGAAGAGATGTCTGGAAAGCGTCCTTCGTTTTTCACCATTAATCATTGGGTTACATCAGTTGAACGAGCGGCAGATCAAACAATTACAACAAAGGCCGAAGTAACCGTGACCGCAAGTGGACAAGAGATCACATGTAAAGGTGAAGGAAATGGCCCGGTTAACGCATTTGATAATGCGTTGCGTACAGGATTACTCAAGCTATATCCAGAACTTTCATCCCTAGAACTTACCGATTACAAGGTGCGCATCCTTGAAGGTCGTTTAGGAACCGGCGCCGTAACCCGTGTTTTGGTCGAAACAACTGACGGAAATGGCGAATGGAACACCGTTGGCGTCCATGAAAACGTTATTGCAGCATCTGCGATGGCACTTGAAGATGCAGTTACCTTTGGCCTACTGCGTCAGGGACGTAAGCCCGAGTAAACTCACACTGTGAGCGATGAATACGAAAAGCTAATTGCAGCTTTTACTCGCCACTTAGAAGTTGAACGCAGCCTTTCAATCCACACTATTCGTGCCTATCTTGGCGATCTGGAAAGTTTGATTGCGCACCTTGAGCAAATCGGTGTCACAAATATTTCCCAGTTAGAACTTATCCATTTGCGCTCATGGCTTGCCAACCAGCAAGTTAAAGGGGGAGCGCGTACAACATTGTCGCGCCGAGCAGTTTCTGTTCGATTATTTACAAAGTGGGCGGTTAAAAATAAGTATTTAGACAAGGATGTGGCCGCAACATTGGCAACCCCAAAGGGGCATCGCACACTGCCGGATGTACTTGAAATAGCAGATGCAAAAGTTGCCATGGATTCACTTGCAACAAGGGCTGCCGAAGAAGAAACACCTATTTCATTACGCGATGTTGCGATGGTTGAAATGTTGTACGCATCCGGTGCTCGTGTGGCCGAACTGTGTGGCTTGGATCTGTCAGATATCGATTACGAACGCCAAACAATTCGAGTTTTAGGTAAGGGAAATAAAGAGCGTACAATTCCATTAGGAAATCCTGCAATGACTGCGCTTAAAGTTTGGTTAAAGGATGCAAGAGACTTGCTAGCTAATTCACAATCTCTAGAAGCAGTATTTCTTGGTGCACGCGGAAAACGCATTGATCAACGCACGGTTAGAACGGTCGTGTACAACGCGTTACAAGCAATCGAGGGAATTGAGCGAATGGGCCCGCATGCATTGCGACATTCAGCTGCAACCCACTTGTTGGAAGGTGGAGCAGACCTGCGCACCGTGCAAGAAATTTTGGGACACGCATCTTTAGCCACAACCCAGATTTATACCCATGTATCTACTGAGCGATTACAAAAGGCGTTCAAGCAAGCACATCCCCGAGCATGAGAGCATCATTAGTCGTAATTCCTACTTACAATGAGGCTGAAAGTATTGGCACAATTCTGGATGGATTAAAAAATCTTGATGTAGATGTGCTGGTCATTGATGATGGATCACCTGATGGCACAGCTGACATTGTCAAAATGCGCACAATTGAAGTTATTGAACGTGAAGGCAAACAAGGTTTAGGCAGCGCCTATCGAACAGGATTTTCAATTGGAATACAGCGCGGGTATACCTACATCATTGAAATGGATGCGGATGGATCTCACCAAGTGCCGGACTTGCAGAAGATGATGGAATGGATTGGAAGTGCAGATTTACTAATCGGTTCTCGTTGGGTTAAAGATGGTGCAATTTCAAACTGGAGTAAATTTCGCGAATACTTATCTAAGTCTGCAAATACTTATGCAAATTTGCTGCTATCTCTTGGAGTTAAAGACACAACCTCTGGTTTTAGAATTTATACAACCGAGTTATTGAAGAAGATGGAAGTTTTAACCATTCGCAGTGAGGGATATTGCTTTCAAATCGAGATGACCCGACGGGCATTTGCACGCGGGGGATCGATCGCTGAAATTCCAATTACTTTTGTCGAAAGAACCCATGGAAAGAGCAAAATGTCCTTTGCTATTGCCCTGGAAGCAGTTGCTCGCATCACCGCCTGGGGAGCCTTACGCCTAATCGGGCGGTAATTTCCACGCTCACGCTCAGGTAAGATTTCCCCTGCATCGATCGAAAGATCGATGACATCTCAGCACTCGCTGACTTAGGTCGGTACAACCACCTCGGTCCACAAGAAATTGTGGTCGGTGATTTCGAGTGCGACGGGCCTAACAAATTGTTTGGCCATAAACCGAGCGGGTTTATTGCGCACTGCGCAAAAACCTAAGAAGGAGTATGCCGTCATGGCAGTTGTAACAATGCGAGAGCTCCTCGACAGCGGAGTCCACTTCGGACACCAGACTCGTCGATGGAACCCAAAGATGAAGCGCTTTATTTTCACAGAGCGCAATGGCATCTACATCATCGACATCCAGCAATCACTTGCACTTATCGATTCAGCATATGAATTTGTTAAGGACACAGTTGCTAAGGGTGGCCACGTTTTGTTCGTTGGAACAAAGAAGCAAGCACACATGCCAATTATCAATCACGCTGCACGCGTTGGAATGCCAACAGTGACAGAGCGTTGGTTGGGCGGAATGCTTACTAACTTCCCAACTGTTTACAAGCGTATTCAGCGCCTAAAAGAGCTAGAAGCGCTAGAAGAGAAGAACGATCTACTTCTAACAAAGAAGGAACTTCTTGTTCTTCGCCGCGAACGCGAAAAACTATTTAAAAACCTAGACGGAATTCGTCACATGACTAAGTTGCCTTCAGCAATTTGGGTTGTTGACACAAAGAAGGAGCACCTAGCAGTTCAGGAAGCTAAGAAGCTTGGCATTCCTGTTATCGCAATTTTGGACACAAACTGCGATCCAGATGAAGTTGATTACAAGATTCCTGGTAACGATGATGCAATCCGTTCAATCGACTTGCTAACACGCGTTATCACCGATGCAATTGCTGCGGGCCTTAAGGCACGTTCTGCAAACGTAAAGGAAGAGACAAAGTCTGATGCACCTGCAGTTGCTGCAGGAGAGCCATTGGCTGATTGGGAGAAGGAAATTCTCGATGCACCAGCTGCGACTCCAGTAACCGATACAGCAACAACACCGGAGGCATAAATTGGCTAACTACACAGCTGAAGATGTTAAGAAGCTTCGCGAAGCAACTGCAGCAGGAATGCTGGATTGCAAGAAGGCACTTGATGAAGCAGATGGCGACTACGCAAAGGCGCTTGATCTCATTCGCGTTAAGGGACTTAAGGGCGTCACAAAGCGCGAAGGTCGCTTGACTTCAAATGGCGCAGTTGTTGCAAAGGTCGAGGGCAACCTTGGCGTGATGCTAGAACTGAACTGTGAGACAGACTTCGTTGCAAAGGGTGAACGTTTCGTTGCACTTGCAGATGAACTTCTTGCTCACCTTCAAAATGCACAATCAGACTCAGTTGAAGCTTTCTTGGCTTCGACAATGGCTAATGGCAGCACTGTTTCAGCAGTAGTTGATGAAGCAAATGCAACATTGGGCGAGAAGATTGAAGTTCGCCGAATCGCTGTTATCAAGGATTCACCAGTTGGAATTTATTTGCACCGTACAAGCCCAGATCTTCCACCACAGGTTGGTGTCTTGGTTGAACTTGTTAAGGATGCAGCTGAAGTTGGTAAGGACATCGCACAACACATTGCCGCGTTTGCACCGCAGTTTGTTAATCGCGAACAAGTGCCCGCTGACTTAATCGAAAACGAGCGCCGTATCGCAGAAGAGACAGCGCGCGAAGAGGGCAAGCCTGAAGCTGCGCTTTCAAAGATCATCGAAGGCCGAGTGGCTGGCTTTGTTAAGGAAGTTTCCTTGATCGAGCAGTCATTTGCTAAGGATGCAAAGAAGACTGTTAAGCAAATCCTCGATGAGGCAGGAACAGCTGTTAAGGCTTTCCATCGCTTCCGCGTGGGTCAATAAGGACTAGGTCGGATCGCTTAGACTTAGAATAACAACCAGCGGTTAATAGCCGAATAATTAAAAGTTGGAGGAGCACTCATGCCCGGTACACGAGGTACGTATCGCAGAGTGCTCCTTAAACTTTCTGGAGAAGTTTTTGGTGGAGCTAAGGGCATCGGTGTTGATCCTGATGTTGTACAAGATATTGCAAAACAAATTGCAGACGTTGCTCGCACCGGTGTACAGGTAGCAATCGTTGTTGGTGGCGGTAATTACTTCCGCGGAGCTGAACTTTCACAGCGCGGAATGGATCGCTCTCGTGCCGACTACATGGGAATGCTCGGAACAGTGATGAACTGTTTAGCACTTCAAGATTTTCTAGAAAAAGAAGGTGTACAAACCCGCGTCCAGACTGCAATCACAATGGGTCAAGTTGCAGAGCCTTACATTCCATTGCGCGCTATTCGTCATCTTGAAAAAGGTCGCGTAGTTATTTTTGGTGCTGGTGCAGGAATGCCATTCTTTACAACTGACACAGTATCGGCTCAACGCGCTCTTGAAATTGGAGCAGAGGCACTTCTTCTTGCTAAGAGCGGTGTAGATGGTGTTTACAGCGCGGATCCTAAGAAAGATTCAACCGCAACAAAGTACGACACGATTACTTATGATGAAGTTCTATCGAAGTCATTGGCAGTTGCAGATGCTGCAGCTTTTGCACTGTGCCGCGAGAACAAGTTGCCGATCGTCATATTCGACTTAATGGAAAATGGGAATATTGCTCGCGCAGTTCGCGGAGAAACAATTGGAACTCTTGTCGCATAAGCGACAGGCTTGTAGTACGAAGCAGTTAGAGGAGCAAGGACCATGGCAGATGTAGCAAGCGCCCTCAAGGACGCTGAAACGAAGATGAACAAGGCGGTTGAAGTCGCAAAAGATGACTTTGCCTCTATTCGCACAGGTCGCGCTCATCCATCACTATTTAACAAGGTAATGGTTGATTACTACGGTACGTACACCGCCTTGTCGCAACTTGCTTCAATTCAAGTTCCGGAAGCTCGCATGGCACTGATTTCTCCATTTGATAAAGGTGCGATGGCTTCTATTGAAAAAGCCATCCGTGAATCAGATTTAGGGGTAAATCCCGGAAATGATGGCAGCGTTATTCGTATTAATTTCCCTCAGTTAACCGAAGAGCGACGCAAGGAATACATCAAGGTTGTTAAGGGCAAGGCTGAAGATTCAAAGATTTCAATGCGCAATATCCGTCGCGCAGCTAAAGAAGCGATGGAAAAAATGGAAAAAGATGGCGATATTGGAAAAGATGATTTAGCTCGAGGTGAAAAAGAACTCGAAAAAGTAACTGCTGATCACGTTGCAAAAATTGATGAGATGCTCAAGCACAAGGAGGTTGAACTCCTCGAGGTATAAGGGGTTCACTCATGTCCGATCTACATTCGATAAACGAAGCGATCAATAAGAAAGCAGGGCGAAAGCTACTGCCATCTATTGGCGTTGGTTTGTCATTGATCGCACTTGTTTGGTTTGCACTGTCATACCAGCGTCAAATTTTTGCGATTGTGGTTGCAGTTGCGGTGATCTTGGGATTACGAGAAATCGTTCGGGCATTTGCAGCCAGGTCAATCATAATTTCATTTAATGGCTTGGCACTTGCCGCAGTTGGCCTGGCATATGCATCCTGGAAAGGGGGTGTTGGCGGATTAGCTGTTGCAACTGCTATCGCTATTCCACTCTTGCTGATTCGTGCGTTAATCCAAGGCCCAGAAGGATTTGTTGCAAAGGCGACTGCAACAACTTTTTCTCTGGTGTACCTTCCATTTTTAGCTGGATTTTTAATTTTATTAGGAAGACCAAGTACGGGCTTTCAACGGGTAATGACTTTTATGGTTTTAGTTGGATGCAATGACACCTTTGGCTACATAGTGGGCGTCCTGCTTGGTAAGCATCCGTTAGTCCCAACAATTTCCCCAAAGAAAACATGGGAAGGAATTATTGGATCAACTATCTTTACGGTCATCGGAGGATGTTTAGCTTTTAAGTACATCATGGATATGCATTGGTGGATCGGCATAATTGTTGGATTAATGATTGTCTTTACCGCAACGTGTGGCGACTTAATTGAAAGTGCTATGAAGCGCGACATGAGCCTGAAAGATATGGGATCACTGTTACCAGGCCATGGCGGTATGTTGGATCGACTTGATTCAGTTGTTTTGTCGGCACCAGCAATGTGGCTTGCTCTTGAATTAGTTAAGCACTTCTTATGAGCGGGAAAGTTCCTGAAGTAAATCTGGTTTTTGATGAGCCAATTCAGCGCAAAAAGGCCCCGAAGCATTTGGCGGACTTTTCTCCAACTGACCGTAAAGCATTTGCTGAAGAGCTAGGTTTTCAGCCCTTCAGAGCTACGCAAGTAGCAACACATTACTTCAGCCATCTTTCAAGCAATCCTGATGAATGGACTGATATTCCGGCCGCAGAGCGCCAAACAATTGCAGATGCATTGACCCCAAAAATGATTACCTTGGTGACAACTCGCACAACAGATAACGGAATGACAAGAAAAGATTTGTGGAAGTTGCATGATGGCGTTTTGGTAGAAAGTGTTTTGATGCGATACACCGATCGAGTAACTGTCTGCATCTCATCGCAAGCCGGTTGTGGCATGAATTGCCCATTTTGTGCAACTGGTCAAGCAGGTTTAACTAGAAACTTAACTGCCGGAGAAATTACTGATCAGATTGTCGCGGCAGCACGAGCATGTGCCAATGGCGAACTTCCTGGTGGCCCCACACGACTTTCAAATATTGTGTTTATGGGAATGGGTGAGCCATTAGCCAACTACAACGCTGTTGTACGAACTTTGCGAAACATCACCGATGCCAACCCAGATGGACTGGGGATCTCTGCCAGATCAGTTGTTGTATCAACAGTTGGCCTCGTAAACGGAATCGAAAAACTTATGGATGAGGGTATCAACTGCACCTTAGCTGTCTCGTTGCACACCCCAGATGATGAACTTCGCGATTCGTTGGTTCCAATTAATAATCGCTACAACATTCGCGAAGTTCTTGCTGCAGCAGATGCTTACGAAAAGAAGACAGGGCGTCGTTACTCTATTGAGTACGCACTAATTCGGGACATTAATGATCAATCATGGCGCTCAGATTTACTGGGTAGATTACTGAAAAATCGAAACGCACACGTCAATTTGATTCCGCTTAATCCAACTCCTGGATCAAAGTGGACCGCTTCGCGACGCGAAGATGAAGCAGAGTTCGTGCGTATCCTTGAAAGTTATGGTGTTCCAGTAACTGTTCGAGATACCCGCGGTCGTGAAATTGATGGTGCATGTGGTCAATTAGCAGCAGCGGAGAAAGTTTCACCTACTAGTTAGATCGCACTGAAATTGCTAGGCTCTGGCACATGAAAAAGCTCAGTAACTTCATCAATGGCAAGTCTGTGGAATCAACATCAGGTGAAACTACAACCCTTGTAAATCCAGCCACAGGGCAGCCTTTTGCTACCGCTCCAAAATCAAACGCAGCTGATATTGATGCTGCATTTAATGCGGCTAGCAATGCTTTTGTCGAATGGCGCGATTCAACACCTTCGCAACGCCAACGTGCACTTCTGAAAATTGCAGATGCAATCGAAGAGCGAGCAGAGGAAGTTATTGCGATCGAATGTGAAAATACTGGCAAGCCAATTTCACTGACAACTTCTGAAGAAGTTCCACCAATGGTTGATCAGATTAGATTTTTTGCGGGTGCTGCCAGAAATCTTGAAGGAAAATCTGCTGGTGAATATATGCCAGGCATGACATCAATGATTCGTCGCGAACCTGTTGGAGTAATTGGACAGGTAACGCCTTGGAACTATCCAATGATGATGGCGGTCTGGAAGTGGGCACCTGCAATTGCAGCCGGAAATACTGTTGTGCTAAAACCAAGTGATACGACTCCTGCATCAACTGTTTGGATGGCTAATTTGATGGCGGAATTTTTACCCGCAGGAGTTTTCAATGTTGTATGTGGCGAGCGCGAAACTGGTGCTGCACTTGTTAATCACACGCGTCCGGATATGGTTTCAATTACTGGATCAGTTGCTGCCGGAATCAAGGTTGCAGAATCTGCTGCCAAGCAAGTAAAGCGTGTTCACCTAGAACTTGGCGGCAAAGCACCTGTTGTTGTTTTTGCAGATGCAGATTTAGCAGCAGCAGCCGAAGCGATCGCTATCGCTGGGTATTTCAACGCTGGTCAAGATTGCACAGCTGCGACCCGTGTGATTGTGCAAGATTCTGTATACGATCAATTCGTTGCTCTTATTACCGAACAAGCTAAGCAGATTGCTATTGGTGCACCTGCCGACGACGATGTTTTCTTGGGGCCGGTCAATAACGCCAACCAGTTGGCTCGCGTTTCAGATCTGTTATCGCGGGTTCCGGCACATGCCACATTGACTATTGGTGGAAGCGCACTAGATCGACCTGGCTTCTTCTTCCCAGCGACGGTCGTGGCTGGTCTTCGCCAAGATGATGAGCTGATTCAGAAAGAAATCTTTGGGCCAGTTATTACCGTTCAGAAATTCACCGATGAGGCCCAAGCGATAGCCATGGCTAACGGGGTCGAGTACGGATTGGCATCTAGCGTCTGGACCGCTAACCACGGAACCGCGATGCGCATGGCAAAGGCCTTTGACTTTGGCTGCGTTTGGATCAATACCCACATTCCGCTGGTAGCCGAGATGCCCCACGGAGGGTTCAAGCGTTCGGGATATGGCAAAGATCTCTCCGGCTACGGCTTCGAGGATTACACCCGAATTAAGCATGTGATGACTAATCTTGGGGCGTAGTATTTCCCCCTGTTCTCATCTGTTCTATCAGCCCACTACCCACAGAAAGCTTGAGGCTCGGTAATCCGACAACTAGCTTGTGCTTAACCCTTAAGGAGTAAATCAGTATGTCAAAAGAAAGTTCACTCTCACCAGAGGCAAAATCGGTTTTAGGTGCAATGGTTTCTCGCCGCGGAGTACTCGCAGGCGCAGGTGGTTTAAGTGCAGCAGGATTACTCGCTGCGTGTGGTGGCGGAGGATCATCATCTTCTGCTGGAGGAAAAAATACTGTTCGTTGGGGCAACTGGCCGTTGTATCTTGATTTCGACGAGAAGACAAAAAAGTACCCGACATTAGAAAAATTCTCGAAGGAAACTGGCATCACCGCAAAGTACTTAGAAGATTACAACGACAACGATGAGTTTTTCGGAAAAGTCCAAGCACAACTAAAGCTTGGTGAAGATATTGGTTATGACATAGTTACTCCTACAGACTGGATGGCTGCTCGTTGGATCCGTCTTGGGTACACACAAAAGTTTGATGTGGCAAATGTTCCAAACAAAGTAAACATTCTCGAC
>JBAXPH010000040.1:0-10813 GCA_037132355.1 Actinomycetes bacterium
CCAATCAAGACTCCAATAGAGATAATAAATAGCGCGATACCTAGTGCACTATTTGAGATTTTTAGATTCTCTTTAATGTCGGCAATGCGCGAATAAAAGGTGCCGGCCATAGAACCGTTAACAATGAATGCAACGGTAATTGCGACGCGGGCACGTGAATATTGGCGTATTTGGCTCATTTGCGCAGTTTACTGACATAACGGCTGTTAGCCCATAGGCTTAACGCATGGCTAATTTTCCAAAAGATTTCATCTGGGGCGCTGCAACTTCGTCATATCAAATTGAAGGTGCTGCAAATGAAGATGGTCGCGGAGCATCAATCTGGGACACATTTTGTAAAACACCTGGCAAGGTAGCAAAGGGTGACACCGGTGATGTCGCCAATGATCACTATCACCGATATCCAGAAGATATAAAGATCATGAAAGATCTAGGTTTGCAGGGATATCGATTCTCTTTTGCTTGGCCTCGCATGTTTCCAAATGGTGATGCGGTCCGAGAAGAACGTGGTTTTGATTTTTATGACCGTTTAATCGATGGATTGCTAGAAGCAGGGATCGAGCCATTAGCAACTTTGTACCACTGGGATTTGCCACAAGCTTTGCAAGATAAAGGTGGTTGGGTAAACCGCGACATCATTAATCACTTCGCTGATTATTCAACCGCGGTTGTAGAACGCTTTGGAGATCGCGTTAAGAAGTTCTCACCAATTAATGAGCCATGGGTTGTTGCCTGGCTGGGATACGGTATTGGCATCCATGCACCAGGAATTTTAGATCGTCGTTCTGCTTTTGCTGCAGCCCATCACACAGTGCTGACTCATGCTGCATCAACTAATGCGATGCGCGCAGTACGCAGCGATATCTTGACTGGACCAGTACTTAATCAGGCAAACCATGTTGCAGATGATTTAAATGATCCAGCGCAAGCACATGCTGCAGCAATTGGTGATGCCCACCAGAATCGTTTCTGGATGGATGCGATTATGCACGGCACATATCCGCAGATTTTGATTGATACTTACGGTGACGAGCTGACATCGGTCATTAAAGATGGCGATATGCAGGCCGCACAAGTAAAGAATGATTTCATCGGAATCAACTATTACTTTGATAACCGCATCGGTAAGTCACTGGGCGGAAAGCCTGAATGGCACTCTATTTCAGGGCTTTTTGACCTGGATATCGATGAGACACCTAGTGGACCGTTAACGGATATGGGTTGGCCGTTATCACCAGTTGGTTTAGAAAATCTATTGGTGCGTTGGCACAAAGAACACGGCGATAAGTTGCCACCGTTGTACATCACTGAAAACGGCGCTGCCTACGGTGATGGTCCAGATACGTCAGGACGTGTTGCAGATCAAAATCGTATTGATTACTTGCAAACACATTTGAAAGCTGTTTCAAATGCAATTGCTAAGGGTTCCTCAGTTAAGGGTTATTACCAATGGTCATTAATGGATAACTTCGAATGGGCACTTGGTTACGACAAGCGCTTTGGAATTGTGCACGTTGATTTTCAAACGCAAAAGAGAATCATTAAAGATTCTGGATATTGGTATCGCGATCAGATCAAGAACAATGGAGCCGACATTTAAAGTTTTGCTATTTAACCGAACCAGCAAGTAGACCGCGGACGAAGTAACGTTGCAATGAGAAGAATACGATCAAAGGGATCGCAATCGTGATGAATGCACCCGCTGATAGCTGCGTATATCCAGAACCATACTGACCAACTAAGGATGCAAGCTTGCTATTAACCGGAGCAACTTCTTCTGTTCCAGATGCAAATGTAAGAGCAACAAGTAGATCGTTCCACACCCACAAGAATTGGAAGATCGCAATTGATGCAATACCCGGAACAGCTAATGGCAGAACAATCGTGCGGAAGACCTTGAAGTGGTTTGCACCATCAACGTAGGCAGCTTCCATCAAATCGCGCGGCAATCCTGCGATGAAGTTATGGAGTAAATAAATTGCTAGCGGCAATGCAAACATTGTGTGAGGTAACCAAATACCGGCAAACTTTCCAGCAATACCTAATGCAGGGAATATTGCTATTGACCCAATGTGCGCGCCACCTGTAAATAGCAAAAGAAGTGGAATCAAAGCCATCTGCAAAGGCACTACTTGCAGCGCAAAGATTGAGAAAAATAGGAAATTGCTGCCACGGAATCGAATCCAGGCCAAGGCGTATGCAGCCATTGTTGCAATTGCAATTGGAAAGATTGTTGCCGGCAAAGTAATAACAATTGAGTTAATAAAATATGGCAACACTCCGGCACTTAAAGACTCTGTTCCATCGCCAAGAAACACGCCTTTGTAATTTGCTAACGTGAAACTTGGGTGCAAGAGCGATACCCACCACGCTTGCTCCAGAATCGCCTTGTTGCCTTTGAATGATGTGACCAATAGACCCAAGGTAGGGACGGTCCAAATGATAGTAACAAACCACACTACTGTGGTTGCAATCTTGCTTGAGAAGATCTTGCGACCAGGATTGTGCTCAGCGAGCTTCTTTGCCATTAGTGAGTACGCTCCTTTCGCAGTGATCGAATGTTGTAGATAAGAATTGGCGCTACTAACGTAAAGAGAACAACAGCTAATGCTGATCCTTTACCTTGATCAAACTGAACGAAGGTCTGGGAATACATCTCATTGGCAAGCACGTTTGTACTGAAGTTTCCGCCAGTCATTGTGCGAACAATGTCGAACACCTTTAGTGCGCCAACAACGCCGGTTGCAAGGACGACAATGAATGTTCCTTTAACCATTGGAAAAGTTATGTTGCGGAATAAACGCCATCCCGATGCACCATCCAGCGCTGATGCTTCAACGATATCTGCAGGCACACCTTTAATGGCCGCCGACAAGATCACCATTCCGAAGCCCATCTGAGTCCACACGTAAATAATCATTAACAAGAAAGTGTTGAGCGGTTTTGACAGCATCCAATCACTTGGAGTCAGCCCAAAGAATTTAACTACAGCGCTAAGCAAACCAATCTGCACATCACCTGGTTCGTTGTATTCGTAAACAAACTTGAAAATGATTGAGGCGCCAACAAATGAGATCGCCATAGGCATAAATAACAGTGATTTTGGGATGGATTCATGCTTAATTCGATCCAACATAACCGCCAGTAATAAGCCAAGTGCTGCGGTGAATAGTGGAACAACCAAGATCCATAAAATTGTATTGACCATGATGATCTTTACATTGGGATCTTCAAGCATCCATTGGTAATTAGCTAACCCAACCCAACCATTTGAATCTGGATTCATAAAACTAAAAAGAATTGTTCGTACGCCAGGAATGACAACACCGGCAAGAAGCAAAACAAGGGCTGGTCCGAGAAAGATTATTAAAGCAATTGGTCGCGCTTTTTTACCATTTGCACGGCCAGCGATTGTAAATAGAACGCCAAGGACAATAAAGAAAATTGCGATTGCAGAAAAAGCTGAGGTGAACTTAGGAACGTTAGTCGTTAGAAAACCTGACATTCCTAATTCACCTTTTTCGATTATTGATTGTGTTTGAAGTTTAAGTGCAGAGGAGGTCACCCGTAAAGGTGACCTCCTCCGTATTACTTATAGCGCTGTATTAGCTCTTTGGCCAAGCAGCGTCGATTGCCTTTACAACATCAGCAATGGACTTTCCTTCACCGAACCAAGCAGTGAATTCCTTCCATTCTGCACCAGCACCGACAGCAGCTGGCATTAAGTCAGATGCGTCGAATCCAAATGTTGACTTTGGATTTGCTAGGTATGTTGCAGCTAGCTTGTCTACAGGATCCTTGTAAGCAGCTAGTGGTACACCTGAGTTAGCTGAAATCCAGTGATCTAGCTGTACACGTGATGTAGCAAATGTTGCTGATGATAGGTATGCCTGTACTGCCTGTACCTCTGGACGTGCTGAGAAAGCAGCTG
Source organism: Actinomycetes bacterium (assembly GCA_037132355.1). Lineage (GTDB taxonomy): Bacteria > Actinomycetota > Actinomycetes > Nanopelagicales > Nanopelagicaceae > Planktophila. The sequence continues at coordinate 3,932 of JBAXPH010000040.1, forward strand.
TGAACTCGCCGCCACCAACAACTGGAACAGTTACCTTTGAGTTTGTTGCTGGTAGGTAGAACGCAAATGCATCACCTGTTGGTGCGATTGTTGCGCCTGTCTCAGCAATGATATTTCCGTAGAAAGAAGCCTGCTGAAGCATCATGCACTTACCAGTAGGAATTCCCTTACCTGCATCCTGGAATGAAGTTGTTGCGATTCCCTTAACGTTGCCAACCCACTTTGGATTCTGCATCCAACCGGCAACCTTTTCCATCGCTGCAACAATCTTTGGATCTGAGAACTTAACTGAGTGGTTTACCCAACCGTTGTAAACATCTGATCCGTACTCACGTAGAACCATCTGCTCAACCCAGTCAGTTGCTGGCCAACCAGTTGCTCCACCTGAACCGATACCACCGCAGAATGCAGTCTGACCCTTTGCGGCCATCTTGTCTGCAAGTGCTGTCATCTGCTCCCATGTTGATGGAACTTCGTATCCGTTTGTCTTAAATTGCTTTGGTGAGTACCAAACAAGTGACTTCATGTTTGATCCGAATGGAGCTGCGTAGAACTTACCCTTTACTGTTCCGTATGCCTTCCATGACTTTGACCAATACTTATCAACGTTTGCTACAACAGCCTTTGGAGCTGGAATAACTTTGCCAGTGTCTACAAGCTTTGCAAGAAGACCTGGTTGTGGGATCCATGCTAGATCTGGAGCATTTCCACCCTTAACACGAACTGGTAGCAATGCTTCGAACTGGTTTGATCCTTCAATTTTAATCTTGATACCAGTACATGACTGGAAATCAGCCATTGCAGTATTAAGAGTTGTTAATTCTGGTTCTAGAATTGATGTAAAGATTGTTACTGTCTTGCCCTTCATCATCTTGTAGCCAGCATATGGATCACAGTTAACTGCAGCTGTTGCTGAAGTTGTTGTAACCAATGAAGCAACGAGAGAAAGAGCAGCTGCGCCAACAAGCGCGACTAAGCCTTTTCTTTTCATTTTTATCCTTAAGGGGTCAGCGGTCGCAAGCTCCCCATGAAGCCCGCATCCCGTGGTGGCACAATTCTTATGCGAGGCCTTCGCAGGAGCAAGGCAAATGCCATGCAAAAGTATGTATAAGTACAACGATTTGATAACTACCGCCCCACGCCTAGCGTGGGATAGCCTGCCCCGCATGAACCTTTTTGATGCGCATTCGATCGTCTCGCAGCTGGGCCTGGCCGGGGTACTTGGCATCGTTTTTGCCGAAACTGGGCTGCTGTTTGGCATCGCTTTTCCGGGCGACTCATTGCTCTTCATCGCAGGTGTGGCTGCTTCGGGTTCAGGGGCTGCAATTCTTGGTAGCGCCCATTTGCCGGCAGCCTTGTTGTTTGCCTTAACTCCACTTGCCGCAATCGCCGGCGGAGAAGTTGGTTACTTGCTGGGCAATAAATATGGTCGCGGATTATTTGATCGCCCTGATGGTCGCATCTTTAATCACCAACGCGTTGTTGCAACAGAACGTTGGCTTGCAAAGTACGGAACCGGTAAGGCATTAGTACTTGCGCGCTTCGTCCCCGTCATTCGCACACTTATCAATCCAATGTGCGGTGTTGTTGGATTAAATAAAAAGCAATTTAGATTATGGAACGCTGTTGGTGGAATTATCTGGACAGAGTTTGTCTTAACTCTTGGCTATTTACTAGGTGATGTACTCAAAGGTTCAGTAGATAAGTATCTGTTGCCGGTCGTTGCATTAATAATCTTTATTAGCTTTATTCCAGTTGCGATTGAACTCTTTAAAGAGTGGCAATCAAAGCGCTACAAAGATTAAAGACCTAAATCAGCTAACTGATAGGCAGCGCGATATTCATATCCTGCTTCTTTAATTTTTGGTTCTGCGCCGCGTTCAACAATTACGGCAACACCAACGACAATTGCGCCAGCTTCTACTAATGCTTCAACGGCAGTCAATACAGATCCACCAGTTGTAGATGTATCTTCAACTGCTAACACGCGCTTGCCTTTTACATCTGGGCCTTCAATTCGACGTTGAAGTCCGTGAGCTTTTTCTGCTTTGCGAACTACGAATGAATCAAGCTTTTGTCCCTGTGCTGCTGCAACGTGCATCATCGCTGTTGCAACTGGGTCTGCGCCAAGTGTTAATCCGCCAACCGCTTCGTAATCCATGTCCTTAGTTAGATCCAACATGACTTGGCCAACCAGTGGCGCGGCAACTGAATCCAGCGTGACGCGGCGCAGATCCACGTAGTAATCGGCCTCCTTGCCGCTAGAAAGAATGACTTTCCCGTGTACAACGGCCTTGGTCAGAATCTGTTCCCTGAGTGTTTCGCGTGAATTCATACTGGAACCTTACCGTGCGCCAGATTCATCTTTACTCTAAGGGCATGAACGCGCAGAGGCTTGAAACCTCACGATTGCTCAATCGATTTGGATTTGGGCCACGCCCGGGTGAATATGCCCAAGCGTTAAAAGATGGTGTCGAAGCAACTCGCACCAAAGTTCTAACAGTTCCGGCAAATGATGCAGGTGCTGCGAAAGTCGCGGTTCCAAACATTACAGATTTAGGTTCTCGACCAGCGGCCAACAGTAAAGAAGTTGTTGCATTTGCAATTGAACAGCGTTACCAAGTTCAGCAAATGACAATTTGGTGGCTAGATCGCATGGCATCAAGTGATCATGGTCTTACCGAACGAATGACATGGTTTTGGCATGGACACTGGGCTACATCTGTACAAAAACTAAATTATGCGATGCCGATGTACATTCAAAACAATACCTTGCGCGCAAATAGTTTAGGAAACTTTAAAACAATGTCACGCGCCATGATCAATGATGGTGCTTTGCAGTTTTGGTTAGATGGACAAGACAGCACACTGGTCGCACCAAATGAAAACTTGGGTCGCGAATTAATGGAGCTATTTACATTAGGTGTCGATCGATACACCGAAGAAGATGTTAAAGCAGCTGCTCGTGCTCTAACTGGATACCAAGTTGATCGAAGTAGCGGCGCAGTTAAATTTAATCCAAAGCGACATGATCCAACCCTGATTACCATTTTGGGAACTACACAGGCATTTACTGGCGAAACTTTGTCAGATTTTCTAGTTGCACGAAATGAGAACGCAAAATTTATTGCAGAGCGCTTGTGGCACAGATTTATTTCAAGCACAGAAAGTATGCCTGCTAATTTTTCTGCACAAAGCGCTTTTGCGGGACGAGATATTGCTGCGGCAGTTAAGGCGATGGCCACTGACCCTGCAATACGCGATGAAAAAAATGATCTAGTTAAAGCACCTGTTGAATGGTTTATTTCGGCGTGTAGAGCGCTGGGTTTAACTCCATCTCAATTAAAGACGCCGGCACAAATGCTTAATTACCTGGATAAATTAGGCCAAACACCGTTTAATCCACCGAATGTAAGCGGTTGGCCAGCGGCTGAAGCGTGGTTGTCATCTGCAACAGCGCAGTACCGAATCGCATTTGCCGATTGGTTAATTAAACAAAGCGATCTAGCCGCACTTACTTCGATTCCAGTTGAATCTCGGGTTTTAAAGAGCGCCGACTGGCTAGGCGTTGCTGAATGGAGTCCACGAACACAAGCTGCACTTCGTAATTCGATAACTAACCCAGCACAGTTTGCATTGCTTGCTTTATGTAGTCCTGAATTTATTGTGAGTGCATAGGAGACCGCCATGGATACAGTTACCAGAAGAAAATTCCTAAAGCTAACAACAGGTGCTGTGGCAGTTGGTGCAGCCGCTCCGCTTTTAAGCATTGACGAGATCGCACAAGCTGCAATCGATCGTCCACTTCCTGCAAACACACCAATTCTTGTCGTTATCACTTTGTATGGTGGTAATGATGGTTTAAATACCGTTATTCCTTACAAGGATCCAATTTATTTTGCTTCACGTCCTGATATTTCATACAAGCCAGAAACCATGTTGCCTCTTGATGCAGAACTTGCATTGAATCCTGCAATGAAGGGTTTGAAAGCTTTGTGGGATCAAAAGAAGGTTGCGATTGTTCGCGGTGTTGGATATCCAGATCCAGATCATTCCCACTTTTCATCTATGGCAAAGTGGCAAACAGCATCACCTGCTAAACATATTTCAACGGGATGGCTTGGCCGTTGGATAGATTCACAACCTGAAGATTCAATGCTTGCGATCTCACTGGGCTCGGTATTGCCTCCAATGATGGCCGGTGCAAAACGCAGCGGATCCGCGTTGCCAGTTGGTGGCTTAGTGATCCCTAAGGGAGATTTGGCCGCGCAGTGTAAAAAACTTTCAACTCCTGTTGCAAGAGATTCAAAGTTAATGGCAGCAGCTGCAACATCAATGCGAAATTTATTTACAGTTTCTAATAGTGTGCAACCAGTACTAAAGGCCCCTGCACCAGTTGCGCCAGAGCTACCAACAACCAATGGCGGAAACGCTGGCGGAGGTAGCGATTTAGCCCAGCAGTTAGATGTTGTTGCAAAACTAATCGCAGCAGGATCCCCAACAAAAGTCTGGTCGGTCTCACTTGGCGGTTTTGATACGCACGCGAACGAAGCAAACGCACAAGCAGAACTACTTGGCGTTGTGTCCGATTCATTGTCACGCTTTATGGGTCAATTGAAGGCAACAACTAGAAGCAATGATGTGACCATCATGGTGTACAGCGAATTTGGTCGTCGTGTTGTTGGTAATGGTTCGCAAGGAACAGATCACGGAACATCAGGACCTATGTTTGTGATTGGTAATGCTGTTAAGGGTGGCTTCTACGGAGAACAACCTTCATTAAAGAATTTGTACAAGGGCGACTTAGCTGTCACAACAGATTTCCGAGACGTTTATGCGACCATGATTGAAAAGGTTTTGAAATCACCAGTTGAGCAAACGCTTGGTACTTGGGCCGGACGAGTTAACTGTTTAAGTTAATCTTCTTTGTAAACAATTACCTCAGATTTACGGCGTGTAACTAAACCTTTAGGTGGATTTTGTTCAATTAGCGCGTTTACTTCAATACGTAATTGGGCGACTTCAACAGCCATATTTGCAACAGCTGATTCCAATTCGATGATTCTTTTAATGCCAGCGTGATTGATTCCTTCACCAACAAGTTTTTGAACCGCACGTAGCAATGCAATGTCGCGCAATGAGTAACGGCGATTACGCCCCTCTGTACGTGACGGTGATACCAAACCTAATTTGTCATATTGACGAAGTGTTTGTGGATGCATTCCTGAAATTTCAGCGGCGACAGAAATAACATAAACGCCAGCGTCATCATCTGGCTGATTGTTTTTAATTTCTTCGGTCATATCTTTGCCTTACTTGAAAAATCAGCACGCACATCTTCACTGGATGTTTCTTCGGCAAAAGTTTTTAAAGCATCTAACGCTTTTCCATCTACACGTTGTGGCACCTGGACTTCAACGGTGACTAATAAGTCGCCTGTAGTACTTCCTTTGGTGATCCCCCGGCCCTTTACTCGCAATGTGCGGCCGTTAGGTGTTCCGGGTGCAATGCGAACTGTTACATCGTCACCGGCCATTGTTGGCACCTTAATGTCTGCCCCTAATGCAGCTTCGGCAAATGTAACTGGCAATGTGATTGTTAGGTTTTCACCTTTGCGAGAAAAGATTGGGTGCGGCTTCACGTGTAATTGAATAAACAAGTCACCAGGACCTGCTTCTCCTTGTGCACCTTTTCCTTTAACGCGAATCTTTGCTCCATCGCTTACACCTGTTGGAACACGCGCTGAAATATTTTGTGCTTGTCCACGATCTGTTGCTAAACGAAGATCTAAGGTTGTGCCAAATACTGATTCGCGGAATGTAATCGTCGCTTCAGTTTGAAGATCTTGGCCTTTGCGTGGTCCACGACGACCACCGCCTCCAAAAAGATTTGCAAAGATATCTTGTGGGTTTCCGCCCCCAAATACATCACTGAAATCTCCACCTTGGAAACCGCCGCCCGTTGGTGCACGAAACCCGCCTCTTTCAAACAATGATCGTGCTTCATCGTATTCAGCGCGTTTTTTTGCGTCAGACAAAATTTCGTAGGCTTCAGATACTGCTTTGAACTTTTCTTCTTTTGCAGCATCACCTTTTGTTTTATCTGGATGTAGATCACGAGCAAGTGAGCGATACTTCTTTTTAATCTCATCGGCAGGAGCCTTCTTATCTACACCAAGGACTTTATAGAAATCCTTTTCATATAGATCTTTAGCTGCCATTTTTAATTACGCTCCCGCTGGATCTGTTACAGCAACGCGGGCAGGTCTCAAGATGCGCTCTTTGTACTTGTAGCCAGGCTGCAAAATCTTTGAAGCTGTAGCAACGGCAACATCGGCTGATTCATCATGCATTAACGCTTCATGAATCTGTGGGTCAAATGCTTCACCTTCAGTGCCGTATTTTTCTAGCCCAATGCGCGAAGTTATTGAATTTAACTGGTCTGCCACTGCTTTAAAGCCACCTGATAGCTCGCCATGTTGTTCTGCGCGATCAACGTCATCAAGCAATGCAAGCAGTTCTGTAAGGACAGCACCGACTGCACTTTCATGGGCAACTGCGCGATCGCGTTCAACACGCTTTCGGTAGTTTGCATACTCTGCTTGAAGTCGTTGCAAATCAGATGTCAGTGTTGCAACCGGGTCAGCTTCCTGACCCGGCTCAACAACCTCCTCAACTACTTGTTCAGTAGTTTCCTCTGACATTACTTAGATTCTTCTTCTACAACTTCAGCGTCTTCAACACCATCTTCTTGTGGTGCTGCATCTCCTTCAGCCGCGGCCCCAGCTGCATAGAGTGCAGAACCAAGTGCTTGGCTAACAGTTGCAACCTTTTCAGTTGCTGACTTAATCATTTCGTAGTTTGAACCACCAAGTGCGGTCTT
>JBAXPH010000041.1:0-10510 GCA_037132355.1 Actinomycetes bacterium
TATTGGGATTCCGCTCTATTTAGAGATAGCAAAGAATCTGTCCGGCTTATAGGGCGACTCTTCTTTCAAATCTTCAATTAGGGCATTTATCTGCGCTTATTGGAGTCTTGCTTTAACCTTAATTAATGGTTTTGATTAGTGTTAATTAGCTTATGGCTGAGGGTAAATTTGAGGGACGTTAGGGCAACTTTGAGGGCATAAATGAGCAAAACCCATTTAATGACCAAAACTTGTTAACTAAAGTCGCACTGTATGTCAGAGGGGATTGGTAAGTTCAGAACATGGCAGACAGACTTCCAGATAATGAAATTCGAGACATAACTCGGACATTAGAAGCTGGCTTGCCCCTCGAAGAAAAGTATCGCTACCTCCTCTTCAAAGAATCCCGTCAGGTAGAACTTCTCTGGAATGGAAAATCGGATAAACAATCCGCTCCAGTTCTCCCCTTTCAAACCGTTGAGCATATTGATGAGCCGAGAGATGTTTCTAGAACCAACATGCAGGTGTCACTTTTCGACATGGACGGTAGCAAGATTTACGGATGGTCAAACAAGTTAATCTGGGGAGATAACAAATTTGTGCTGTCATCCCTTCAAAGTGGACCTGTCAGAGACCAAATTATTGCAAACGGTGGAATAAAGCTTATTTATATCGACCCTCCCTTTGATATCGGAGCTGACTTCACAACAAATATTGAAATAGGAAGCAGTACGTTCGAGAAAACCCCCACGGTCCTTGAGGAAATAGCCTTTAGAGATACATGGGGAAATGGGCAAGATTCTTTCCTTCAGATGCTCTATGAGCGCCTAGTTCTCATGAAGGATTTGCTTGCTCCAGATGGCTCCATATTTGTCCATTTGGGTCAACAAGTAAGTAACGAAGTAAAAATCATTCTTGATGAATTGTTCGGGAAGGAGAACTTCCGCAACCAGATTACCTGGCAGCGTTTTGGCTCCCATAATGACTCTAATAGATATGGAAATGTCAGTGAGGTTATCTACTTTTACAGCAAATCAGAGAACTATTATTTTGATGTAGAGCGCACCCCCTTAGATGATGACTACATCAGTGAACGTTTTATCAAGGAACCAGAAACTGGTCGACTCTTCTATCCGCACACATTCACGGGCGCAGGTGCTGGTCCAGCTCGCACATTTCGTGGAAAACTTATGGAACCGCCAAAAGGACGACACTGGGCGCGAACACAAGAGGAAATTGATAAGGCTGAAGCGGCTAATTTGTTTTACTACACCGCGAACGGCGTTCCCTACATAAAGAGTTACTTGGATGAACAAGAGGGAAAGCCAGTTCAAAATATCTGGACTGATATTCGTATGACTAAAAGTGGTGACGAGCGAACAGGCTATCCAACACAAAAACCAGAGCGGTTAATTGAACGAATCATTAAGGCGCATTCACAGCCAGGTGACATTGTTGCTGACTTCTTTGTCGGTTCAGGAACAACTGCGGCAGTGGCTGAGAAGCTGGGGAGAAAGTGGCTAGTAAGTGACGTCGGAAGGTTTGCGATAAATACATCGCGCAAGAGACTTATTTCGGTACAGCGCCAACTCAAGAGAGAAGGCAAGGATTACCGTTCTTTCGAAGTTCTAACAATTGGTAGCTATTCCTTCAATGATGACCGTAGTCAACGAGAGTTTAATGAGCTAGTTATTAATGCTTATGGTGGTCAAATAGTCCAGAATTCTGTCTTTGCTGGCAAAAAGGGCGCAAGTGTCGTAGCAGTTGGTCCATACGACCTCCCTTGCTCAAAGGATTTTGTTGATGCAATGGTTGAAGAGTGTCGAAAGAATGGAATTACATCCATGGATGTTCTTGCCTTCGAATTTGGTCTGGGAGTAGCTCCAGATGCACAGGAAGAAGCTTTAACTAAAGGTGTGAAACTAGTATTGAAGTACATTCCGCGTGAAGTCTTTGATAAGAGAGCCATAAGTTCAGGTGCAGTTAAATTTGCCGACGTCGGATTCTTAGACATAAAGATTAAGAAAAAAGGCAAAGAAATTACAGTTGAGTTGATTGATTTCTCTGTCCATTATTCTCAAAACACTGTGCAAAGTTTAAGTGACTCCTTGGGTAAAGGTAAGACATCAATAGTTCTTGAGGACGGAATCTTGAAAAAGATATCTAAAAGCAAAGATGGCATAGTGAAGATTCAGGAAATAACCACGAAGTGGGCTGACTGGATTGACTATTGGGCAATCGATTTCAATTATGCGGACAGAGAAGAATTAGTTCTGAGGACTAATTCAGACGGAGAGCTCGAACAAACTGCCACAGGGCGCTATGTATTTGATAACGAATGGCAGTCTTTCAAGACTAATAACGATGACCTAGAGCTTATTTCTGCTCCTAGGACTTACGCAGAAAAAGGAACCTATAAAGTTGCAGTTAAGGTTGTTGACGTATTTGGTAACGATACAACCAAGGTTTTTGAAGTAGAAGTGGGTTAAAAATGGCGTTGAAACCTGGATTCCCAAGCTCTCCTTTCGAGATTCTAGAGCCAGAGTTACGTTGGTTTCCTGCAGATGAAAGCTTGAGAGAAACCTCTGCCGAGAAGTTAATGCCACCGTTAGTTGCTGAAATACGCAGGCAGGTCCATGCATTTCGTAGTTCTGATTACGAGGGTGCGAGCCACACAAGCAAGGCACTCCTCAATTGGTGGTTTAAGACAGAGCACGTTATTCGAGATTCCAATCCTGAAGAATACTTCAACTACTTCTTCTCGCAACGAGAGGCGATTGAAGCGCTTATTTATTTGCATGATGTAGCCGAAGTACGCAAACAAGAGCAACTCCTTCAGTTCGATAAGAACGATTTACTCTCTTCTCAACATTTTCCTGAAACTTGGTCTAGGTACGTATTGAAACTAGCTACTGGTGCTGGAAAAACTAAAGTGCTCTCACTCGCACTTGTCTGGTCGTTTTTCCATAAGACCTTTGAAGAAGGTTCGGACTTATCAAGAAACTTTTTAATTATTGCGCCTAATATTATTGTTTTAGACAGGCTAAAAGTAGATTTTGAAGGACTTCGTATTTTCCGCGAGGACCCACTCATTCCTGATGATGGCTTTATGGGTAAGAGCTGGACTAGTGAGTTTAAGGTTCGTATTCACATTCAAGATAATGTATCAATCACATCTCCCGTGGGAAATATCTTCCTCACGAATATTCAACGAATCTACGACAGAGGGGTAAACGTTCCTGAGTTTGAGGATGATGACACAACGGACTACTTCTTAGGAAAGAAAGCTAATTTAGGTACTACAGATTCGGATGTTGATTTAGCTGACCTTATTGGTGAAGTTGATGAATTAATGGTTTTGAATGACGAAGCCCACCACATTCACGACGAAGGATTAGCTTGGTACAAAGTCATCGAAAAACTGCATCTTCGACTTGTACAAAAGGGTGCAAAACTTTCCATGCAAGTGGATGTAAGTGCTACTCCGAAACATCAGAACGGTGCGATTTTTGCGCAGACAATTTGTGATTATCCACTCGTGGAAGCTATTGCTCAAAGCGTAGTTAAAACACCAGTACTACCTGACCTTGTAAGTCGTTCTCGTCTCCAGGAAATAAATTCATCCAAGTTTTCAGAAAGATACGCCGACTACCTTCGCCTCGGGGTTGAGGAATGGCGGAAGACTTTCAAGATTCATTGGAAAGAGGGGAAGAAGTCTGTCCTCTTTGTAATGACTGACGACACCAAGAATTGCGATGAAGTTGCCGAATGGCTAGAACAAACTTATCCAAGTGAGCTTGCGGGCAAAGTCTTAACCATTCACACAAAGAAAAACGGCGAGATTGCCGAAGCTACTACTGGCAAAGGAAAAGAAGAGTTAGAGTTTTTGCGAAAGCAAGCGCGAGAAGTTGATAGTTCGGAAAATCAATATAGAGCGATTGTTTCAGTGCTTATGCTTAAAGAAGGCTGGGACGTAAAAAACGTCACAACGATTGTGGGATTGAGACCTTTTACGGCGAGCGCAAATATATTGCCCGAGCAAGCCCTTGGTCGTGGACTCCGAAAGATGTACAGAAGAGATGCAGGATTGCATGAGTATGTGAGCGTAATTGGCACCGATGCATTCATGGATTTTGTTGAATCCATCAAGAGCGAAGGCGTTGTCCTTGAATACAAGGCTATGAATAAGGATTCTGAGCCAATAGCGCCAAAAGTCGTCGAAATCGATATGGAAAACAAGAAGAAGGACTTGGACAAGCTAGATATCTCTATTCCAATAATGTCACCGAGACTCCATAAGGAATATAAGAGATTAAGCGAGCTAGACCTTTCCTCTTTTGACTTTAAACCAGTTGAGTTGCGTAAGTACTCAGATTCAGAGCTAAAAGAGATTATCTTCGGCGAAATAGTTGATGGCAAGGAACACCATAGGACTATTTTGACTAACGATGCACCTGCTGACTGGCGTTATGTAATTAAGTTCTTTACTGAACGTATTTTAAAAGACTTGAGGCTCTTTAAAGGCTATGACGTTTTGTATCCAGTAGTTAAAGAGTTCTGCGAAACTAAGATATTTGGGCAAGAAGTTAATTTGGAGAACGAGGAAGTCCTAAAGAACCTGTCTGAAGTTTCGGCAAGACGGACTATCGAAGAGACCTTCAAGAAAGCCATAAATGAACTCACAATTTACGAAACTGGCGAAACGGAAATAAGAGACACAGTAAGCATACGAAAGACTCGACCGTTTGTTATTAATGACTCAGAATATTATGTTCCTGAAAAGAGTGTGTTCAACATAATCTCTGGGGATAGCCTTCTTGAGTTGCAATTCTCGGCATATTTAGATTCTTGTGCAGATGTTATTAGTTTTGGAAAAAATTACTTTGCAGTCAACTTTAAGCTTGATTATCAAAATGCTGACGGAAATATCTCCTACTATTACCCAGATTTTGTTGTCAAAGTATCCCCAAAGTCGGGTAAAGAAGAGTGCTGGGTAGTAGAAACCAAGGGTCGCGAAGACCTTGATGTTCCACTAAAGATGAACCGACTTCGCCAATGGTGTTCAGATGTAAATAAGATTCCTGGCTCCAAGCAGATATGGAATTTTCTGTACGTTACACAGGATGAATTTGAGAAGTACAGAGACAAACTAAAGACGTTTAACGATTTGGTTTTAAGTTTTAAGGAATATCAGTAAGAAACTGGGCTACTGCCCTACAAGTAAGTTGCTGACTGCGGGTAACACTTGGTTAAAGACCCTATTTCAAGCTGTTTAAGGGTGGGTACCCTTTCAGTACTTAGTCCAATACAATTAATTATGCGCTCCTTTTACCAAGTAAGACTCGGCAAAGCCAATGTTTATGCAGCTGATTGCCTCAAAGATGGATACGTAGGCACTTCATGGTTTGCTGGGTTAGATTTGAGCAAAGCCATTAACGCAGCTGCTGACTGGCGCGCTTTCAATAAAGAAATGATTCCTGTTTATTTATCAACATCACCAGATACAAAGAAAGTTGCCGCAGGACTTTTCTGCGGATTCACATACACCGTTGCTAAGAGTATTCAAGTTGGCGATGTGGTTCTCAGCCCTTTAGGTGATGGGAAATACATTGCAGGAGAGGTTTCCTCGGAATATACGTTCGTCGCGAATACTTCTATTCCCCATAGACGAGCGGTTAAGTGGTTCTCGCGCCAGCTGGATGTCTCACAGTTCACTGATGAGCTAAAGAATTCGATGGGTTCAATAGGAACAGTAACTAATCTTTTTAAGTATTCGCAGGAACTAGAGGCAGTGCTTCAGGGCGAAGCACCTGCTGTTATCTATTCGCAGAATGCGGATATTGAGGACCCGAGTGTATTCGCGCTTGAAAAGCACCTTGAGGACTTCCTAGTTGCCAATTGGGCAAGCACAGACCTCAGCAAGGATTACGACATTTTTGATGTTCAAGGGGAGTTGGTAGGTCAGCAGTACCCAACCGATACAGGTCCAATCGACATTCTTGCCATCAGCAAAGATAAGAAGACTCTTCTGGTGATTGAGTTGAAGAAGGGTCGAGTAAGTGATGTGGTTGTAGGTCAGACACACCGCTACATGGGATACATCCAAGAAGAACTCGCAGAAGTGGGACAAAGCGTCAAAGGTTTAATCATCGGGCTAAATGATGACTTACGACTTAAACGCGCTTTAGCCGTAGCGCCCAATATTGAGTTTTACCGCTATCAGGTAAATTTCAAACTTATTAAGGGTTTTACGAAGTAAGGAATTCCTTAATTGTTGAATGCGCTCGCTCTAGTAGTTATGAGCTTTTCGAGTGCCCTTTGAATGCGAAGTTGTTCTAAAAGCGCTGTATTACCCACATAAATCTTTGACGTTAATGGTTTCGGAGGGGGAACATTTCCTGTTGTGTAAAGAGGGAACTGAGGCGTTATAGGTAACATGAAGTTTCCTTTAGGCTACTGCCCAAAATCTGTATCGGGCGTGCGCCTGACATCTGGTATTTAAGACGTTGCAACACCTTCTTATATAGTAATAAGCATCTACTAATCATTAAGTACATGCTTCCTAGGTGCATAGGTATGGTCTACATACTCTTCATTACCTCTATTCCGATAGAAGTCAGTGATTTGTTTCTCCGAGATATATCTCCTGTTATTGACTTTTGTAGAGGCAATTTCACGGCGCGAAATCCATGCCCGCACGGTTACTGGCTTTACCCCGCATATTCTTGCAACCTCAGGGATGGTGAATGCCTCTGCCATAAATGTGTTATTCATTTTCTTCCTAATCCCAATTCCCAAGTCCTGTAGTGACTTTCCAGCACTTGCATTCTTTTCCCCAGACGGTCAAACCACACCCACAACACGTGGTTACATCATTTCCATTGAAAGCGTGCTCTGGGTAGAGAGCCTTATTAATTTTCCGAGCTCTATCCTTTTGGCGCTGTTCTAAACTTGGCTCCTTGTAGCCATCTTCAATGCCAAGCTTCCATAGACGAGCGAATATGCCCCCTATTGGGCGGTCGTGCAGTTGCGACATTAATTCAAGGCTGTAGCCCTTAGACACCTCATCAAATAGCTGGTCATCTTCTATTTCTGTCCATTGCGTATAGGCGTTCCTTTTCTCCGCCCTAACGGATTTATGGAAAGCCTTATTTCCAAGTGCACGATACTTGGGTGTGTTTGGGTCTGCTTCAGGGAAGCGGATACGGGTGATTGCGGAAGTAGGAAATTGTCCAACTACTTCATGATTTGCACCGTAGAAGGTCGTAATTTCTGCGGTTTGCTCACAAAATCGGGCAATCACCCAGTGGCGGTTAGAGAGAAACGGTTCTCCTGTTTGGTAGTCGGTATATTCAAATACATGTTGAAAATCGACTATTACTTTTGTGGCTTCAATCATTATTGCTCCTTACTTAGATTTAAACCTATTTATCCTTAAAGCGTGGGGCTCGTGCCAATTACCTATCAGCTTCGCTATTAGGTTCGGCTTCGCCTGAGTTCCCCTGACGGGGAACAACGAAAAAACAAAGAAAAAGAAAAACAAAAACAAAAACAATACTCTGCGGCGCTTGTTCAGAGTCCACCCCCGTTAGGGGGTAAGACTTAGTTCTGCGTATGCCTGCCTCTCGGTTTCGAACGAAACTAAATCCTTGACAAGTAATTAGCTGGTCAACAGGACTGGTGTTTATGGGGAAGCTGCTCTGGTTTGTTAGCCAAAGCTATTGTGCAATGCTCCAAGTCTGCCTTTACGCATAGCTCCGCCATTTGGAATAGTCACTCTTGCTTTCGCTCTCTCGTCACACCCGATAGACCAATCGGTGCCAGTACTTTTTTCACGGCTCTGGTTGCCCGTGGTATTTCAAAATCGCTATCGAGATACAACAGCACACTGTTAGTACCTCGCATTATTAAGTTTTGGATAAACACCGTGTGCACTGGTCACTAGGCGTTCCGCCGACCGTGCAATAAGCAACTTCTTGCTCAGCATCTATCTCTGTGCGACCACCATTGCTGGTGTTTTTCTCTTACAAATTAAATGGTGACATCAAATATTCCACTTGTACGCCTAAACGTTGCAACACTTTCAGCTAGCTCGAGGAACTATACGAATCTTGCTATTTGGCGCCTTTTCGCTCGTTTGAAGCACTTTTTCTAGCTTGGTTGTTTCCTGAGACCCAATCCAAGTTTCCAATGGGTCGCTGGGGAACAGGTATTGGCGTCCGATTTTTACCGAAACCATCCCCAGGCGTTTATGGTTCTCTTGAACCCAGCCACGTGAGCGTCTTAAACGCTCAGCCACTTCATCAGAAGTGAGCAGCTTTGATGTATCCACGACTCTCCTATCCGCAGGTTGCCTTAATGCCTGCCATGGATTAAGGTATCGCCCATAGGGATTCTAGTCAAATCCTTGTCGGGCATTAAGCAAAGGGGTACAACATGGTTAAGTCAGGCGCTCAAAAAGCTCCTACGAATGCGGGCATCGTGTATCTGCCTATCGGCAATCAGGTACCTAGGGACATCCTTACTTGGTTTGATTACAGCACCTACCGAGTTTGGGTCCATAACCGAAATACGGGGAGCGGCTTTAAGCAGCTAGCCGTTGAAGTTCAGCATGCAGGTGAAATAGGGCAGAAGGTCTCCACATTAGAGATAAGCGCTCGACTGGAACTCGCAAAGTTGCGTGCTTCGGTTGAAGAAATTCCTGCAGTCACTCCAAAATCTTTTCGTGAAATACCAATAGGACGCATCCTCGAACAACATGCAAAACTGATTTCTCAACATGCGCGCAAGCAGGTGAAAAAGGACAAACAACAGATTCGCCTAGTAAAGGACTACGAACTCGCAACTTACACACTCGAGTTACAGCCTGCCGAACAACATGCAAAGTTTGGGCAGAAGCCTCTCAACCGTGGACTAACGGAAACGAACGTAATTCCTGCCAGAACTGAAAATCTAGAGCTGCGTGCAAACGCTAGAGACTCAATATTTATTGCCTATGTTTATGCAGAACAAGTAAAGGCAGGAAGTCGACAGCCAGCCCTTATCACTGCACAACTCCTTGGAATAAAAGTGACGCTTGTGTACATCGCCGTGCGAACCGCTCGTAAGAAGTATTGGCTGACAACAGTAGGTCAGCAAGGTGCACCAGTGGGAGTTTTAACCGCTGAGGGTGAAGCTGAGTACAAACGGATAAAAGGTGAATCTCTGTACACGAAGTACATCACCAAAGCATTAAAAGAGGAGAAATAAATGCCATATGCACGTCCCCCTAGAGGACCTCGCGGGAAGTACTGGACCGCACGTTGGCGTGACGTAGACGGTCGCAATTGTGAAGAAGGCGGTTTTGTTGACCAAGCGAGCGCACTTAATTATGCAAAGGACCAAGAATACTTAGTTCGTAAAGGTAAAAAAACCAGCCCTTCAGACATGAACCTAACTGTTAAAGAGTTTATTGAAGAAGTTTGGGTGCACACCATCAGCGTTCGTGAATCGTCTGCTACGGACTATGAGTACAGCATTAATGGAGCCATTCTTCCTGAGTTTGGTGATGTAAAAATGAAGAACATAAAGCCAGCTGACATTGAAGCGTGGCTAGTGAAAATGAAAAAGCAACTAATTAAGCGTGGGGGAAAGCTAGTCCCCATATCTGACCGTGTAATTGAGAAACGTCGTTTGTTGCTTGCAAGCATCCTAAAAAAGGCTGTAGCCAATGAATATCTGCATAAGAGCCCTTTTGCCACGCTTTCTTTCTCAAAGGCGAAAACAAAGAACGCTGTCACACCCCTGACTTATGACAAGGTTGTTGAAATCGTTAATCATCTCTCGCCTCGTTACCAAATTATGGTGTGGATTGGTTATTACACTGCAATGCGTCCATCCGAGGTATTGGGTCTAACCTATGACCGTTTGGACTTCGATAAAAGTGAAATACGTATTGACCGACAAATTACCCGTGACACGGGTGATGTATTTGCTAAAGAAGGCTTGAAAACTGAAGCCAGTGACCGTGTAATTGGATTTCCTAGTGACCTGAAGGCTTTGATTAATACTCATGTTCAACAGTTTGGATTAGGACCTGAACAGTTACTTATGAAGACAAATGGAGGAAAGGTATTTCGCTACAAGGGCGCTATAGAGATGTGGCGCGAAGCAGCTCGTAAGGCTGGATTGGAAGTGGGGCAGGGGCTTCACCAGCTTCGCCATACATGCGTTTCAAACCTTATCTCAGAGGGTGCTAACCCTAAAGAAATCCAAGAGTGGGTTGGGCATACTTCTATTCAAGAGACAATGGATACGTACGGGCATTTGTTCCCTAATGCTAAGCACTCCCTTGCTAGTATGTTAGATAACCACTCAAAGAAACAGATTGCACAAATAAACTTAAACGTTGTTAACCAGTAGTAATCGGTTTAAGCAGGTTTATACGTGAGGGCAGAAGTGAGGGAAAACGCTGAAATTAAGCGTGATATGAAGGTGTCCGGCTTATAGGGCGACTCTTCTTTAATTTTATAGTTCGTGCAGTCAATTTGCG
>JBAXPH010000042.1:0-10244 GCA_037132355.1 Actinomycetes bacterium
TAGAACCACAACGCAATCGAGATGACTGGGGATGGATTCCACTGATCGCTGGTTATAGCGTTGCAAAAACACTTCACGCTTTTCATGCAACGGTTAAATGGCCCAATGATATTTTGATTAATCACAAAAAAGTTTCAGGTCTGATTGCTGAGGTAGTTGGCAATGGTGTCGTAATTGGAATTGGAATCAATGTGGGTATGAATGAAGACCAACTTCCAGTTGATACTGCAACATCTCTTTTAATTGAAGGTGGAGTTGATTTAACTCGTGATGAAATTTTGTGTGAAGTATTAGAGGAGTTTGAAGAGCATTTTGTACAGTGGGATCAAGGAATCGACGAAGTTCAATCTCTGTATAAGCACCTAAGTGCGACCTTGGGAAAGGACGTTCGCGTGGAATACCCTGGTGGCGCCACACATTTGGCAGTAGCCGATTCGATTTCAGATACCGGGGCTTTGATCTTGGATGATGGGACTCATGTTCAATCTGCTGATGTAATTCATCTACGATAAGCAGGTGAGCAAAGCCTTTCCAACAGTTGGTGTCATCGGCGCGGGACAACTTGCTCGAATGAGTATCGCACCAGCAACTGCATTAGGCGTTGATTTATTAATACTTGCGGGCGATTCCAATGATTCTGCAGCACAAATTGTTAAGCATGTTGTTGGGGATTACACCGACCTAAAAACTGTTCGAGAATTCGCTGCACATTGTGATGTCGTCACTTTTGAACATGAATTAATCCCGTTAAGCATTGTCAAAGCGCTAGAAGCTGATGGGGTAGTTGTTCGCCCCTCTTCTGCAGCATTCGAATTTTCGCAAGATAAAGCTGCTATGCGCCAGAAACTTCAAGCCTTTCCTTCACCTAAATTTCAGATCGTTACTGCAACAGGACAGGTAGATGAATATCCAGTAATTGCAAAAGCCATCACGGGTGGATACGACGGTCGAGGTGTGTGGAAAGTAAATTCAGAAACAGAACTCGCTCAACTATTACAGCAGATTCCTAAATTGCTAGTTGAAGAGCTCATAAATTTTGATTATGAGATCGCAGTCATGGTTGCACGATCACCACATGGGCAAGCGACTACTTGGGCTCCAACTCAAACCATACAAAAAGATGGAATCTGCGTGATGACAATTTCACCAGCTCCACTTTTGTCTGCTGCATTAAGTGAGAAAGCGCAAAAACTTGCACTAGATATTGCATCAGAAGTTGGAGTTGTTGGCGTGATGGCCGTCGAAATGTTTGTTCAGGGTGAGAATTTATTTATAAACGAGTTGGCGATGCGTCCACATAATTCTGGTCACTGGACAATTGAAGGTTCACATACAAGTCAGTTCGAGCAGCATGTGCGAGCAGTTCTTGATCTGCCACTGGGTGATCCGTCAATGACAGCACCTTTTGCCGTGATGGGAAATGTTTTAGGTGGAAGTAAAAAAGATATGTATCGCCCATATCTGCACTTGATGGCACGGACTCCTGCGCTTAACTTCCATCATTACAAGAAGGAGGTTCGCCCTGGTCGAAAGATTGGGCATGTAACTTTGCTCGGCAAAGACCTCGTAGAATTAACCCACGAAGTCCAACATGCAGTGGATTACATGAGCGGAGAAATCGATGAGTGATGTAGCAATCATCATGGGGTCAGATTCAGACTGGCCAACGATGGAAGACGCCGCCAAAATTTTAGATGACCTTGGTATTTCATACACAGCAGATGTTGTTTCAGCACATCGGATGCCACTTGAAATGGTTGAGTTTTCACAGACCGCTCAATCAAAGGGTTATAAAGTAATTATTGCTGGCGCAGGTGGCGCTGCACATTTACCTGGAATGGTTGCCTCATTAACAACTCTTCCAGTAATCGGTGTGCCAGTTGCATTGAAAAATCTTGACGGAATGGATTCATTGCTTTCAATTGTGCAAATGCCAGCTGGAGTCCCAGTTGCAACAGTTGGAGTTGGCAATGCAAAGAATGCAGCATTACTTGCGGCGAGAATTCTTGGCGTTTCTGATGCAGCGATCTCCGCAAAAGTTGCCGATGGGCTCAAGGAAATTAATAAGATCGCAAAGGAAAAAGGCGAAAACCTAAACTCCCGCCGTAATCACAAAACTGGTTTTTAAGCTCGCGCCCGATATTCAATCGCAGGACAACGATCCATAACTGTTAACAGGCCAGCAGCTTGCGCGCGAGCAATCGCATCATTATCAATAACATCTAGTTGCAACCACACAGCTTTAGCGCCTATTGCAATCGCCTCATCCACAACTTTTCCTACAAGAGTTGAATTAACAAAGCAGTCCACAACATCGACTGACTCTGGAATTTCGGACAAGGTTTTGTAACCAGTTTCTCCATGTACAACTTCGGCGCGGGGGTATACCGGAATAATTCGATGACCTTTGTCTTGAAGAAGTTTTGCTACGCCAAAAGCAGCACGTTCAGGATTATTGCCAAGTCCAACGACTGCCCAAGTTTTTAGTGCAAGGACAGCATCGATAGTTTCTTTGGTATTAATCTGTGCGCCCCAATGCGTGGAATTTCCAACCTGCGTTTCGCCACATAGTGCGATCGAGCATGTTGCGTCCATCAATGATGATCTTGCTTTTGACCAAGGAAGAAATAGCTGCGGGATCGATCTGGCGATACTCCTTCCATTCAGTTAAGTGGAGGATTAAATCCGCATCTTTGATTGCATCATTAACGACAGGTGCGAAATCAAGGTTAGGAAAACGTTTACGAGCAGGCTCGATTCCTTGTGGATCATGAATAACGACCTTTGCACCTGCAGCATGTAGTTGCACAGCGATATCTAATGCGGGGGAGTCTCGGACATCATCACTGTCGGGTTTAAATGTTGCACCTAGGACTGCAATTTTGTATCGAGTCAGATTATCCGAGAGTTCTGCACGTACAACATCGATAACTCTTTGCCGCGCTCTTAAATTAATTGCATCAATTTCGCGCAAGAAACCGAGTGCTTGTTTGGCACCTAATTCTTCAGCGCGAGCCATGAACGCACGAATATCTTTTGGTAGACAACCTCCACCAAATCCAATTCCTGCCTGCAAAAATCGACTACCGATACGAGGGTCATAACCAATTGCTTTTGCTAAGACTGTTACGTCCCCACCGGCTGCTTCACATACTTCAGCCATCGCATTAATAAAGGAAATCTTTGTTGCAAGAAAAGAGTTTGCAGCGACCTTTACAAGCTCGGATGTAGGTAAATCTGCACGAATCCAAGGAGTTCCTAACGCAATAATTGGTTCGTACACTTCTTGTAGAATTTTTTCAGCACGGTCATTTGTAACGCCAACTACTAAACGGTTTGGCGTCAAAGTATCTTCAACTGCAAAACCCTCTCGCAAGAATTCTGGGTTCCATGCTAAATCTGCTTGTGGTGCGATCTTTGCTAGTTCGTCACTTAATTCTTGTGCTGTTCCAACTGGAACAGTGGACTTACCGACGACTAAAGCCCCATCCTTTAAATGTGGAGCAATCGCTGCAACGGCAGACTTTACGAATGTCAGGTCTGCAGCTAATCCATCTTTACTTTGGGGAGTTCCAACACAGACAAAGTGAACGTCAGAATCTTTAATCGCTGAGAAATCAGTTGTAAACGATAACCGACCTGTCCTCATCTCTTGCTTAAGCAGAGTATCTAGTCCTGGTTCATAAAAGGGAAGCGTCCCGCTTTGCAGCATTGCTACTTTTTCTGGATCCGTATCAACGCCAATTATTGTGAAACCAAGTGATGACATACAAGCAGCATGGGTTGCACCTAGATAACCGCAGCCAACAACGGACAGAGTTAAAGTCATACGGGGAGTTTACTTCAGAGCCCCGCAAGGATTTTCATCAGCGGTCCGAGTCTTAAATTTATCGATAACTGTTGGCTTCGCACTTGCACTAGATGAGGCTGAAGGAGATGGGGTTACCTCATCAATTAGTGGCAAATCTTCACGCAATCGATTGAAAAGTTCAGGAGCTAAAACTTCGTCCCAGGTCACAACAGAGCCAAGTCCGGGAACTCTGGCATTTGCATTACCCAGCGGGATCGTCAAAGTGCGCATTTTGCTGGGAGAAAGATTCTTCATCTGCTTGGCAAGAGTTAATAGATCACTCTGATTCAGTTCAGAATCAGTTTTAATAGTTGCAATTGCTGCATTGAAGAAATTGAGTAATTTGATTGGGTTAAGTAGCACGCCCGTACTAGTAACTTTTCTGAGAATTGCACCAACGAATTGTTGTTGGCGTTGCATGCGACCGAGATCGCCCATACCGTCAAAATCGCGCGTACGTACATATTTAAGTGATTCAATTCCATTTAAGGTATGTACACCAGCTGGCAAAATTAAATGGCTACCGGAATCGTTGATATCCTTCTTTGTACATACTTCGACACCACCAAGTGCATCCACCATTCCAGCAAATCCCGCGAAACCAATTTCGATGTAGTGGTCGATTCGAACACCAGATTCAGCTTCAATAGTTTGAATCAAGAGTGGTGCACCACCCCAAGCGAAAGCGGAATTAATTTTTCCCTGAGCTGCCGGAATAATCCGAGTTTTATCTAAGGATGAAACGTGTTCTGGAATCGTTACTAATGAATCTCGAGGAATCGAAATTACTGTCGCCTTGTCTCGTGCTTTTGAAATATGAACGAGCAACATCGTGTCCGAACGAGATCCAGCAGCTGATGCAGTGGACCCGACTCGTAGTAATTTCCGCTGCTCTTTTGTTAGACCAGCACGCGTATCTGCTCCGACAACAAGATAGTTGAGGGCTTTATTTGGTTTATCTGGGCGAGATTTAAGAGTTCCGAATACATCAACTCGATCAATGGCTCCACTTACTTGACCCAAACCCAACCATGAGAATGCGGAGATTAGGACTACTCCCACAGATAGTGAGGTAATAATCCGAATTGCCCGCGTTGGTTTCACTGTCAGAGAGTACTTGAGCGATAGCGTGTGCGGGTTATGTCGACATCAGCAAATGCGTTATATGGCTCACCGAAGGCAGAGATTTCGGTAATCCTGCCTGTGCTCAATGAAGAGAAATATCTAGAGGATGCTGTGAATGCAATCCTTGCCCAAAAATATGATGGGAAGCTAGAAGTAATTCTTGCGGTAGGTCCATCGCATGACAAAACCCTAGAAATTGCGCAACGATTACATCGGATTGATTCACGGATTGTAGTTGTTGAAAATCCCACTGGTCGCACTGCAGCAGGATTAAACCTTGCAATTGCAGCATCGCAGTACTCGATCATTGTGCGGGTAGATGGCCACGCCAATATTCCAAGTAATTATTGTCAGTTAGTTTCAGAAATTCTTGAAAGCAGTGGCGCTGTTAATGTTGGTGGAGTTATGGCTGCTCAAGGGCAATCCTTGTTTGAGCGATCTGTTGCACTTGCAATGCGTAGCCCGCTTGGTGTCGGAGCTTCGCGTTTTCACACCGGCGGTAAGGCGGGAGAAGTCGACACAGTTTATTTGGGTGCATTTAGAAAAGAAGCACTCATTGCAGTAGGTGGTTTTGATGAGAGATTCACTCGAGCTCAAGATTGGGAACTTAATTTCAGATTACGCCAAGCTGGTGGAGTTGTTTATTTCGACCCACGATTAGTTGTTACATATAGGCCTCGGTCAACTGTTAAAGCATTGGCAAAGCAATACTTTGAATATGGTCGTTGGCGACGCGTTGTATCTAGGCGCCATCAAGGAACAATTAATTACAGATATCTAGCACCACCATTTACCGTT
Source organism: Actinomycetes bacterium (assembly GCA_037132355.1). GTDB lineage: Bacteria > Actinomycetota > Actinomycetes > Nanopelagicales > Nanopelagicaceae > Planktophila. The sequence continues at coordinate 5,774 of JBAXPH010000042.1, forward strand.
GTTGCTACAACGCTTTCTTTACTTTTAGGTTGGCTGATTTCACCGGTGTTATTGATTCCAGCCCTTGTTTACGCTGTATTTATCGTGATTGCCTCTTTAATAATTGGAAAAAGTGCAGGCGAAATTCTGTGTTTACCCACGATATTGCCAGTAATGCATATTTCATGGGGGCTTGGATTTCTTACTTCGCCAAAGTCTCTGGCCCCTGATGTAACCTTGTCTCTGTGAGTACGCCACTGCACGTTTATGAACCATTTAGAGCTGGCCTACCTAAATTAGGTTTCTACGGGAAATCATTGTGGTCAAGGCGCACCTTCATCCGCGAATATTCAAAATCAGAACTTAAGGAACAACATTTTGACTCTGTTTTTGGGCAATTGTGGCTAGTCCTAAACCCGTTATTACTTTCGGCCGTTTATTTTATTTTGATCGTGATTATCGGTGGTGCGACCGATAGCACACGATATGCGCACCTAACTGCAAGTCTTTTTCTTTTTTACTTGGTCTCAAACAGTCTTTCAGGAGGAGTTAAATCAGTTACCGCAGGTCAACGTTTAATCCTTAACACTGCATTTCCTCGAATCATGCTGCCAATCTCAGCTGTGGTTGTAGCGGTTTTTAAATTCCTTCCTACCCTTCTTGTATTTTTTGTCATCAAAGCAGTAATTGGAACTCCATTTACTTGGCAAATGTTGTGGGCTGTTCCAGTTTTAGCGATCACCATATTTTTTTCATTAGCTGTTGCCATAACAATTTCATGTATCAATGTTTATTTTCGTGACATCGCTAGCTTCTTGCCGTATTTAACTCGCACATTGCTGTATTTGTCGCCAATCCTTTATGAAGCAACTGCACTCAAACCAAAATTAAGAGCCCTTGAAATTTTCAATCCGTTGTTTCCAATTTTAGATGCTTGGTCACGTGCCATGGTTCATGGCCAGACCCCACATATGTCTAGCCTGCTACAGGGTCTTGCGTGGGCGTTTGGCATATTTATTTTTGGAACTTATTTTTTCTTATCGAGGGAGCGTGAGTTCGCTGTCCGACTATAAGCCGCATATCACAAATGAACTCGCGGTCTCAATCCGTGGAGTTGGTCTGACTTACACAACATCAATCGATAAAAAGCCAACCCTTAAATCTCGAGTTAAGTCATTAGGTCGTGGAACCAAACAGACTCGAGTAGTTCGAGCACTTGATGATATTAATTTAGATGTTCAATATGGACACGTGTTAGGTGTCATTGGAACAAATGGTGCTGGCAAGTCTTCTTTGATGCGTTGCGTTGCAGGAATTCTGCCTCCATCACAGGGCCGCATTGAGGTGTATGGCTCGGTGAGCACCTTGTTAGCACTTGGCGTTGGTTTTAATCCTGCGATGTCCGGTCGCGCTAATGTATTTCTGGGTGGACTAGCCGCAGGAATGTCGCGAGATGAAATAGCAGCTAACTTTGATGAAATTGCTGAATTTTCTGAGCTGGGAGATGCAATCGATGCTCCGATGCGTACCTACTCATCAGGCATGTATGCACGACTAGCCTTTTCAGTTGCAGCCGTTGTACGCCCAGATATTTTAATTATTGATGAAGCACTTAGTACTGGTGATGCCAAGTTCAAAGAAAAAAGTCTTAATCGCGTGAAGGAACTTCGTAGCGATGATCGGGCGTTGATTTTAGTCAGCCACGCAATGCAAACCTTGCGCGAAACTTGTAACGATATTGCTTGGCTACATAAGGGAAAACTTGTTCAGCGGGGTGAGCCCGATGTTGTTATCGATGCTTATCAAGAGTTCTTACACCTTGGAAAGAGCGCAGCAATTGATGAGGATGTTTAAACCTGTAATTCTGTCGTTGTTTGTTGCGATTATTTTCCCTGCTCAATCATCTGCTGTCGATGTTCCTGCTGTATTCCAGGTGCAAGGTGCTGGATACGGTCACGGTGTTGGGATGAGTCAGATAGGTGCGCGAGCAAAAGCACTAGCAGGGGAAACTTCTACTGCAATTCTTTCGTACTACTATAAAGATGTAACGGTTGAAACTTTGGATGATACAAAGCTTTTGCGTGTGAATGTTGGGCATTTATTGACATCTGCGAAAATCAGCACTGCAACACCCAATGCCACATTACAAATCTTTAGTGGTGATATTGGAGATGCGCAAGACGTAATCCCACTTGCAGTTGTGCCCGTAAAAAGCACCTTAAACTTTGCAATTCTGGGCTCAACAGTTGTTCCAAGTGTTGTTACTGGGAAGAAAATTTTGAATGTTCCCAATAATCGAATTTTTACAGTTCGATGGAGCGGAACGCGGTACTTGCCTGGTGTTGACGGAGTTGTTTCCTTAACTCAGACAAGTAGTACGAAAAGTTATCGATATGGACAAATGCAGTTCAGAGCAGTCAAAGCAGCAACGCTGGGGTATCGAATAGAAATCACAAATACTGTGCGCTTATCAGATGAGTACTTATGGGGTGTGAGCGAAGTTCCGTCATCGTGGCCAGAAGCGGCACTGCAAGCCCAAGCAATTGCCTCAAGAACTTTTGCTTTGAGTAAGGCCGGTAGGTATCGAAGTGCGTGCGATTGCGATCTTTATGATCAAATTACCGATCAAACATTTTTAGGATACGCAAAGGAAACTGAAAAAGGGTGGGGTCAATTCTGGAAGTTAGCGGTTACAAATACTGCTGGTCTAACTCTGACTCAGGCGGGTCTGCCAATAACTGCTTACTTCACGAGCTCCAGTGGTGGCCAAACTGAAACGTCGGTCAATGCATGGGGCACGGAAACGAGTTTCACTCAATCAGTTTCTGATTTATTCAGCCTAGATCCAGTTCTCAATCCCCGGTATTACAAATGGGATCGCGCGATTACGCAGGCAAATGTGGCATCAGCTTTTGTGTTGCCCGATGTGGTCACACTAGAAATATTTACAAAAAATGCAACAGGGACAGTTGCGATCATTAAAGCAACATCTAGCAAGGGAATTCAAAAGAGCCTACGTGGTGAAACATTTAGAAGTCGAACTAAAATTCCATCTGCTTACTTTGATTTAGTTAGCATGCAAAATGCTGTTCAGCCCACCCCAAGTCCCAGTCCGTAAAACAACCTCTAAGCTGCCATCTAAAGAATTACGTCGGAACAAAAGATTGCTTGCTCCAGAAAGTGTTCCGGCCTTTACGACTTCACCATCCGGGAGTCTTACTTTTGCAGCCGCAGTTATGTAAGTACCTGCTTCAATTACACAGTTATCACCGAGTGAAATTCCAAGCCCCGAATTAGCACCGAGTAAACACTTTTCACCAATTGCAATTACTTCTTTACCGCCACCGCTAAGTGTTCCCATAATTGAGGCACCACCACCGATATCAGTACCATCGCCTACAACGACACCAGCAGAGATACGGCCTTCGACCATTGAAGTTCCTAAAGTGCCAGCATTGAAGTTAACAAATCCTTCGTGCATGACAGTTGTTCCGGATGCAAGATGGGCACCTAATCGCACTCGATCAGCATCAGCAATTCGAACCCCACTAGGCACAACGTAATCAACCATTCGAGGAAACTTATCAACGCCATAGACACTGACATGACCATGCGCAGCCTTTAAACGTGCACGAGTAATTTCGAAACCATCAACAGCGCATGGACCAACAGAAGTCCACACAACGTTGCTCAGCAAACCAAAAATTCCATCAAGTGCGACTCCATGTGGCTTTACAAGTCGATGAGATAACAAATGTAAACGCAGATAAGCATCTGCTGCATCTGCAGGTGCTTTTGTAATATCAATTTCAATACCTATTACTTCGCGACTTACACCACGTGCAGCATCTGCACCAGCTAGTGCGACTAATTCAGCAGGAGCGGTCCCAGATAAGGCGGACAGAGATGGAGTTGGGAACCAAACATCCAAGGTAGTTCCCTTGGAAATGGTTGCAATTCCGTGGCCAGATGCAATAGTCGTCATGTCCTAAGCCTAGCCTCTATTGTTAGCAGCATGCGTATTGCCGTCTTCTGCTCTTCGTCTCCAACGATTGATAACAAGTATGTAGACCTCGCGTACGAACTGGGGCAGGGAATAGCAGCAACAGCCAACGAGTTAGTTACGGGTGGTGGCCATATTTCAATGATGGGCGCTGTCTCACGCGGAGCTCGCGACAAGGGCGGCAAAACTGTTGGTGTTATCCCACAGGCACTTGTAGATATTGAGTTTGCAGATCATGACAATGATGAACTTCATGTTGTTGAAACAATGGGTCAACGTAAACACATGATTACAGATATTTCAGATGCTTTTATTACATTGCCTGGTGGTGCCGGAACTCTTGAAGAGTTCTTTGAAATTTGGGTTGGTCATTACTTGAAGTTTCATACCAAGCCAGTTGTTATTTTGGATCCATTCGAAATTTATGCCCCACTACATCAATTGATTGTTCATCTTGAGGAAGAAAAGTTTATAAAGCCAGGAATGCGT
>JBAXPH010000043.1:0-10162 GCA_037132355.1 Actinomycetes bacterium
GTCGGACTCAGATTCGCCCGTCCCCACCCATTTGATCGGTATTCCTAATTCGGCCTCGATAGCCAAGGCGACCCCACCCTTTGCGCTGCCATCTAACTTGGTTAACACAATTCCAGTAACTTCAACGCATTCGGTAAATATCTTCGCCTGCTGTAATCCATTTTGCCCTGTAGTTGCATCAATAACTAATAAGACTTCATTAATAGGCGAGACCTTTTCGACTACACGCTTTACTTTGCTGAGCTCTGCCATCAAATCATTCTTATTATGCAAACGTCCCGCCGTATCGATAATGAAAACATCACTTGCAGAATCGTGGGCACTTTTCGCTCCATCAAATGCAACAGAGGCAGGATCTCCATTATCTTTACCTGCAACAACCAAAACTCCGATTCGGCTTCCCCAGGTTTTTAATTGATCAACTGCGGCTGCGCGGAAGGTGTCTCCTGCAGCTAAGACAACGCTTTTGCCACTCTTTTTGTAATACGAAGCAAGCTTTGCAACAGATGTTGTCTTACCTGTGCCGTTGACTCCAACAACCATAATTGTTGTCGTGCCATTGACCATTACGGGCTCATGAGAGATTTTTGAAAGGTTTGAGGTCAAAATTTCAATTAGTGCTTGCTCTGCGTTATCACTTTTAACTTTTTTAGCTTCGGCCAAGAAATTCTTTGTCAGTGTTGGGCCTAGGTCTGAGGCTAAAAGCTCTTGCTCTAGTTCGGCCCAATCGGCAGGTGAAAAATCATTTGTGCCTTTTACTTTGGCGATGAATTTACTAAAAAGACCCATCGAAAAAACCTTAGCTAGCGTCAGATTCGCGCAGGCGTTGTGAAATAACTTCAGTGACGCCGTCGCCACGCATTGTTACGCCATACAACGCATCAGCAATTTCCATAGTGCGCTTTTGGTGAGTAATGATGATCAACTGAGAACTCTCGCGAAGTTCTTCTAAGACAACAAGTAAGCGGCCAAGGTTCACATCATCCAAAGCTGCTTCAACCTCATCTAGAACATAGAACGGACTTGGACGAGCCTTAAAGATTGCAACTAACATAGCAACAGCAGTTAGTGACTTTTCTCCACCTGATAACAATGAAAGTCGCTTAATACGCTTTCCTGGTGGGCGGGCTTCCACGTCAACGCCTGTCGTTAATGGATTATCCGGATCTGTAAGGATCAAGCGACCATCTCCACCTGGGAACAAGCGAGCGAAAATATCCTCAAAGTGTTTTGCTGTCTCTGTATAGGCTTCCATGAAAATTGATTGAACGCGATCATCAACTTCCTTGATGATGTCTAACAAATCCTTTTTGGTGTTCTTGAGGTCCTCAAGTTGTTCGGCCAAAAACTTTAAACGCTCTTCTAGCGATGTGAACTCTTCGAGTGCAAGCGGATTGATCTTGCCCAGTAAATTCAGTGATCGTTCAGCAGATGCCAGACGTTTTTCTTGCTGATCTCGACGATATGGAACAAGTTCAGTTGCAACGATTTCGCCGTCATCGGTCTCGTGGAAAGTTGGCACATCATTATCTGGGCCGTATTCGTTCACCAAAGTGGTTGTGTCGATTCCGAACTCTTCAACAGTTTTGGCTTCTAGAGTTTCAATACGTAGTCGCTGCTCTGCGCGAGCTATTTCATCTTTGTGAACACTTGTTGTCAATTGTTCAAGCTCTGATGTTAATTCGCGTCCACGTGTACGAACAGTAAGAGTTTCACCTTCACGTGCTGCGCGAGACTCTTCGAGACGGCCACGTTCTACGGCAGCTTTAGCAATTGAGCGTTCGATGTGAATCAAAGCCTCATAAGCAGCCTCTGCAACAGCTTGCGAAATAACTGCAGCACGTGCTCGTGCGCCTCGGCGAATAATTGCGCGTTCTGATGCATCGCGTTCGGCTTGAGCAGATTGCTCGAGCGCCAAGGCACGTGCACCAACTGAATCAACACGCTCTTCGATTGTTCGAACAGCCAAGCGCGCTTCAACTTCAGCGGTTCGTGCAACTGAAACTTGATTACGCAAATCTTCTGCGTGGGAATGATCAGGCTCTGCGACTTCACCACGTTGTTGCAATTGATTTTGCGCAATAACAATTTCGCCTTCATCGCGAGACTTTGCCGCAGTTGCCTCATTTATCGATGTGTTAAGGCGTTCAACTTCTGCCACTGCTGACTTCATGTTTTGTCCTGAAACCGCCAACTGTTCGGTTAAAGCAGCAATTCGGGCATCTGACTCATTGAGCTTTGATAATGCACCATCAAAATCACTCTGACGTGAGGCAAGTTCTGCAGTGGCAGTTGAAATTTCAAATTTTAAGCGATCACAATTATGTGTGACTTCCTGTAGTTTGCTTTCAAGTCCTTCGATGAGTGCCTTAATTTCAATCAATGAGGACGAAGATTTAGATCCACCTCGGGCACGTCCACGTGAAATTACATCGCCATCACGAGTAACAACGGTTACACCAGGATGAGATCTCAAGATCGCCTCAGCCGCGTTTGCATTTTCTGCCACCACAGTTGAAGCAAGTAAGGATGCGAGCAAATCACCAATTGCACTTGAACGAATATGTGCGGACAACGGAGTTAAACCTGCAGGAATGTTGCCATTACCTGTTTGTCCTGGTTCATAAACCAAAACATCTGCTTGACCAAGGTTTTCACTGCGCAATGTAGTCAGCGCCGTTACGGCTGATGACAGATCCTGCACAACAACCGCGTCAGCCAAAGTGCCAAGTGCAGCTGCGGCTGCAGATTCCCAGCCATTATCAATTTCAATTAGACCGGCAATACTGCCCAGAATAGATACTCCACGTGAATCACGAAGTAAAGCCGATGCTCCATCGCGATTTTGTGAGGTCAACTTCATCGCTTCAAGCTTTGCCTCAATAGCGTTGCGTTCGCGATCTGCTGCGCGCTCAGCATCAACTAATTCATTGAGTTTAGATTTAGCGGTATCTAGCCGATCCTTCGCCCCCTCAAACTGTGAATCAAGTCCAAGTTCGCCGGAATCTGCGCTAGCAATTTCTAATTCATACGATGCATGTTCCCGTTGCGCTTTATCTGCACGTGCCTGGGCGTCATCCCGAGACTTGGTCAGACGTTCAATTTCTTCTGCAATTGCTTCGAGGCGTGCATGCAAAGATTTAATGTGACCTTCTTGGCGCGCTGTTCCTTCGCGCGCATCTGCAATTGCGCGCATTGCAGCTGCGATCGTGTCTTCATCACTTTTTAATGCAGCTTCTGCAGCAATTAATTGGGATGAAGCTTGCGCTAATGCTTGCTGAGCTGAAACAACATTTGCACGAAGTTCGCTTTCTTCTAGGCGCAATGCTGCTGCTTCCTTATCCAAACTTTCAGGATCGCGTCCTGAAGTACGGGCTTCTTCTGCTTCTTCATTAAGAAAACGTGAACGCTCTTGCGCAAGACTTTGGGTTCCGCGGAACTTTTCGCGCAATGAATTCAAGTTGTAATACGTCTCTTGTGCTGCGACTAGTAATGGACCTTCGTATGCAGCTTGGGCGTCAAGTGCTTCTTCACGACGTCTAATCGATTCAACTTCAGCCTCAACTGCAGAACGTTTGTCGCGCAAAGCAGTTTCATCAGCAACTTCAAGTTCGAGAGTTTTTGACATAGAAATAAAATCATCTGCGAGCAATCTAAGTTTTGCATCTCGCAAATCCGCCTGAATCGTTGCTGCCTTCTTCGCAACTTCCGCTTGCTTTCCGAGTGGACGTAGTTGACGACGAAGTTCAACTGTTAAATCTTGAATACGTGCAAGGTTTGCTTGCATCGAATCTAATTTGCGAAGTGCTTTTTCTTTACGCTTGCGGTGCTTGAGCACGCCTGCTGCTTCTTCGATAAATCCACGACGCTCTTCGGGTGTTGCCATCAAAATTGCATCAAGTTGGCCTTGACCAACGATTACGTGCATCTCGCGACCAATTCCTGAATCGCTTAACAGCTCTTGAATATCTAGCAAACGCGATGCTTCACCATTGATTTGGTATTCACTTTGTCCATTACGGAAAAGAATTCTAGAAATAGTTACTTCGGTGTAATCGATAGGTAATGCGCCATCTGAGTTATCAATTGTTAATGAAACTTCTGCGCGACCAAGTGGAGCTCGACCACTAGTTCCAGCAAAAATGACATCTTCCATCTTTCCGCCGCGCAGTGACTTTGCGCCCTGCTCACCCATAACCCAGGTGAGTGCGTCTACAACGTTTGATTTTCCTGAGCCGTTAGGACCAACTACGCAGGTGATGCCGGGTTCGAGACGAAGTGTGGTCGCAGAAGCAAAGGACTTAAAGCCCTTGAGCGTCATACTCTTCAAATACACGCGGCAAACCTATCGTCTTAGGAGCGTGTTTTTAGTGAATTTAGGCTTGGGGAAAGGCGGTTTTTAACGCTTCATAGGCTGCGCGGGCGGCCACTTGTTCGGCCTCTCGCTTGCTCTTTCCAGTTCCTTCGCTCATAACTTGACCGCTCAACATTGCAACAGCGGTGAAATTCTTATCGTGATCTGGACCTTCTTCGCTCACGACATATTCAGGCGCACCCTTACCAAGTGATGCCGCTAATTCTTGAAGTGCAGTTTTTCCATCAAGGCCGGCACCTCGTGCAACAGCTGAATCCATAGTTGGTGTAATTAACTTTCGAACAATCTCGGTGCACTGCGCAAAACCAAACTGCAAATAAATAGCGCCAATCAATGCTTCGAGCGCATCGGCAAGTAATGAGTTTTTGTCGCGTCCATTAGTTACTTCTTCGCCTTTGCCAAGTCGAATGTATTGCCCAAGTTGTAATCCGCGTGCAATATCTGCGAGCGCGCGCATGTTGACTACACCTGAACGCAAAGGTGATAGACGGCTTTCATCAAAATCTGGATAACGCTTGTACAGTTCTTCGGTAACAATCAAACCAAGAACTGAATCACCAAGAAATTCAAGGCGCTCATTAGTTTCTTTACTTCCAGATTCATACGCATATGAACGATGGGTAAAAGCTAACTCGAGTAAAGCTGGATCGAGTGTTACTCCCAGCTGCTCACTGAGCATTGAAGTCAGATCAGACCTCTAATACCTGGCGACGGTTGTAAGTACCGCACGTTGGGCATGCTGTGTGCTGCAACTTAGGCTGCTGGCATTGTCCGCATGTTGATAGAGAGGCTGCAGTAGTTTTCCACTGGCTACGACGTGAGCGCGTCTTAGAACGCGACATTTTTCGCTTTGGTACTGGCACTGTTCGAACCTCTTCTCAATCCTGAAGCAGCCACTGGGCTGCAGAGGGAAAGTATCCCTTAAAAAGGCTAAATCTTGAAATCGGGGTCCTCGAGGTTTAATCCCCCCAGGCTGGCCCAGCGGGCATCAATCACTGGGTGCGCATGGTCTTCCGGCAAATCAGCCCACTTGCCACCGCATTCAGGACATAAACCGAGGCAATCTAGGCTGCAGAGCGGGTTGTTGGGCAATGACAGGACTATCGCATCTCGAATCGGAGTCTCTAAATCAAGGATGTCCCCGTCCATCATGAACTCTTCTGCAGCATCTAGATCTTCGGTCGTTAAATCCTCTGTCGGACTCTTTCGCTTTTTCTTCCCGCGTTCATTCGTTGGCTCATAATTAAACAGCTCTTGAATTTTACGTTCAATCACAATTTCAACTGGATCGAGGCATCGAATGCATTCGCCTTGTGCAACCGCATACACATCAGCGCTCAGCAAAACGCCTTCAGTCACAGATTCCAGGCGGGCATCAACTTCAATAAGTTCACCGGCTGGAACAGAAATCAACTCAACGCCAAACTTTTCCATAACGACAATGTCTAATTCGTACTCTTTCATTTCACCTGCACGTCGAGGTAGCTCGTATGTATTGAGCTTGAAAGAATCTAGGGCTTTACTCATGAGCCTTTACTCGTCAGCTAGTTGCGACAAGACATCCTTGTCATTCGCGCCGGCTAATCGATCACGCCCACGAGAAACCGCATCCATCGTCTTATTCAGGATTACTTCCAGAGTTGCAAGGCGTCCATCGATGTACTCCTCAACCTCTTGCTTTTCCAAATCAGCGGTTTCACGAGCATCATCTAATATCTTGCGCGCTTCATCACGAGCAATTTGAACAATCGAAGTTTGTTCAACCATTTGAGCAACATCTTCGCGTGCAATCGTAATCAATTGTTCCGCGCTGACTCTGGCTTCCTCAATAATCGCATCACGCGTTTCAATTATTTTGCGGGCTGATTCAAAGTCAGTTGGTAGCGCTTCACGAGCTTCATCCAAAATTTCAAGCATCTCGGCGCGATGTACAACGCAACTTGCAGAAAGCGGAACTCCGCGGGCTTCCTCAACTAATGTGATCGCTGAAGTTAATTTTTCTACTGAATCCATTGTCTACTTCCCCGCTACTCGAGCTTTAAGTGCTTCATTAATTGAGGGTGGAACCATAGTTGAAACATCGCCATTGTAGTGAGCGAGTTCTTTAACAAGAGAGGACGATAAGAATGAATGCGCCGGTGAAGTTGCCATAAACATTGTTTCAACACCTGATCCTTGCAAATTAACCTGAGCCATCTGTAATTCGTAATCAAAATCAGTAACCGCTCTCAAACCCTTAACAATGGCTTGAATTGAATTACTCTTGCAATAATCAACCAACAATCCGCTCCATGAATCAACTGAAACATTAGGAAACTTCTTGGTTACCTCCGTGATCATGGCAATACGTTCAGTTACCGTGAAAAGGCTGGATTTGGTGCGATTTTCCAAGACCGCTACAACTACGTGATCAAATTGCTGCGCAGCACGTTCAATAATGTCGAGATGTCCATAGGTAATGGGATCAAAGGATCCTGGGCATACCGCGCGCTTCATGTGCCAAACGCTAGCAATACTGAGCCCAGTTATCCATTCTTAGGGCTGGTAATTAGCGTAATAAATGGTTGCCTGCCCATATTTCCGCTCACGTGCGGGCACAAATGCATCTGGCCATATAAATTGCGCACCTCGCGACGTGCGCTCTACTGCAATAAAAGCATCACTGTTGAGAAATTCATAATCATGAAGCGCACTCAATACATCTTCAATTGCTTGATTAGAAAAATCAAAGGGTGGATCAATATAAACAAGGTGATATTTATCTTTAGGTGCATCCTTTAAAAATCTCTCGGCACTCATTCCATACAAATGAAATTTGCCCGTTGGGTTCGATTTCTTTACGATCTCAAAATTAGTTTCAATTGTTTTTTGTGCTTCGTCATCTTTTTCAACTATATGAACAGAGCTCGCGCCTCGTGACAATGACTCCAATCCAATCGCGCCAGATCCACCAAAGAGATCTAATACATGTAAACCTTCAAAGGTGCCGAATTCTGAAGTTAGTGAAGAGAACAAACCTTCGCGTGCTCGATCAGATGTGGGTCTAGTAGCACCTGCAACGGCGCCGAGTATTCGCCCCTTTGCAACACCAGCAATGATTCTCAATTGATTAGCCCTTATCCAAATAGTCAACTGCTTGATCACGCTGTATCTGTGCCAGTTGTGCCTTAAGCGCAGGATAGTCTGATAAATCATTGTCAGTTGCAATCAGAGATTCGGCATCATCGCGTGCCTGCTCGATTAATGCTTCATCTCGAAGCACACGCAGCAGTCGAAGATGAGATTGAGTTCCAGATTGGCTAGCCCCAAGCACATCTCCTTCGCGGCGTTGCTCCAGATCAATTCGAGATAATTCGAAACCATCGAGGGTGCCTGCAACAGCGTTTAATCTTTCTCGTGCTGGTGATTCTTCTTCGCACTGAGTCACTAAAAGACAAAGTCCAGGTGACGTTCCGCGACCAACACGACCACGTAACTGATGCAACTGCGAAACTCCAAAACGATCCGAATCCATAATCACCATAATTGTGGCGTTCGGTACATCCACACCTACTTCAATAACGGTTGTTGAAACCAAGACATCGATATCGCCTTTAGTAAAGGCTTGCATCGTTGCGTCCTTTTCATCGGCCGATAAGCGACCATGCAAAATTGCTAGTTTTAAGCCCTTTAGCGGGCCGGCATGCAATGTCGGGGCTAATTCTTCGACCGAGGAAATCTCGGTTGATTCTTCTCCGAACAAGAAATCAATGTCCGCATTGGCATCGGAATCTGAACTGATGCGCGGTGCAACTATGTATGCCTGATGGCCTTGGGCAACTTCTTCGTTAATCCTTTGCCATGCTCTCTCCAAAAAGCTTGGCTTCTCTTTCACAGGCACAACATGAGTTGTGATCGGTTGTCGTCCTAAAGGCAGCTCGCGCAATGTAGAAACATCTAAATCACCAAAGACGGTCATTGCAACTGTTCGCGGAATAGGAGTTGCAGTCATAACCAGTAGATGCGGAGGCAGTACTGCTTTTTCCTTTAGAGCATCACGTTGTTCGACTCCAAATCGATGTTGTTCGTCAACGACAATTAATCCCAAATCTTTGAATTCAACCTTTTCGCCTAATAGCGCATGTGTACCAATCACAATGCCCGCGTTTCCGCTAGCTGCCATAGCCAACGCTTCTTTTCGAGCAGCAGCATTTTGTGAACCAGTAATCAAAGTTATTTGTGTTGCTTTCTCCGAACCACCAAGCATTCCACCCTGTCCTAGTTCGCCTAATAATTTTTGAATCGTACGAAGATGCTGGGCAGCTAAAACTTCAGTTGGCGCAAGCAGGGCAGCCTGTCCTCCGCTATCAATTACAGCCAACATAGCTCGCAAGGCAACGATTGTTTTACCCGAACCAACTTCACCCTGTAATAAACGGTGCATTGGGTGAGACTGTGCAAGATCAGATTCAATTTCTTTGCACACTGCAACTTGGCCAGCAGTTAATTCAAATGGCAGAGTCGCATCAAAAGCGTCAAGTAAACCGCCACTAATGCGTTTTCTGGAAGTTGAATTCAATTTCTTTAATTCAATTCTGCGCATTACCAAAAGCGATTGCAGCAGGAATGCTTCATCAAAAGTCAAACGTTCTCTAGAAAGTTCGGCGTGATCTAGGTCGGCTGGCTGATGCAACTGGACTAGTGCTTGATGTAGCGATGGATAATTATGTTTTTCACGTATTGCAGTAGGTAAGAAGTCTTCAATTTCTTCCAGTGCGCCAATCGCTAGTTGCGCACATTGTGAAATTTTCCATGAAGGCATTTTGGCCGAAGCGGGATAAACGGGAAGATACTTACCCGCGAAACCTTCAACAGCGCTATCAACATCTGAACCGTCAGGAATCATTTCGTAATCTGGATGGGCAAGTTGTTTCTTATTGTTAAAAACGCCGACTTTGCCGGCAAATAAACCTTGACGTCCAACCTTTAAATCTTTTTCGCGCCACGCTTGATTAAAGAATGTGAGCGATAACTTGTCAGTTCCATCAGTGACAACAACTTCGAGCATGCTGCCTTTACGACCGCGCATAGGTCTAGTTGACGCTGAATACACCTGAGCAAGAATCGTTGTTTCATCGCCTTCATGAAGGGCTGAAATATCCGAGAGTTCACCACGCACCATGTAGCGCCGGGGGTAGTGGCGCATCAAATCCCCAATACTTTTGATGCCAAATGTGGTGTCAAGAACTTTGGCGGTGCGGTCACCAACGACCGCCGAAACCTTGTTCTCTAGTTGTGCCACACGGGCATTCTCTCTCTAAATCCCTTGAATTTCCCTTAACAAGCGCGAATTGGCATTGAACCCCGCCCACGGGGTACCCTTACGCCCTGTTCCCATTGGAACGAGATCAATAGCAAAGTTAAAAGGAGTACCGCTGTGGCAGCAACATGCGATATCTGTGCCAAAGGGCCCAGCTTCGGAAACAATGTTTCTCACTCTCAGGTGAAGACCCGTCGTCGTTGGAATCCAAACATCCAGCGCGTTCGCACCCTTGTTGGTGGAACACCAAAGCGACAAAACGTTTGTACTTCATGCCTCAAGGCTGGAAAAGTTACTCGTTAATTTTTATTAATTGAAATGGCGCCAGGTATCTGGCGCTTTTTTCATTTCTGCCCCAATTACACCGCTACCTTCTATTACCGTTCCTACGCAGAAGCCAGCTAAATCAATTCCTGTGGCAAGAAATACATGGTCCTCGCCACCTGCAAAAATCCATTGCCACACATCAACATCTTGGCTATCAGCCA
>JBAXPH010000044.1:0-9913 GCA_037132355.1 Actinomycetes bacterium
GCGAATTACTGCAAGGTGACATCGACGATGGCTTCAAGGAATGGCCTGAAGATCTACATAAAGCGTTAACAACAAATGGTTTTGCACGCGAACTTAGAGATTTGATCTTGCGCGCATCAGAGCGCGGTATTGATGCAGATGAATTAGCTAAGCTTGGCGCACAAGAGGGCGAGAAGTATTGGCAAGCAGCTGCAGCATTTTGGAAGCGATATTTGAATTCGATGGTGATGCGCGAAATCAGCGCACAGGATGCAAAGCTTCGCATCGATCCATCTGAGTTAGTATCCCGCGCATCGATTCACTTGCGTAACAATCCAGATTTGCTAGATCAGTTGCGCAATCGCTTTACAACGATCATGGTCGATGAGTTTCAAGAAAGTGATCCAGCACAACGCGAGCTACTTTCTCTTCTTGCCGGCTTGGATGTAATTATTTGTGCCGATGCAGATAGCGCGGTTGGTCGTTTCCGTGGAGCAGATCCCGATGGATTAGCCGCAGCGCTAGATCCCTTTCGGACAAAGGAAGTTGTCCTTACTAATGTCTATCGAAGCGCAAAGGCTGTCTTTGCAGTTGGCCATGAGTATGTGCAGGGATTCCGCGGTTCTCCGATTACGCGAAAGCGCTCCGTACTCAATGAAAATCAAGGCTTTGTGGGGGTTCATCGCTTTAGATCTGGCGCAGAAGAAGCAGCATTTATCGCCCATCAATTCCGCAGTGCACATTTGCGTGAAGGCATTTCTTATAGCGATATGGCCGTTGTTTTGCGCACGCCAGGTGTTCAAGCATCTGTGCTGCGCCGTGCATTTTCACAAGTTGGTATTCCTGTTGCGTCCGAACTGCAAGCGCTAGCGGGTAACCCTGCAATCACACCATTTTTGTTATTGGCAGGTGTTGCAATTGGAGCACAGCCACTTAATTTAGATACCGCAGAGCGATTGTTGCTGTCAGAGTTTGGCGGAGCCGACTCTATTTCTTTGCGCCGGATTCGCAGAGCAATGATCTCCGCACGTCCTGAAGGTGATGAGCGTTCAGGCACTCAGTTACTACTTGATGCAATCCAGGACGGTGAATTATTTATTGAAGGTGCAGACAGTGTGCTTCGTGTTCACCAATTGTTAAAAGGTGCAAAAGCAATTGCTCGCAATAAAACAGCATTAGCAGATGACCTGTTGTGGTTTATTTGGGATAACGCGGTAACAAGTGATGGACAGAAATTAGCTAATGCATGGCGTAATCAAGCGTTGCGTCCTGGAATTAGAGGAGCAGCGGCAGATCGCGACCTAGATGCGATGATGCAGCTCTTTGATTCTGCGGCGCGTTATTCAGAGCGTTTTCCATTATCAGGTCCTGCTGCATTTATTAACGAAGTTGCCCAAGAAGATATTGCCGGCGATGTTATTACCGCCAAGGGAGTGCGCCCAGATTTCGTGGAGATTCTTACCGTACACAGCGCAAAGGGTCGTCAGTGGGATTTAGTTGCAATCGCAGGTTTGCAAGAGGGCGTTTGGCCCAACTTGAAGCAGCGTTCATCGCTATTAGGTGCTGAACGATTAGTAGAGCGCAAGCGCAACCCAGATATTCCACGGAATCAGTTAGATGTCATCGCAGCCAACGGCTTGATGCAGGATGAACAACGGCTGTTTCATGTAGCGCTAACCCGCGCGAAACAAGCACTTTTCATCACTGCAGTCCAGCGTGAAGATGAAGAACCTTCACAGTTCTTTGAAGCAATCGAAGTCATGGTTAATAAGACTGATGATGACGAGCATGTAATAACAGATGTGCCGCGTCCTATCACCGCACCTGCTTTGGTGGCTGAACTTCGTGCGCAGTTAGATGGACCAAAGGCAAAAGTGGCTGCCGCGTTATTGAAGGCGATGAGTGCTGAAGGTATTTATCTAGCAAATCCGACAAGCTGGATTGGTTCTGTGCCATTAAGTACTGATGCACCGGTTATAGATGCTGACAAAGAGGTTGTTGTTTCTCCGTCAGGTGCTGAAAGCTTTGTGGAGTGCGGTGTGAAGTGGTTCTTGCAAAACAATGGTGGATCAGATGGTGACAGCACCGCTCAAGTATTGGGTTCTGCAATTCACGCCTTTGCGGCAAAGATGGTGCAAGAGCCAGGAACAACCCGTGAGCAGTTGATTGAGTCATTAGAAAACTCTTGGAAGTTAATTGATCCAGACAGTGGCTGGGTCAGTGCCTCGCATTTGGAGTCAGCGGTGATCATGCTAGAAAAATTTGTGGAGTATCACAAAGAAACAAAGCGAGAAGTAAAAGCGGCTGAACTTAAATTTGATGTGAAGTTGGGGCGTGCTCGCATCATCGGTACGGTAGATCGCCTTGAAGTTGAATCTGATGGCTCGCTATTTATTATTGATTTTAAAACTGGCAATACTGCAATTAGCAAAGAAGAGGCAAAAAAGAATTTGCAGCTTGCTAGTTATCAGTTAGGTGTTGCAGAGGGTGGTTTCACCGATGGAACAAAGTCAGCTGGCGCAGAACTTGTGTATTTGGGGACAAGCAGTGCTGGTGCTTCTATCCGTCAGCAGTATGCAATTGACATAGAAGAGACGAAGGCAACCATCGAAACAATCGGCGAGGGCATGGGAGCTGCAACCTTCTTTGCCACAGTTAATAAGCGCTGTAAAGGCTGCCCAGTAAGGAAATCCTGCCCTGTTCAAAGTGATGGACGGGCGGTGAATGAGTGATGAGTACTGAAGCCAAGTACACACCGGAAGAGATCATTGCCAAGTTGCAGGCACATCCAAAGTTTGGTTCACAGATCAAGCCGATTACTAAGCATCAATCGGCGATTATTAGTAGCGGACTAGAACCTGCTGTTGTTATTGCAGGTGCTGGATCTGGCAAGACAGAGACAATGTCTAATCGGGTTTTGTATTTAGTTGCCAACGGTTTTGCAACACCTGATCAAATCTTGGGCCTTACTTTCACCCGAAAAGCTGCTGGAGAGCTATCTGTTCGAATTCGTAAGCGCTTGCGTCAACTCTCACAACTTCCAGAGTTCAGACACATCACTTCAACTAGCACCGCCGTTACTACCTACCATTCTTATGCGGGCAAGCTACTGAGCGAACATGCAATCCGCTACGGAATAGATGCTGATGCAGATCCACTAGGTGAGGCAGCAATTTGGCAGATCGCATCTGATGTTGTGCGCAACTGGTCAGATGATTCATATCGTAATTACAGTGCGGTCAGCACCGTAATTAAAGATTTGCTTGGTTTATCTAAATTTATGTTAGAGCATCAAGTTAAGGCTTCAGATATTGAAGCAATTGGCAATGAGATGCTAGAAAAGTTGCAGTTGTTAGGTGGCAGCACAAATGAAGATACGAGGGCAGTGGCTCGTGCGATGCGCCAGCGCAACTCACTATTGCCAATGGTTGAAGCATTTATGGAACGTCGCAAGGCATCCGGTGAGCTTTCATTTGATGATCAGATGTCGCTAGCTGCTGACATCGCACAAAACTTTGAAGATGTTGGCACCTTAGAGCGCGGCAAATACACCGTTGTTTTACTGGATGAGTACCAAGATACTTCTCAATCTCAGGTGCGAATGCTCTCTTCACTGTATGGGGCAGGCCACCCAGTTATGGCTGTGGGAGACCCATCGCAGGCTATTTACACATGGCGCGGAGCTTCTGCCGGCACGATGGCCTCTTTCCATAAGTACTTTCCAAAGGCGCAAGGACAAACAGGAACTGAACAGTTCTCGCTACCAACAACATTTCGAAATGATGCAATCATCTTGGCTGCGGCCAATGCAATTAGCGCACAAATCAAAGCAGATGGTGGTCAGCAAGTTGTTGAACTTGAAGCACGAAACGGTGCCGGTGTCGGTGAACTGGCCAATGGAATATATGAAACCGTTGAAACAGAATCACAAGCTATTGCCGAATATTTCAAGGCGTTGTGGAATCCAGAAGCTGGTAAGTCTTTTGCTGTGTTGGTGCGAAAGCGCAGTCAGATTCCTTCCATTGAAAATGCTTTACGCGAACAGGGTCTGCCTGTTGAGGTAATCGGCATTGGTGGGCTTATTCATATTCCAGAGGTCGCAGATGTTGTAACCTTGATGAAGATCATTACCGATCCTGATGCTGGATCATCGTTAATGCGTCACTTAACTGGACCGCGTATTAACTTAGGACCTCGAGATATTGCAGCACTTGGTGGATTTAGCCGCGAACGAGCAAAGGCGATGCACGCAGACTCAAAGAGCTTTATCAAAAAAATTGCAGCTGGCAACCCTGATCAATTAGAAGCAGATGATCAATTTGCGGGATCAATTATCGATGCGCTGGATGAAATCACAACGGCTAAGAAGAGCGGCTTTAGCGATCTCGGATATCAACGACTAGTTTCATTTGCACAAGATCTACGACGTTTGAGATCTCGTGCAGGGGGACAGATCACAGATTTAGTAACTGAAATTGAAAACTACTTAACACTTGAATCAGAAATTACTGTGCGCGAAGGAACACAGACAGGTCGCAGACACCTTGATCGTTTTCTAGATGAGGCAGCAAAGTTTGAACGCACCGGTGGTTCTGTTTCAGCATTCCTAGATTGGCTAGATGTCGCCTCCGATGAAGAAGGCGGGCTCAAAGTTGGCGCCCCTGAAGTCCGCACAGATGTGGTTCAAATCCTTACAGTTCACATGGCAAAAGGTGCCGAATGGGATGTGGTTGCTGTGCCGGGATTATCGGAAGGCACATTCCCTGGAGTTAATCGCTCTGACCCAGATAACTGGCTGAAAAATGAAAAGCACGTGCCATTTGCTTTGCGCGGTGATGCTCATGAGCTTCCACATTTCACATTAGATGGAATTACCAAAAACAGTGAAGCTGCAAAGGCGATTAAAGAGTTTGCCCGTCAATGTGTTGATCACATCAAGATGCGTGAAGAAATGCGTCTTGCATATGTTGCCGTGACTCGTGCTCGCACACACTTGATCTGTACAACGTCATGGTGGCGAGATGGTGCAAACTCTGTATCTCCATCAAATATCTTCACAATAATTGCGGGCACTGCAAGTGCGAATGGTGGACGATTAATTAGTGATGTTGCAGCCCCTGAAGATGGTGCAGAAAATCCAACACTTGAAAATCCGTTGACCGCAGTTTGGCCGCGAGATTATCTAGGCGATAAGCGTGCACAATTTGACGCGGCAATTGAATTAGTTAATGCATCCGATGTGCATCCACTCATTGATTCACAAGATAGCGAAGTGAATTCATGGATTATGGATGCTCACAGTTTGATTACCGAGCAACGTAATCGCGCCTCAGAAAATGTTGAAGTTGCACTACCAACCCGCCTTTCAACATCCACATTGGTTGCTTTGCATGAGAACCCACAAGAGCTTGCACTGAACATTCGCCGTCCAATGCCACGAGGACAAGATCCATATTCTCGTCGCGGAACAGCTTTTCACTTGTGGGTTGAACGCCAATTCACAGATGCAGCAACCTTGTTTGGTGATGAGTACTTGGATTATCTAGATCCACTAGACAATGATTCAAAGCTGGAAGATCTAAAGGCCACCTGGCTTAAGAGCACTTTTGCCAATCGCACACCAGTCCGAGTTGAAGTACCTTTTGAAACAACCGTTGCAGGGGTGCTAATCCGTGGTCGAATTGATGCCGTTTATAGCGACGGAGATGGTTTCCAGGTGGTTGATTGGAAGACTGGGTCTAAGCAGTTAGGTAAATCTGCGCAGGTACAGCTTGCGATGTATCGCTTGGCATGGGCGAAGTTATCAGGATGTGAAATTTCAAAGGTCTCGGCAGCTTTTCATTATGTGCCAACTGGTGTTACTGATCAGCCAGCAGATCTCTTGGATGAGGCAGCGCTAATTTCTTTGATTTCATCCGTTGACTCAATCCAGCAGTAAATATTTCTAAACGCTAATTATTTTGTAGGAATCTCTATCTGCAAAGGTAGATGATCACTCATTCCTTTGTGTGAATAGGTAATCTGCTTAACATCGCTAGCGGTAAGAGTTGGTGACAACATGTAATCAATTTCAACTTTGGGTAGCCAGCTAGGGAAAGTTTTGCCAGTGGCTAACGAGTTCCACTTCAGCCCGGCTACAACTTTTTTGATTGGGATATTCATGTCTCCCATGAAAAGAATCTTGTGCGGGTCAACACCTAAAGTTTGCGACCAGCGTTTAATGTGAACTAATTGTCTGTAGTTGAAAAAAGGTACAAAAGAAAGATGGGTATTAATAATCAACCAACCATTTTCTAGATGTGCAGCAAGTGCGCTTCGTGGATGATCCCGTACATAGAAACGTTTTAACTTTCCATTAACCGGAAACATCATAAACACGCCAAATGGAGCTCCCTTTAAATCTAAGCGATGCCAGGATTTAACAGGTAATTGCGAAACTATTCCGATTCCATAACCCACTTCGCCCTCGTCACTTTTGTTTGTAACTATTTTTAAATCTGTACTTTCTGGTTTACGCCATTTTTCATCTGGATTTCCAAACAAAGATGGCGCAAAAGCCCAGTCAGCAGCCCCCATAATCGTTGCAATATTTCCAACTTGGTTGTGATTTCCAGATCGTTCTAGAAAATAATCAACTTCTTGGACGCCAATGACATCACTCTGCAAATTCAGTATTTCAGCCTCTAAAAGGGCAGCGGCATCAACTGCTGGATCAGGCGGAATGGCCAACCCATGCAGCAAATTCCATGAGGTTACGCGCACCGCCCAAGGCTAGTAGCGTTCACCCCTATGAGCGCGCGCAACCCTGATTCTGAAACAGCTTCGCTGTCGCCCATTAATCGCGAAAGCGAGCTGCGCACTAATCCCACAAAGTTGGCCGAACTCTGGAAGACGGCACAGATTATTCAGTTAGTAGACGCCCGCTTAAGTGCCGCTGATGATTCTTTGACCTTTATGGATGCCGCTGCTGTGAAATCTGCGCAAGAAATATTTGTTGAAGGCGATCGCTTTTTCTTAGGAATGGGCCGTGATGACAATCAGGCCTACTTTGCCTGGAACACCACATGGATCAATCCACCAGAAGATGATGGAACTGAAGAGTTTGAATTACGAAAATATGAAGGATTTAAAACTTTGCGTGAAGTTGGTGGAAATCTTGATGCTGACGAACTTGCACTGGGAATGCACGCAGTTGGATTAGCTAACTGGCATGTGACCCACACGCATTGCGCACGTTGCGGAGCAAAGACTGTTAGCGATCTTGGGGGCAGTGTTCGCGTCTGTCCTGATGATGCAACGCAGCATCACCCACGCACTGACCCAGCTGTCATTGTTTTAGTAAAAGATAAAGATGATCGAATCCTTTTGGGTCACCAACCAATCTGGCCAGATAAGCGATTTTCAACTTTTGCAGGATTTGTTGAAACTGGTGAATCATTTGAAGAATGTGTTTCGCGCGAAGTATTTGAAGAAGCAGGTGTGTATGCATCAGAAATTAAATACTTAACCTCACAGCCGTGGCCATTTCCGGCATCGATCATGATTGCATTTGAAGCAATCACACATCGCCCAGAAGAGGCTCGCCCAGATGGCACTGAAATTACTGAAGTACGTTGGTTTTCACGTGAAGATATGAAAAAAGCCGTGGCGGCACAAGATGTTTTGTTACCGCCAAAAATCTCTGTTGCCCGTCGCATGATCGAAACTTGGTACACACGTGTTGATGGATATACCCGTGATCAGTTACGTGGTGGTGAATCGTGGAGGCCGTAGGAAATCTGCGCGCAGAAGAGATTCTTGAAGCGCTAGATAATGAACAACGCGCAGTCGCACTTGCTACGCGTGGACCTGTGTGCGTAATTGCAGGGGCCGGAACAGGTAAAACCCGCGCAATCACACATCGCATCGCATATGCCGCAGCCATTGGCACTATGGATCCCCACAAAGTCTTGGCACTTACATTTACTGCTCGCGCTGCTGGTGAAATGCGCACCCGTCTTCGCTCACTGGGAGTTCCAGCTGTTGCAGCTCGAACCATCCACGCAGCTGCACTCAAGCAATTGACCTTCTTTTGGCCTCAGGTTTTTGGCGGCCGCACACCTGATTTGCTCACAACCAAGAGCGGGTTTCTTACAGAAGCGATCAAGCGTGCTCAATTACAGGGGGAGCTATCGATCACATCTCGCGATCTATTACGCGATATTGCAACAGAGATTGAATGGGCCAAGGTTTCACAAATTTCACCTTCAGATTATTTGAGCGAATCACTTAAGCGCACAGTTAAGCCTCGTATTAATCCCGAACAATTGGCCAAGGTCTATACCGCCTATGAAAGCGTGAAACACCAAGAACGTGCAATTGATTTTGAAGATGTTCTACTTCTTACAACAGCGATGATCGAAGAAGAACGAGAAGTTCGCGAACGTGTGCAAGATCAATACCGTTTCTTCACAGTTGATGAGTATCAGGACATTTCTCCGCTGCAGCAGCGTTTAATCAACGCCTGGCTTGGTTCCCGCCAAGAGCTATGTGTTGTTGGTGATCCTGCACAAACTATTTACTCCTTTGCTGGTGCAACTCCAGTGTTTCTCAATTCATTTACCCAGCGTTTTCCAGAGGCTGAAGTTGTCCGGTTAACAACTGGTTATCGCTCAACCCCTGAAATCATCTTCACCGCTAACAGCATCCTGCGCAAAGGTGCCATGGGCAATGAGTTAGTCGCAATCAATGATCACGGTAGCAAACCAACAATTACGGCCTATAACGATGAGTCTGCAGAAATCGCTGGAATCGTTCGTGACATTACACAGTTGATATCGGAAGGCACTGCTGCACAAGATGTTGCAGTTCTTGCTCGCACCAATAACCAATTAAATGGTCTAGAGCGAGCCATGAATGCGGCGAACTTGCCATACCAAGTTCGAAACACTGAACGTTTCTTTGAACGTAAAGAGGTTCGCGATTTCTTAAAGCAGGTTCGTACCGCATCTGTTATTCCAACTGAAGGTGTTTCGTGGCTGGATGAACTTCGCACCCTTGCCCAACCGTTTTTAACTGGGGGAGCCATCGATGGAATCGCAGCACTTCTACACCTAGCTCGCGAATTAGACAGCGATACTGGATTTTCACCAAAGAATTTGCGCACATACCTGCGCGAAGTTGAAGATCGCGTTCAGCAAAACAATCCACCAACAATGCCTGTGACAACACTTGCAACACTGCACGCAGCAAAGGGTCTTGAATGGGAACGCGTATTTTTAATTGGTGTGAGCGATGGAATCTTGCCGCTTGAAAACAACAGCACCACAGGTGACCAAGCATCAATTGATGAAGAACGTCGCTTGTTTTATGTTGGCATCACCCGCGCAAAATCTGATTTACGCCTTAGCTACCGCGGAAAAGCCTCACGATTCTTGGCTGAAGCGGGCCTGACCAACTAGCTCTATCCCTTCAAAAAGACTCTATGTACGCTCATTTATGCGGGGAATTAATTGCCTTGCCAGTACCTCAACCCATGGTTTATCCTTATGACTTCAACTTCATGGCGAAGTTGAAAATGACGGAAGGAACGAATATGTCTAACGCATCATTCGTATCAGCAAACGCATTGCGTTCTGCTGTGATTCCTTCTGCTCATACAACCAATAAGCCTTCTACTTGGCATGCGACAAAGCCAGCGTTTTACGCAGCTTTTTATGCCGGATACGAGGCCAATGGTGGTTCAATCGAATAACTCGATTTAGAACTAAAAGCCAAGGGCCTCGAATCCACAAGGATTCGGAGCCCTTTTTGTTTTCCTCAAACAAACTTCACTCCAGAAAACCAACGACAACCACAAGAGACCGAAGCAAGATCTAACAGAAAGAAAGAGGTGAGAACATGAGCGTTCTCTTCAGCGAACTACTAGTACCAGGCTGGGCAGATGAGAAGATCG
>JBAXPH010000045.1:0-9475 GCA_037132355.1 Actinomycetes bacterium
GAAGAGGATCCCAACGCAACAGGTGTTGCAACTGGTGGAGATGGAAAACTTGTTAACTCAGATATTTTGAACGGTTTAAATAAAGCCGAAGCAATCGCTGCCATCAATAAGAAGTTAGAAGCAGATGGCAAGGGTGCTGCGGCACGAAATTATCGTTTGCGCGATTGGCTAGTCTCACGCCAGCGTTACTGGGGTACACCAATTCCAATCATTCACTGTCCATCATGCGGAGAAGTACCAGTACCAGCAGATCAGCTTCCATTAACACTGCCTAATGCTGAAGGTTTAGATTTAAAGCCAAAGGGAACATCACCACTGGGTGCTGCAACTGATTGGGTAAACGTTAAGTGCCCTAAGTGTTCTGCCGATGCAAAGCGCGATACAGACACGATGGATACATTCGTTGACTCATCGTGGTATTACTTACGTTATGCAGACCCAACTAACGCAACAGAACCATTTTCTAAAAAGAGCATCGATACGTGGCTGCCGGTTGATCAATACGTAGGCGGAGTAACACATGCGATCTTGCACCTTTTATATAGCCGCTTCTTTACCAAGGTATTAAACGATATGGGAATGGTTGATTTCAATGAACCGTTCACACGTTTGCTCAACCAAGGAATGGTTGTCATGGACGGATCTGCAATGTCTAAGAGCCGTGGCAATTTAGTTCGACTTTCAGATGAACTTGAAAATCATGGCGTAGATGCAATTCGCTTATCGATGGTTTTTGCTGGTCCACCAGAAGATGATGTTGATTGGTCTGATGTTTCACCATCTGGTTCAGTCAAGTTCTTAACCCGTGCGTGGAGATTATCTGGTGATGTAACAAGTGCCCCTGGTGTTGACTTCAGTACAGGCGATCTTGGATTGCGCAAGGCAACTCACAAAGCTCTTCATGATGCATCTTTTGCAGTTGAATCCTTCCGATTCAACGTTGCAGTTGCTCGTGTCATGGAACTTGTAAATGCCACACGCAAGGCAATTGATTCAGGTTGTGGAGCCGCAGATCCCGCGGTTCGAGAAGCGGTAGAAGCAGTTGCAATTATGTTGTCGTTAGTTGCACCATTTACCGCCGAAGAAATGTGGGAGCGACTTGGGCATAAGCCATGTGTTGCACTTGCTGGCTGGCCTGCAATTGATCAAAAGTTACTAGTTGCTGATGCCGTGACAGCGGTTATTCAAATTAATGGAAAGATTAAAGATCGTCTTGAAATTTCTCCAACAATTTCTGATGCTGACCTAGAAGCGGCAGCACTTGCCTTGCCGAGTGTGGTTGAAGCATTGGCTGGTGCAAGCATTAATAAGGTCATTACGCGCGCTCCAAAGCTTGTAAATATCGTTATCAACAATTAATTCCAACCTACTCAGGGGCCTAGCCCTGCATTCGACAATGCGGCAATGGAACAGTTACGAAATGCCTACGATTCTTTAACTAACTGGTGGTTTGATCTTCACTATTCTCAACATCAAAAAAGAGGCCTATTAATCCTCGGGGTTTTATTATTGGTTGTATCCGTATTTATTGTGACTCGTGGAAATTCAGAACCAAGTCAAGCCTCTCAAATTGTTCCGATTACCATTGCAGAGCCAGAAATATTTGTAGATGTCACTGGGGCGGTTAACAAGCCAGGTGTTTATACATTAACTGGCAAGTCCCGAGTAATTGATGCGATTAAGGCGGCAGGAGATAGCGCTCCTGGTGCGGATTTAAGCACAATTAATTTAGCTCGCGTTTTAAATGATGGTGAGCAAATTTATGTGGACTCCACAATTATAAATAGCTCCGGAGCCCGTGTTTCCAAAGCAGTCCATGCCGGGCCAATAAACATCAATAGGGCAACGGCGCACCAATTAGATGCACTAGATGGCATTGGCCCTGTTATTGCTCAACGCATAGTTGATTATCGAAAAATTAATGGTTCATTTCTTAGCATCGATGATCTTCAAAAAGTCAGTGGAATTGGTGCGGCAAAATTCGCGCAGATCAAAGCAAAAGTCAGGATCTAGTTGATTACAGGGCGGTAGCCCTCGGTGCTGCCCTGTGGTGTGGTGCTTTGCTCCAGAGCGCAGTTTCACCGTGGCGCATCTGCCTAGCTTCTTTGATTCTTATTCCATTCGGATTTAAGAAAGGGCGATTTTTAGTTTTTGCGGTAGCAATTCTTATTGGAGCTACGGCAATGTCTATCCGGCAGGCTTCTCTAGAACACTCTTCAATCGCTCAACACTTTGATTCACAGATCACCTTTACGGCCCAGGTCACGACAGATCCCAGCCGAACTAGTACTGGAAAATATTCATTTACCGCACGGTTACTGAGTTTCGAAATAGATAAAGAAAAGTTTGCGTTGAGGGTACCCGTTCGAATCATGTCCCAACACAATGTTGATTTTCTACCAGGTCAAACTGTCAGTGCCAGCGCGCGGGTAATGCAAAGTAATGAATCGCGAGTTGCTGCCATGCTGCTCGTCAATAAAGAGTTCACAGTTTTAACAGCTCCTTCACGATGGGCGTCAGCACTTGGTGCGATTAGAACAGGATTGCGTACACATTCAGGCGATGGTGACGCTGGGGCTCTGATTCCGGGAATGGTGCTAGGCGATACTTCAAAGCAATCGGCTCAGTTTAAGGATCAGATGAAAAGATCTGGGCTCACACACTTGGTTGCGGTAAGTGGTGCAAACTTTGCAATCGTTTCAAGCTTTGTGTTGTGGTGTATGCAGTTTCTGATTAAGCGCAACAATTATCGAATTATCGCAACTGCGATCGCGCTAACTTGTTTCATTGCTCTGGTTAGGCCTTCACCATCTGTATTGAGAGCAGCAGCGATGGCTGCAGTACTTTTATCGGCTCAAGCAACTAAACGTAAAACTGATTCTCTACCTGCGCTGGGCTTTGCAATTGCAGCCGTTGTCTTAGGAGATCCTTGGCAAGCCCGCGATGCGGGTTTTGCATTATCGGTATTGGCTACTGCAGGGTTACTTTTATTCGCCCCCGTGATCGAAGACCATCTGCCAACTCATAAGAAGTTGGCTGGTGCATTGGCCCCACCGATTGCAGCAATAGTTTTTTGCTCTCCTATTTTGGTTGCTCTATCAGGCTACTTATCGCCTATGAGCATTCTTGCCAATCTACTTGCAGCACCATTTGTTGCACCAATAACTATCGTGGGATTCATAGGAGCGTTGGTTTCTCCTGTTGCCTCGCAAATCACATCAATTTTGGTGTATTTGATCAGATTTCCAGCAGGAGCAATTGCTGCGATTGCGCATTGGAGTTCAGGGTTTCCAGTACTAACAATTCACAATGGATCGATTGGATTTATGATCGTTGCAGTATTAGTCGGATTCTTGTGGTTATTTAAGAAGAGTTGGCGGCGAAGTACAGCTGTACTTGTAGTCATTATTCTTTCCTTAACCTGGTTACAACGTTGGCCAGCAGGGGATTGGCAAATCGCAAACTGCGATATCGGTCAAGGCGATTCCATGGTAATTAATTTGCATCATGGGCAGGGGATAGTCATTGATGTGGGACCTGACCCAGTTGCGGAAAACAAATGTTTGCGAAATTTGGGCATTACTAAAGTTCCGCTATTGATTTTGTCTCATTTTCACGCTGACCACGTCGGTGGATTATCTGGACTTTTGCAATCTAGAGCAGTTAATCAGGTTTGGATCAGCAACAATCTTGAACCACTACTAGAAAGCACGCATTCTTTATTCTTGTTACGCAATAGCAAGGTCGTCACAGTTCAAAAAGGTTTAGTGTCACAAATAGCGGGTATCCAATTTGAAGTTCTGTGGCCTGAAAATACGATAAAAAACTTTGCCGCAATGCCGGGTGAGGGTTCACAAATAAATAATTCGAGTATTGCGATGCTTGTGACCACTACTGATTGGAGCATTTTTACGGCTGGAGATCTTGAACCTCCCGCGCAACATGAAATTTTGGGATCAGTTCGCAAAGTGGACATATATAAGGTCTGCCACCATGGTTCCAAGTATCAGGACCAGGAGTTGATGAGGGCATTGTCAGCCCAAATAGCGGTAATAAGCGTTGGGGCTAAGAATTCTTATGGCCACCCAGCGCCAGAAACAATTGCCTCATTGACTAGACTCGGTACACAGGTAGTTCGAACAGATTTAGATGGTGCGGTCGCCATAACGGCTAAAGAGCATCATCTACGAGTTCGAAAAAGTAAAGGAACAATTAGGCTGTTCTATTGGAGCTAGGGGGAGTGCAATGAATGCGTTGTATTTGATCCTTGGCTCTGAGTCTGCTTTAGCTGATCGTGCATTAACAAAATTAAATGCCCAGCTAAAAGATGAGAACGCTGAAATCACTACCTTGTTTGCAGCTGACACCATTGTTGGTGATATTGCAGATGCGCTTGCACCTTCGCTATTTTCTGAACGCCGGGCGTTAATCATCCGCGACCTTCAAGATTTGCCTGAAGACAATCGCGATGAAATCACTCGCTATATCGGGCAACCTGATCCAACGACGACAGTAATTTTCCTTCACAAAGGTGGAGTTAAAGGTAAGGCGCTGCTAGATGCGATCAAAAAAGCACAGCCAGAAATCATTGCGTGTGATCCTTTAAAGAAGGAAGCTGAAAAAGAGGATTTTGTTAAGTCTTTGTTTCTAGATTTAGGACGCAAGGCTTCTGCCGGTGCAATTGCAGCACTTGTTGGTGCGCTCGGAAATGATCTCCGTGAATTACAAGGTGCAGTGGGACAAATTGCAGCTGATGCACCATCGGGATTAATTGATGAAGCAATGGTTGATACCTATCACCAAGGCCGAATCGAAACGACAGGCTTTGATGTTGCTGATGCCACATTGGATGGAAATTTGTCAGCAGCACTTGTTTCACTGCGAAGTGCTCTTGAAACAGGAACAGATCCTGTAATGATTACCAGCGCCATTGCATCATCACTTCGTTCATTGGCAAAGGTTTCTGGTGCTAATCGCAATCAAAAATCATTTGAATTAGCAGGGCAGTTGGGAATGGCTCCTTGGCAGATTGATAAGGCCAGAAGGCAGCTGGGTCGCTGGAGCCCAGCCCAAATCGCCGATGCTGTAGGCGCAATTGCCCAGGCAGATGCTGAAGTAAAAGGTGCAGCCAGTGACCCGATTTACGCCCTAGAAAAGGCTGTGACTAGGATCGTTCAATCGTAATTTGACCGCTAAGCACACGCTTGCGTACGCTTACCCTCTGCCCACGAGCCTCATTTAGGCCAAGGCTTAGAAACTGAACTGGAGTAACACGTGTACGCAATCGTTAAAGCTGGCGGACGCCAGGAGAAGGTCGCAGTTGGCGACACAGTAATCGTTGATCGTATCGACGCTGCTGCTGGTGCAACTGTTTCATTCCCTGCTGTGCTCGTAGTAGATGGTGCTGCTGTTACAACAGACCCAAAGGTTTTGTCTGGCGTTAAGGTCACTGGCGAAGTTCTTGAAGAGCTCAAGGGACCAAAGATTGATATTTTGCGTTACAAGAACAAGACAGGTCACCGTCGTCGCCAGGGATTCCGTGCGCAACTGACTCGTGTAAAAATTACCGCCATCAACGGCGCGAAGTAAGGGAGACGAAGTAAATGGCAAGTAAGAAGGGTGTCTCCTCGACACGAAACGGTCGCGATTCCAATCCACAGTACCTTGGCATCAAGCGTTTCGGCGGACAAGAAGTTAATGCAGGCGAAATTCTAGTTCGCCAGCGCGGTACACATTTTCACCCAGGCAAGAACGTAGGTCGCGGTAAGGATGACACTTTGTTTGCACTAGCTGCAGGTGTTGTTGAATTCGGTCGCGCTCGCGGTCGTCGCGTTGTGAATGTGGCTCCGGTAGCTTAATTTTAGGTTTCTTGTAAAAGAGCGAGCCGTAATCATGCGGCTCGCTTTTTTTATTTCTGAAGGGAGTTAATAAGTGACAACATTCGTTGATCGCGTAACTCTCTATGCCATTGCAGGAAAAGGTGGCGATGGTTGTGTTTCGGTAAAGCGTGAAAAGTTCAAACCATTGGGCGGACCAGATGGTGGCAATGGTGGTCGCGGCGGAGATGTAATTTTAATTGTTGATCCAAGCGTTACAACTTTGCTTGATTTTCATCATTCACCACACCGCAAAGCAACCTCAGGACATCAAGGTTATGGTGATCGTAAAGATGGACATCAAGGTGAAGATTTAATCCTTGGAGTTCCGAACGGAACAGTTATCTACGATAACAACGGCGAACAAATTGCAGATTTGATTGGCAATGGAACTACATTCATTGCAGCACAAGGTGGCTTTGGTGGACTAGGTAACATGGCGCTTTCTTCATCAAAACGTCGTGCACCAGGTTTTGCATTACTTGGTGAACCAGGTGAAGAACGCACATTAACTTTAGAGCTCAAAAGCGTTGCGGATATTGCATTGGTTGGATTCCCAAGTGCAGGGAAATCATCATTGATTGCAGCGGTTTCTGCCGCACGCCCAAAGATTGCTGATTATCCATTTACTACCTTGGTACCCAACCTTGGCGTTGTTCAAGCCGGTGAAACACGGTTTACTGTCGCAGATGTTCCAGGACTTATCCCGGGAGCATCGCAAGGAAAAGGCTTAGGCCTTGAATTCCTGCGCCACGTTGAACGATGTGTGGCTTTAGTTCACGTACTAGATTGCGGAACTTTAGAAACAGATCGCAACCCAGTTGCAGATCTTGAAGCAATTGAAAATGAACTTGCACTATACGGTGGACTTGAAGATCGAGTTCGCATTGTCGCTCTTAACAAAATTGATTTACCTGACGGGCAAGCAATGTCAGATATGGTCGAACAAGAGTTACGCGATAAGGGTTATGACGTGTATCCAGTCTCTGCCGCATCTCGTGCAGGCTTGCAAGATTTGATCTATGCAATGGGTCGATTAGTTGCAAAAAATCGAGCAGATGCTGGTGTTGAAGAGCGTACGCGAATTATTTTACGTCCTGTAGCAGTTGATGATTCTGGATTCCTGGTTAACGCCAATGCAGATGGCACCTTCACAATCCGAGGTAAAAAAGTAGAACGCTGGGTTCGTCAGACTAACTTTAAGAACGCCGAAGCAATTGGTTACTTAGCTGATCGACTCGCACAACTTGGAGTTGAAAAAGAGTTGTTCAAGAAGGGCGCCGTTGCAGGTAGTGAAGTGCGTATCGGCGATGGAGATACAGAAGTTATTTTTGATTGGGAGCCAACTATCGAAGCCGGCGCAGAGCAATTAGCTGGCCACTTGCATCGACGTGGTGAGGACTCACGACTTGAGTCAACATGGAATATGCCTGAGCGGATTGAAGATGTTTTGAGCGAAGATGAAATCGCCAAGCAGTGGGAATACAACGTAGTTGACCCACATACACCTAAACTTTCAGCACCAATCAATGAAGTTAGTGTTCCAAAAGGAAATCAAGAGGATGGAGATGACAAGTGAGCCGAGAGCAGATCACCTCTGCACAGCGCATCGTCATCAAGATTGGGTCATCCTCTCTAACCGGTAAAGCCGGTTCTGCACTTGATGCAGATGCCGTCAACAAACTCGTTGATGTAGTCGCCACCTGCAAAGCACGAGGGGCCGAAGTCGTAGTTGTTTCTTCTGGTGCAATCGCTGCTGGCTTAGCTCCGCTTGGATTAACAACACGTCCAAAGGATCTTGCAACGCAACAAGCTGCTGCATCTGTCGGTCAGGGCTTGTTAGTTGCTCGGTATACGCAAAGTTTTGCTCGTCATTCAATTACGGCATCACAGGTGCTACTTACAACAGAAGATGTCGTGCGCCGCTCGCATTACCAAAATGCACAGCGCACCTTATTTCGCTTATTGCAATTAGGCGTTGTGCCAATCATCAACGAAAACGATTCAGTCGGTACAGGTGAAATTCGCTTTGGTGACAATGATCGCCTTGCTGCATTAGTTGCCTTACTAATTGGGGCAGATCTATTGGTATTGGTTTCTGATATCGATGCGCTGTATGACGCACCTCCATCACAATCAGGAGCGCAAAGAATTCATGAAGTGAAAAATATCGCAGATATTGAAAACGTGGTTCTTGGTGGCGCAGGAACTGCTGGTGTTGGTAGCGGGGGAATGGTTACTAAGGTCGAGGCAGCACGGATTGCAACCTCTGCAGGAATACCAATGTTGCTTACATCTTTAGCTGATGCAGACAAGTCTTTGTCAGGCGCAGAACACGGAACTCATTTTCATGCACAAGCTAGCAAGACAACTTCGCGACTTTTGTGGCTGGCGCATGCAACAACACCACAAGGAAAGTTAATCCTTGATGCTGGAGCAGTGACTGCAATTTTGGAACGTGGAGTTTCCTTGTTACCAGCAGGAGTTACAGCCGTTGAAGGCGAATTCATTGCAGGTGATGCCGTTGAACTAGTTGGACCAGATCGCAAAGTGATTGCGCGCGGGCTTGTCGCATTTGATTCTGAAGATTTGCCACAAATGTTAGGACGATCTACAAAGGAACTAGCCGCTTCACTTGGTGCAGAGTTCGAGCGCGAATTAGTTCATCGCGATGATTTGGTGTTGATTTAAATGAGTGCGCAGACATTGATAAACACATTAGCTGACAAAGCCAGGGGTGCGGGCCGCACATTAACTGTTGCAACTGGTGCCCAACGTAAAGCAGCGCTACATGCCATCGCCGATGCGATTGAAGCGCGCAGCAATGAAATTCTTGCCGCTAATGAAAAAGATATGGCAGCGGGACGCGCCGCACATTTGAATTCATCATTATTAGACAGATTGTTGTTAACTCCAGAACGAATTAAAGGTATTGCTGGGGGAGCGCGCCAAGTAAGTGAGCTTGAAGATCCGCTTGGCAAAACTTTGCGAAAATCAACTTTGTCTAATGGGATCGAGTTAGAACAAATTTCAGTCCCCTTCGGTGTAATTGGAATGGTGTATGAAGCTCGTCCAAATGTGACTGTTGATGCTGCAGTAATTTTGCTGATGTCAGGAAACGCAGCCCTGCTTCGTGGGTCTTCTAGTGCTACTCACAGCAATGAGATCTTGGTTCGAGTAATGCGTGATGCGTTATCAACGACTTCAATTTCTCCAGATGTTATTCAGTTAGTTCCATCTGAAGACCGTGAAACTGTTAAAGCTTTGCTCAATGCTCGTGGCAAAGTCGATCTTGTTATTCCTCGGGGAAGCGCGGCACTAATTCGTATGGTCGTTGATGAATCAACTGTCCCAACAATTGAAACAGGTGCCGGCGTTTGTCATGTTTATATCGATGAATTTGCAGATCTTGTTAAGGCTGTGCCGATCATCATTAACTCAAAGGTGCAGCGCCCTAGTGTGTGTAATGCTGCAGAAACCTTGCTGTTGCATTCTGGAATAGCTACAGAGTTTGGACCAGTTGCACTAAAGGCGTTGCATGAAGCTGGGGTAATTTTGCATTGTGACTCTGCATCCCTGGCGATTGCTAAGAAAGCTGG
>JBAXPH010000046.1:0-9213 GCA_037132355.1 Actinomycetes bacterium
CAAATGCACCATGGCCCTTTGCAGCAGACCAACGTCTGGCAAGTGCAGGTGCACTAGCAATTCCAACAACAACTTCTTCAACACCAGATGCATCAACTTGAACAAGTGCGATCAGCGTTGCCCACGTTGGAACACCGCGCATAAAGTTTTTAGTTCCATCAATTGGATCAATTACCCAATAGCGACCAGAACTACCTTTATCGCTGCCAAACTCTTCGCCTACTAATCCATCTGACTGGCGGTGAGTTGATAATGCTTCACGTATCGCTGTCTCAACGGCTCGATCAGCATCAGTTACTGGGGTGTTGTCAGGCTTTGTCGTAATCACTAAATCTTGAGCTTGGTAACGATCTAAGGAAATGGCATCTGCCAGATCTGCTAACGCGTGAGCAAGTGCTAGATCATCAAGTAGATCGAATGAAGTCAGATCAGCGCTCATAATGCGTCAAGTCTATTGTGTTGCTGTAAATAGCCCTGCCTCAATAAGCGGGTTGGCACTAGATAAAAAGTGAGATTAATCCTCAATTATGGGTGCGGGGGAATCCTTGACCGCAAGCAGCGAACGAAGGCTTGCAAGGCGTGCGGTCCGGTGAGGATTTGGAACCCCATCAGGACTAGCCCACGCATCTAATTTGCAGGAGCTTTCTGCGTGCGAACAGTTAGATAGGCAGTTTGCTGCAACTTCAGATAAATCGCTGAACGCATCGACAATGCGTTGGTTATCAATATGACTTAACCCAAAGGCACGAATTCCAGGTGTATCAATAATCCATCCATCGCTATCGACAAGTGGCAATGCAATTGCACTCGATGAAGTGTGCCGACCGCGACCGGTTGCTTCATTCACATCACCTGTGACTCGATCAGCTTCTGGCACTAATGCATTAATAAGTGTTGATTTTCCAACACCAGAATGTCCTACTAGGACAGATATTTTGCCTTCTAGTACTTGGTGCAACTTTTCTAAATCCTTAACGCGTGAATCACTTTTGATTGCGGTGTGGATGATTTCAACATCGAGTTCGGAATACTCGGCAAGAAATGGCGGAACTTCGCTGATATCTGTTTTTGTCACAACAATTTTAGGAATGATTCCCTCAGTAAATGCTGAAACTAAGAAGCGATCAATTAATCCTCGTCGTGGTTCTGGATTAGCAGCTGCAACAACAATTACTAGCTGATCAATATTTGCAACAATTGTTCGTTCTACTTGTGCTGCATCATCAACAGTGCGACTGAGTGAATTACGACGATCCTGAACAGCAACTATTCGAGCAAGTGAACCATCTGATCCAGTTACATCGCCAACAAGGGAAACATTGTCACCTGTAACAACTGACTTTGGGCCAAGTTCTCGGGCACGCATTGCTGTGACAATAGTTCCATCATCGGTAATACAAGTTTGACGGCCACGATCTACAGTTGTTACTAATGCAGAAATTGCATCACTATGTGATGGACGATCTTTACTTCGCGGGCGGGTGCTTCGTGATGGGCGAATTCGCGCATCGGATTCATCGTATTCGCGTGGACTCATAGTAAAAGTGAGCTCCACAGCCCAGGAAAGTCTGGCAAGGTCTTTCGTGTGGTTGCAATATTTTCAACTTCGATTCCTTTAACTACAAGCCCTAACACAGCACCTGCCGTTGCTAATCGGTGGTCATCATATGTATGAAAAACACCGGCATGTAATGGTGCTGGGGTGATATGCAATGAACTTTCATGTTCAACAACGTGGCCACCTAAAGCGTTTATCTCGCGAGTTAATGCTGCTAATCGATCAGTTTCATGTTTGCGCAAGTGTCCGATTCCACGCAAGTGCGATGGTGAGTCAGCAAGGGCAGCAAGTGCTGCAATTGAAGGTGTTAGCTCACCAACATCATGCAGATCAACATCAATGCCATGAATTTTACCGGTGCCAATAATTGTTAATCCATTATCTCCAAAAGAGAATTGTGCGCCCATGTTTGAAAGTATTGTTCGTAATTGATCGCCTGGTTGTGTTGTTTTGGTCGGCCAATCTGCAATTGCCACTTGACCGCCACACACCATTGCGATTGAAAGAAATGGTGAAGCATTTGAAAGATCTGGTTCGATGACTAGATCGAGACCATGTAGATCCCCCGATTTGACGGTCCACGTTTTGGCTTTGTCATCAACTTCTACTACTGCACCAAATTCACGCAACATATCGACAGTCATTTCAATATGCGGCATTGATGGTAGTGACCCACCTTTGTGCTTAACCCTTATTCCATTAGTAAAACTTGGCCCTACCAGAAGTAGTGCTGATAAAAACTGACTAGATTCGCTGGCATCAATTGTTATTTCTCCGCCACCAATTTTTCCAGTTCCATTCAATTTCAAGGGCAAGCTGTAACGATCTTCGTGGTCAATTGAGACACCAAGCTCTTCAAGTGCCTTAATAACTGGCCCTAGTGGGCGTTCATACGAACGCGGATCGCCATCAAAAATAACTTCGCCAGTTGCTAATGCAGCTAGTGGAGGTAAGAAGCGCATAACTGTCCCTGCGTTTCCAACATCTACCTTCACGCCCCCATGCATTGGTGCTGGCGTAATAATCCATTGCAGCTCTTCATTTCCATCGATAACTGCTGTGGTTTCTTCAATTCCAATACCCAATGCCTTTAAACCGGCAACCATTAATTCGCTATCACGCGAGACAAGTGGGCGACGCAATGTTGAAGGACTCTTTGCTTGGGCCGCCAAAATCAAAGCGCGGTTAGTTACAGATTTTGATCCAGGAATGACAACGCTGATATCAACTGGTGTTTGGCCGCGAAAAATCGCTGGCCAGTGAGCGTTGTTTGTCATCGCCTTATTCTAACCCGTACCGATACCTGCGATACCCTTGAATTATGTGTGGTCGTTATGCGCAAACAGCCGATATGCGTGAATTAATGGAGCAGTTTGAGGTCACTGGTACATCGCCAGAAAGTTCACTGCCACTCAATTGGAATATCGCGCCGACGAATCCGATTTATATAGTTCGCGCAAATGACCGTTCTGGAAATGACATCACAAGCAAACGATCATTGGCGACTGTGTCATGGGGATTAATTGGCCCGTGGTTAACGGATTTGCATGAAGCACGTGCATCACAATCGAGAGCAATCAATGCTCGCAGTGAATCTATTCATGAAAAGCCAACTTTTAGAAATGCATTTAGATCTACTCGCTGTTTAATTCCGGCAACAGGGTATTACGAATGGGCAACGGCATTAGGTCAATATCGTCCCAAACAACCTTTCTACATTTCTGCTCGTGATGGCTTGCAGTTACCTATCGCCGGAATCTGGAGCAGTTGGACGGCGCCCAGTGGTGAAGTAATTGAAACGGCGTCGATTATTACGCAAGAAGCGCAAGGCGAACTAGAAACAATTCATAGCCGCATGCCAGTTTTTATGCCACCTGATCGTTGGGATCTTTGGCTCAACCCTCGCAATACCGATGTGAATGAATTGAAATCCTTAATGTTTGTTGAGCACCCAGAATCCATCGTGATTGCTCGTCCTGTTTCAGATGCGGTAAACAGTGTGGCAAATAATGGAAAAGAGTTAACCGTTGAAACGCCTTTAGGAGAGCCAGAAACCCTGTTTTAGCGATAGTGTTTTAGGCGATGTCAACGGATCTAGTTAAAGAGAGCTCGGCGGATCGTGCTGTCCGCTTCGAGCGAGATGCCCTTGCATTTACAGACCAGTTATATGGCGCAGCGTTGCGGTACACAAAGAATCCACACGATGCAAAAGATTTAGTACAAGACACATATCTGAAAGCTTTTGCTTCATTTCATCAATTTGAACCAGGAACAAATTTAAAAGCATGGCTATACCGTGTTTTAACGACAACTTTTATTAATACGTATCGCAAAGATCAACGCCGTCCACAATTAAGCGGTGGTGAAATCGAGGATTGGCAGTTAGCTGATGCCGCTTCGCACACAAGCGATCAAGGAAAATCAGCTGAAGTAGAAGCACTTGAGAACTTACCTGATAGCGATATCAAGCGTGCCCTTCAAGAGATTCCAGAAGAGTTTCGGATAGCCGTGTACTTGGCAGATGTTGAGGGATTTTCATACAAAGAGATCGCTGACATCGTTGGCGTTCCAACTGGAACCGTAATGTCCCGTCTGCATCGGGGAAGAAAACAGCTACGAGAGCGGTTAACTGAGTATGCGAAAGAACTTGGCTACAGCACCGATAAGAAATCGGGGGCGAAACCATGACTTTCAATTTTGTAGTTGGATGTAACGAGGTCCTCAATTCATTTGTGCTTCTCATCGAAGGCAATATTGAAGAACCGCAAATGAACATGATCGAACTCCATATTTCTTCTTGCCCTGCCTGTGAAGCAGAACTCGCGCACGAACAAGCGATGCATTCATTGATGCAAGAAGTATTGCGTCGCAGCTGTGATGAAAAAGCGCCTGAAGATTTACATGATGCTATTTATCGCCAAATTCATGGACAAATGACAGGTACATTCACAGAAGTTGTAACTCAATACAGCATGACTGAAATATCTATTGAAATTGATGAGTTCGGCCAAATTGAGCACCGTGAAGTAACGATTGAACACACTGAAGAAATCCGCTTTCACAAGGATGAAGAATGAATCCCGCAGAAGAGGTGCTCGGTGCAGTTGGATTAACAGAGATGGTTGTCCGCCCCGGTGACACATCTGTTGCCATCGGAATTGGTGATCTTCCAATCATTGCGCCATCACTGCTCATTAATTTGATGGAGCACGCTGCAATTTTGTCTTTGGACTTATTTCTAGAGCCGGAAGAGACCACAATCCCAATAAGTGTCGAATTTATTTCGCTCTCACCAGCAAGCATTGGCGCCGAGTTACGCGGAACATCACGCGTAATTGAAATTGAAGGAAAAGAATTAACTTTCGAATGCGAAGTCTATGAACATGATCGCCAGATTGCAGCAGCCCTAATAAAAAGATCAACGGTGGAGCGAGTATCTTTCCTCGCCCGCACCGCTGCTCTTAATCTCGTTCAGGATTCAAATAAAAACTAGGCCTTCTTAGTGGCCCAAAAGATTTCTGCAATCTCATCGATCTTTGCAATCAATGAATCTGCAACTGCAACATCTTGGGTTCCCTTTGTACCTGCAGCACCTGCAAGCTTTGTTGCCTCATTAAACAATGAGTGCAGTTGTGGGTATGCCTCGAAGTGTGGAGCCTTGAAGTAATCAGTCCATAGCACCCATAGGTGCTCCTTAACCTGATGTGAACGCTCTTCTTTGATCGCCACTGAACGTGAACGGAAATCTGCATCTGAATTAGCTGCGTACTTTTCCATGCATGCCTTTACAGATAGCGCTTCAATCTTTGCCTGCGCTGGATCGTAAACACCACATGGAAGATCGCAGTGTGCGTAGACAGTTGTCTTTGGTGCAAACATTTTTTCTCCCTATTGCCACTAAATTGCTTGGTTATGGTGCGAGACTACCGCCCGTGAGCAAATTTGGCACAGTCAAGGTCGCTGGGGGCTCAATGCTTCCCACATACCGAGAAGGCGACTGGTTATTCGTTAGCTGGTTAGCCACCGCACCAGGTTTAGAAACAGTTGGGAACTCCCTCGTTAGCAAGGTTGTAGTTGTCGAGCGGGAAGAGCGCCCAGGAATCTTTCTGATTAAAAGAGTGCAAAAGTTTCATGCAGGAAATTATTGGGTACAGGGCGATAGCGAAGAAAGCACTGATTCGCGCACGTGGGGATGGATTCCAGCCCACGAAGTTGTAGGTGTGGTGCTATTTCGGATCAAACGAAGTCGCAGAAAATAAGGATTAGCGAGTAAAGGCTTCGAGTAATAATGCTTTTTGCTCGTCCTCGTGCAAGTGATGACTTCCAGTTGCAGGAGATGCAGTTGCACGACGAGAAACTCGACGCAAAGTTCGATTTCCAAATCCATGTCCACCATGTGCATCAGATGTGCGCAATGCAATGTGTGACCATGGGCCTTGGTTTGCAGGTTCATCTTGGACCCACAACAAATTTGCATTTGGATGCTTGTTAGCCTCGGCAACCATCTCATCAATTGGTAGTGGATACAGAAGTTCAACTCGAACTATCGCTGTTCCAGTTTCGCCAAGCTTGGTTCGCTCTGCAACAAGATCGTGATAAATCTTCCCTGAACAGAAAATAACGCGAGATGCGTTTTGTACAGAATCATCGCCAATAACTTCTTGGAAGTATCCAGTTGTGAAATCACTAAGTTTCGATGCAGCTGCCTTTAGGCGAAGCATTGACTTAGGTGTGAAGACAATCAATGGACGACGCGCAGGATTCTTTGCATGCCAACGAAGTAAGTGGAAGTAATTTGCTGGACTTGCTGGTTGCGCAACAGTCATATTCTGCTCAGCGCACAGCTGTAGGAATCGCTCAATGCGTCCAGATGAGTGATCGGGTCCTTGTCCTTCATATCCATGTGGAAGAAGGAGTACAACAGAAGAACGCTCGCCCCACTTTTGCAATGCAGAGGAAACAAATTCGTCAATAATTGTTTGTGCGCCGTTGGCAAAATCGCCAAACTGACCCTCCCACAGAACTAGCGCTTCTTCGCGCTCAAGGCTGTATCCATACTCAAAGCCCATCGCAGCATATTCGCTGAGCAATGAGTCGATGACGAAGAAGTGATTGTCATCGCTGATGAGTGCACGCAGTGGTGTCCACTCATTACCATTTTCTTTATCAATGATTACAGCATGACGATTTGAGAAAGTTCCACGACGGGCATCTTGTCCGGCAAGACGAATTGGGTGACCTTCTTTAAGTAGTGAACCAAATGCCAACATTTCGCCAGTAGACCAGTCGATAGTTCCGTCATTAAGAGACTCAACCCGCTTTGCAAGTTGCGGAGTCAATTTAGGATGAACACTGAAGCCTTCAGGAACTGCAGATTGAGTTGCCGCAATTTCGCGCGCTAGGTTTTCAGAAATTGAGGTAACGATTGCTTCAGGCTCTGGAGCAACTGGTGCCTTAAAGTTTTCATCATGCTCTGGTTCGATGTTATTAACAGCAGCAAAGATGGATTCGAGTTGCGCTTGGTAATCGCGTGCAATCTCTTCTGCTTCTTCAGGAGTTAAATCCCCACGACCAACAAGAGCCTCGGTATACAAAGTACGTGTTGAACGCTTTGCATCGATCATCTTGTACATCAAAGGCTGAGTAAAGCTTGGCTCGTCACCTTCATTATGACCGCGGCGACGGTAGCAAATCATGTCGATGACAACATCCTTGTTAAATTCTTGACGATACTCGAATGCTAACCGTGCAACACGAACACATGCTTCTGGATCATCACCATTCACATGGAATACCGGAGCTTGGGTAATCTTTGCAAAATCAGTTGAATACACAGATGTACGTGCAGAATGTGGAGATGTCGTGAATCCAACTTGGTTATTAATAACAATGTGAATCGTGCCGCCAGTTCGGTATCCAGGAAGACCCGCCAACTGCAGAACTTCAGCATTTACGCCTTGACCTGCAAATGATGCATCTCCGTGCATAAGAATTGGCATTACAGAGTAAGCATTCTTCACATTCATGCGGTCTTGCTTTGCACGAACAATGCCCTCTAGCACTGGATTTACAGCCTCTAGGTGAGATGGATTTGCCGCAAGGTAAACATTCGTTGTCGCACCTGCATCAGTTGTAAATACTCCCGATGTTCCTAAGTGGTACTTCACATCGCCAGATCCATGAACCTGATTTTCTGCGTAATGACCTTGGAACTCTTGGAAGATTTGTCCGGCTGATTTTCCAGCAACATTTGCTAGAACATTGAGACGACCACGGTGTGGCATTCCGATGCACACTTCATCTAGTCCTTGCTCTGCAGCAGAAGAAATCACGGCATCAAGAAGTGGAATTACAGACTC
The DNA here is from genome assembly GCA_037132355.1 of Actinomycetes bacterium. Classification (GTDB taxonomy): domain Bacteria; phylum Actinomycetota; class Actinomycetes; order Nanopelagicales; family Nanopelagicaceae; genus Planktophila. Next base: position 7,918 of record JBAXPH010000046.1, read on the forward strand.
TCCACCTTCAAGTGAGAACCGCTTTTGTCCAACAAACTTGGTATGTAAGAAAGATTCAAATGATTCGGCGCTATTGAGTTTACGCAAAACACGTAGCTGCTCATCGCGTGGAAGTTTTGCATATCCAACTTCAACTCGGTTTTGAATCCATTCGCGCTCTTCGCGGTTTTGAATGTACATGTATTCAACACCTACTGATCGGCAATATGCATCGCGCAATATTCCCAAAATCTTGCGAAGAGTCATGAAGCGTTCTCCACCAAAGCCGCCTGTAGCAAATTCGCGATCAAGATCCCACAGTGTTAATCCATGAGTTACAACATCTAAGTCAGGGTGTGAACGCTGTACATATTCAAGAGGGTCAACATCTGCCATCAAGTGACCAAATGTTCGGTAGGCCTGAATTAATTGCTGAACACGGGCTGTCTTGCTGATTTCCTCATCACGTGAGAAAGCAAAATCTGTTGCCCAGCGAATTGGTTCGTAAGGAATACGCAATGCACTAAAGATTTCATCGTAGAAGTTTTCTGCGCCTAACAGATATTCATGCATGCGGCGCAAGAAATCACCAGATTGTGCGCCCTGAATAATGCGGTGGTCGTATGTGCTTGTAAGAGTAATTACCTTGCTAACAGCCATCTCTATAAGGGTTTGCTCACTTGCACCCTGGAACTCTGCTGGATAATCCATCGCTCCGACGCCAAGAATCAAGCCTTGTCCCTGTACTAACCGAGGTACTGAGTGAACAGTTCCGATAGTTCCTGGATTAGTGATCGACATTGTTGTGCCAGCAAAATCTTCAACAGTTAATGAACCACCTCGAGCCTTTTTAATGATGGCTTCATATGCGCTCCAGAACTGCGCGAAATCTAATTCTTCGCAACCCTTGATAGATGGAACTAATAATTGTCGAGAACCATCAGCTTTTGCTAAATCGATTGCGACACCTAAGTTGATATGTTCTGGCTTTCCGATCGCAGGCTTTCCATCTAGTTCACCAAAGAATGCATTCATCTCTGGCATCGCACGAACTGCCTTGATCATTGCAAAAGCTATGATGTGAGTGAAGGAAACTTTTCCACCGCGAGCGCGCTTCAAGTGATTATTAATCACGATGCGGTTATCGATCATTAACTTCGCAGGAATTGCACGAACTGATGTTGCAGTTGGAACTGACAGTGATGCTTCCATTGATTGAACTACACGTGCTGACACTCCACGAATTGGTTCGAGTGAAGATGCAGATGGAGTAATCAAAACTGGAACTGGTTTAACAATTGGATCTGCAGGAGTTGG
>JBAXPH010000047.1:0-9150 GCA_037132355.1 Actinomycetes bacterium
CATTTATAGAAACGCCAGTAACAGCGACAGCTATTGATACCGGAGCCTCAGATGTTCTGGTGAAACTTTGAATGTTTCCTCCAGCGGCAGTAATTGCTTGACATGTAAGGGCTAAGGCTTGCGGGCGTAATTTGTCTGATGTAATCCTTACTACAACCAAATTTTGCGGCATAGTCGGAACGATTGATTTGCTGAACAGAGTTGCGATATCTACGGCTAATGTGGTGGCGCAGGAATTCAAATCATCTTCAATTGCGCTTTGATGCGCTGGATTAGCCGAGATCAAAATAGTTAAGACGAGACGATCATTGATGACTAGTTGCTCAACATCGATTACGTGGACCGCAAATGGAGCTAATGTTTCAAAAACTGAGGCTGCGATTCCTGGAGCATCTTCCCCCGTAACAAGGATCAGACCTGTGAACTGCTCGATTTGTGCGCTTTTTTCTGTCATAAGAAGGCAAGGTTATCGTGAATCACTCCGACTGCAGGCGAGGCTTGAACCACCTTGCCTTGTTAAACCACTATCTTTTGCATCTATGAGCACCACTGTATTAAGCCTCAATGATGTCTCGGTTCGCAGAGGCGATCGTGTCATCTTGGGTCCGCTTAATTTCCAGATTACCCAAGGGGAGAGATGGGTCGTTCTCGGACCTAATGGCGCAGGAAAATCAACGCTCTTACAGATACTTGCTACAAAGATGTTTCCTACAAGCGGTCTTGTACGAGTACTCGATAAACAAATGGGTATGGTCGATTTGTTTGAATTACGCACACGGATTGGAATTTGTGGTTCAGTTATTGCCGAAGATATTCCTTACCAAGAAACTGTAAGAGATGTTGTCTTGACAGCTGCTTATGCAATTTTGGGTCGCTGGAACGAAGCATACGATCTGTGGGATGAGTCTCGGGCAATGGCGTTGTTGACTACCTTTGGTGTTCGCGAACTCGGTGATCGCACGTATGGAACGCTGAGTGAAGGCGAGAAAAAGCGCGTTCAAATTTCACGCGCCTTGATGACCGATCCCGAATTGCTACTACTAGATGAACCCGCTGCAGGATTAGATCTTGGTGGTCGCGAAGATCTCCTTCGTAGATTTGCAAATTTCTCTGCTGATCCAGCATCGCCCGCAACGATTCTGGTGACGCACCATATAGAAGAAATTCCAGTCGGTACCACCCATGCGCTCTTACTAAAAGATGGGGTAATAGCAGTTTCAGGACCCATTGATCAGGTCATTACATCGGATCATGTATCGGCGGTTTTTGGAACCACGATTACAGTTACGCCAGAAGCTGGTCGCTTTTTTGCCCGCGCAACTATTTGATCAGTTACATTCAGATTGGAAGGATGTACTTCTGCCATTAGCAGATTCGATAGCTCAAATAGAACACAAGTTAAAAAGTACCGAAATTGCTCCAGAATTTGGCAATATTTTCAGATCCTTATCCACACCAATTTCTGCTTCCAAGGTAGTTATCTTTGGACAAGATCCTTATCCAACTAAAGGGCACGCAGACGGTTTGGCTTTTTCGGTAAGTAGTTTCGTCACACCCTTACCACCCACTTTGCGAAATATATTTTCAGAGCTTCACGATGATTGTGGAATTTCTCGTAATTCTGGCGATCTATCGGATTGGTTTGAGCAAGGCGTGTTATTGGTTAATCGAATTTTTACAACGGTAGTTGGAACTTCTTTGAGTCACGTCGAACTTGGATGGCAAGAAATTACAACCGCAGTAGCTGAAGAACTGGGTAATCGTGATGTTGTGGCAATCTTGTGGGGAAAAAATGCTGGGGAGTTAGCCTCATATTTTCGCCCAGAATGGTCAATACAGTCTGTTCACCCAAGCCCGTTATCGTCCTATCGCGGATTCTTTGGATCAAAACCCTTTTCGCGCTGTAACGATATTTTGATGCGCAATGGTGCACAACCCATCAACTGGTAAATCTTTCTGCTGGCAAAGCAAATGGCCCCCGGTTTCCCGAGGGCCATTTGTACTGATTATTTTCTAGCCAATCCAATGATTTATAGGAGATGACAAGAAGTAGATCATGAACAATCCTGAAACTAGAAGTAGCAAAGGATGAACTTCCTTGCGACGTCCTTGGATTAAACGGATTACAACGTGTGTGATGAATCCTGCACCAATACCTACTGAGATGTTGTACGTAAATGGCATCAAGATAATTGTTAAGAATGAAGGAATAGCGATACCCAAATCATCCCAGTCAATGTTCTTGATCTGAGTCATCATGAGGAATCCGACAATGATGAGAGCTGGAGTTGCTGCCTCGTAAGGAATGATTGCTACCAGTGGTGCCAAGAATGTTGTTAACAAGAATGCTATACCTGTTACAACTGAGGCTAGGCCTGTACGAGCACCTTCACCAACACCGGCTGCGGATTCGATGTAGCTAGTATTTGAAGAAATACCTGCTGCGCCACCTGCTGCTGCAGCGAGCGAGTCAACCAAGAGAATCTTCTGGATATTATCAACGTTACCGTCTTTGTCAGCTAATCCTGCTTCATGACCGATAGCGGTCACAGTTCCAACTGTGTCAAAGAAATCTGAGAGCAGTAATGTGAACAGCAACAAGATCGCTGCGATTAGGGAAACATTATCTAAATTGAATGCACCAAATAGATCGAATTGTCCTGTGAACTTGAACTTAGGAACAGAAACGATGTCCTTAGGAACAGAAGGGATATTCAATCCCCAACCGCCATCAACGATTTTTGGGGATTGCCAGGTGTGAAGCCTGGAGCAATGTTGTAGAGCTTCTGAATAATGACCGCTGCGACTGTTGCACCGACAACACCAATCAGAATTGCGCCCTTAACTTTACGAACCATCAATCCGATGATTAATAGAGTTCCGAAAACGAACACTACTGTTGGCCAGCCAACTAGATTTCCATTTACGCCAAGACCAACAGGTACTGGACCGCTAGCGGTACGACGTACAAAGCCTGCGTCCACTAAACCGATAAGTGCAATGAATAGACCAATACCAACTGAGATCGCAATTTTGATTTGAGCTGGTACCGCCTTGAAAACCGCTACGCGGAATCCGGTGAGAACCAAAACTAGGATAATCAAACCTTCGAGTACAACAAGGCCCATAGCCGCGGCCCATGTCATCTTCGATGCGATGCCAACCGCAACAAATGTGTTCAGACCTAAACCAGTTGCAAGTGCAAGCGGATAATTAGCAACTGAACCCATCAAGATGGTTAGTAAACCGGCAACTAATGCAGTCGTAGCTGCAACCATTGCTGGCGCTGGTGCTGCGCCTCCGAAAAGGAACTGACCGTTCTTATCAGGCGAATAGGCCAAGATGATTGGGTTGAGGGCAACGATGTAAGCCATCGTGAAGAAGGTAACAAGACCACCTCGTACCTCTTGGGCTATCGAAGAACCACGTTCTGAGATTTTAAAATATGAATCCAGCATGGATGGAGCCTTTCTGATTTTGTTAACGGGGGTGTTTGCGACCCCGTGTGCGAAAAGGGCGCACAGCCCTGGGAAGATGTGAAGATCCTATGGGCTACTTTGAGGTAACTCTTGAAACGACTCCCAAGGAAATCGCGATTGATTGCCCGATTAATGTGGCGAACATGAGCGTGCCCAGACCTACTGTGCCCCCTAGCAGCCACCCAGCGACCAAAACGGTGCCTTCAATTCCCAATCGCACGCGGCCGATTCGAATACCGGTTTTGTGGTGCAGCGCTGTCATTAATCCATCTCGTGGCCCTGGTCCCAAGCCGCAGGTTATATACAAACTCGATCCGATTCCAACTAATGCGATTCCAATACTGCAATAGACAATGCCAAATAGATAGGAACTTTGCATTGGAAATATTGTGACGCCAACCTGTATTGCTATAGCGATAAGTGCAATATTCGACAAAGTACCAAAACCGGGTTTTTGTTTCAGTGGAATCCATAAAAGAAGTACGAGCGAGCTAATTGCAAAAGTGGCCCAGCCCATCGTGATGTCTAGTCGATTCGAAATTCCTTGAGCTAAGACAGACCATGGAGCATTACCGATATCACTTTGAATCAATAGTGAATCACCTAAACCAAAGATGAATAATCCGAAAAATAGAACACCTGTGCGTGAGGGTGATAGATCCCAACGAGACTTAGCGGTCCATGGTGTGTGTGGAACTGTCTTATGCGGACGCAAGAACTCTAAGAATGGATTCGACATTGCATGAGTATAATCGGCATATGTTTCCTGGTGTTGGCACAGTCATAAATATCGTCACAATTATTTCTGGAGCCTCTTTGGGCGTCTTAGTGGGAAACCGGATGAATTCACGCACTAGGACGTTACTGACTGATGTACTTGGACTTGTCACCCTATTAGGTGCGGGTTCCGCGCTTATTCCTTTGTGGTCCAAAAGATTTATAGATTCTCTGCCGCAAGGTTGGACACTTTTAATCGTACTTGGATCATTATTAATTGGTGGACTAATTGGTTCGGCACTCAAACTTGAAGACAGATTAGATTCGATGGGTGAGTCTCTTCGGATTAAGTTCAAGGCATCAAGCGAATCCCCATTTGTAGAAGGTTTTGTTGCTGCATCTTTGCTTTTTGCTATCGGCCCACTAGCCATCCTTGGAAGCATCAGTGATGGCATGGGTACAGGAATTGATCAATTGATTCTAAAAAGTACGCTCGACTTTTTCGCAGCGATGGCTTTTGCGACATCACTTGGTTGGGGAGTAGCCGTATCGGCAATTCCTGTTGGAATCTATCAAGCATTCTGGACAGTAATCGGTTTAGGGTTGGGCCAGATTCTTGATGGTTACCAAGTTGATGCCATGACTGTCGTAGGTGGAATCATGCTGATCTGCATCTCATTTAGGTTGCTGAACATTAAAAATGTTGCTGTTGGAAATCTGCTGCCAGCGTTGGCTATCGCGCCTTTGTTTGCGTTGTTGGTGCATTCGATCTAACTAGCTAGAAAGTAGAAGCATCAATCACGAAGCGATATTTGACGTCACTCGCGATAGTTCGCTTGTAAGCCTCGTTTATGTATGAAGCTTGGATAACTTCAACGTCACTCACGATCGATTTAGCTGCACAGAAATCAAGCATTTCCTGCATCTCAGGTATTCCACCAATCATGGAACCGGCGATACTACGCCGCCCGTTCAAAAGTGCTCCAACATGAACTTGGTAAGGCTTTCCGGGAAGACCAATAACAACCAAAGTTCCATCAAGTTTCAATAAATTAAGAAAATTTCCAATCTCTAATTCGGCGCTTACAGTGTTGAGAATTAGATCAAAAGATTTAGCTAATGGTTCTAAATTTTCTAGCTCCTTGGTTGAAACGAAGTGATGGGCCCCCATGGCAATCGCATCAGCTTTTTTGGAAGGGGAGTGCGAGAGAACGGTTACTTCTGCTCCCATAGCAACGGCAAACTTAACTCCCATATGGCCCAATCCGCCTAAGCCCATGACGGCAACTTTCATACCGGGTCCAACATTCCAATGCTTTATTGGTGAGTACAAAGTAATTCCTGCGCACAGTAAAGGCGCGACACCTTCCAGAGGAAGATTGTCAGGAATTTTCACAGCGTAATCTTGATTGATAACGAAGTTGTTGGCATATCCGCCCATCGCGACGGTTTTTCCATCTCTTTCATAACCGTTGTACGTACCGGTCATACCTTCTACGCAATATTGTTGTAGACCTTTAACACAACTAGAACATGTTCGGCAAGAGTCTACAAATACGCCAACACCAATTTTGTCTCCCACTGCAAATTTAGTAACACCAGCGCCAACCGATGTAACGATTCCGGCAATTTCATGCCCTGGAACCATGGGAAAAAGAGCGGGTCCCCATTCTTCCGCTACTTGATGAATGTCGCTGTGACAGATACCTGCGTAGGAAATATCAAGTGCGACATCATGTGTTCCTAAATCGCGACGATCAAATTCAAAGTGTGAAAGTTCAGACCCAGCTGATTGAGCCGCATAACCGCGTGATTTCATTGTTACTCCTTGAAAGGTAGAGGTGTGGACGATGTATGAGCGGCCCCAGAGACTCGGGCAGTTACCTGACGCATGTGATGCCTGCGGCACAGTACTTCATAAGCAACGTCGGCACCTGTCGAAACGTCGCCAACAACAACTTGTTCACCTTCAACAACCATTACTCCGCCAACAGTTCTTGCGTTGTGAGTCGCTCTAGCGCCACACCAACACAAGGCTTCTACTTGAAGGGTGTTAACACGATCTGCTAACTCCACTAGACGAGCAGAACCCGGGAACAACTTTGTCCTGAAGTCGGCCAGAATTCCAAATGCATACACATCAATGCTGAGGCCATCAACAATTCTCGCCAGCTGTTCAATTTGAACGCTTTCATAAAATTGCGCTTCATCGCAAATAATGTAATCGATACGTTCGCCCATCGACAGTTGGTCGACAACCAATTTATGTAAATCCATTTCTGGAACCACTTCAATTGCCGGGCTTGAGAGTCCAAGACGGCTTGAGATCACGCCGGTACCAGCGCGGTCGTTGTTTGTGAAAATTAGACCTGAGCGGCCACGACTCTGATGATTATGAGCTGTCTGCAAAGCGAGTGTGGATTTTCCACTATCCATTGTTCCGCAGTAATAAATCAGCTCGGCCATAGGGCGCATCCTGCCACAGCGTTAGGAAAAAAGCCCTCTAGCCTGAAACGAAGCTTCAAGTTGTGGTTTCAGTGCCAACGCGGCTGCAACTGAAATATGTGAAGCATCACGATAAACAACATATCCATTCTGAAACGCCGGGCAGACGGTGGAACAAAGCCATGGAGTTGGATCAATCGTTGCGAATCCTCTGATTACTGTGACTGATGTTTTCTTAGTCGTGTCACAAGCGATTTTTCCCTTTGAAGCCAAGCAATTAGGGATATCTCGAAGTGGATGAGGAGTGTCACTGATGTAAATCATGTGATCACTCGATCCGCGAAGTTCATCCAGTAATCGATTTTGGCCATCACTCCACCATTGAGGTCTATTTGAAACGCCGTTAGGTGTTTCGTAATATTGAAAACTACTGGTGATAACTGCAAGCGGACGAATGCTTAGTATTCTCTTAATCGAATTCGAACGCCACTTTTGGCAGTCTATATTTTTAAAGGCGCCCTTATCGGCCATTTGAACGTCCACTGCTGGACAGGACGATTTCGTTAATGAAATTAACTTCAGACCTCGTTCGTGTGCGATCTTGGCTATTACTGGAAACCATTGAGCAGCGTGCGAATCGCCGTACAAGACAATTACCTTATTAGATTTCTGATCTCCATATGCGCATTCTTTCGACACATTCTTCCCATAACTAAGGTGGCAACCATCACTATAAATATCAGGTTTCCTTAAAACCTCTATTCGATTGAATGTGTAGCTTGTCCCTTGTATCTGAATCGTTGATGCCACTGATTTGGAAATCAACAATCCAGTCACGAGTGAAATTAAAGTCGCAGCGATCAGCGACCAATAGATTTTCTTGCCGGACACCTTCTTGTGTCGAATAGGTTGCTCTAGATACTTACTTGTGAAATGAGCTAGAACAACAGTAAGCAGAATGCAGAGCATGCGTTCGTAAACGCGAAGCGATCTGCCCAGAGCACTACTTGGTAGTACTAACGCTGGCCAATGCCAAAGGTAAATAGGGTAGGAAATGTTACCTAACCATTGCGATATGCGGTTATTGCTTAAGTCATTGAACGCACGAGGCCAAACTGCAATTGATCCAATTAATAGCGCGCTAGAAGTAACAGGCAAAAGCGCGTTTATGCCCGGAAAATTTGTATGTTCATCAAATCGGACAGTTGATACAAATATCCCAAGCATGCCTAACCACGGGATGAATCGGTACTTCCAAAAATGGGTTGGAACAAAAAGTAGGAGGGCCCCGATTCCAAGTTCCCAAGCTCGAGTAGGCAATGAATAGAAAGCCCAAATAGGAGACGTTTGTGTTTGAACAATTGATAAAAGCAGCGATAGGGAAGTGGCCGTAGCAATCCCGATGAAAATACTTCGTTTGCCAAATCGACTGAGTAAAAGTACGAAAATTGGCCACACCAGATAGAACTGTTCTTCAACGGCTAGAGACCAATAATGGATGAATGGGGATGGTGTTGCGTTGAGGTTTTGGTAGTCATTTTGCCACCAAGCAAAGAGATAATTTGAAACATAAGTTGCCGCTGCAACAAGATCACGACCCAAGGCTTGTCGAGATATATCCGGTAGTACAAAAACGCCTACGGCGGCAGTAACAAATAGTACGAAAATTGATGTTGGTAATAACCTCTTGATGCGACGTTGGTAGAAACTGGTTAGATTCAGAGATCCGGTTGATTCGATTTCTCTCAAAATCAAACCTGTAATTAGATAACCAGATATGACGTAGAAAATATCCACACCAATAAAGCCACCTGGTGCGAATTTAGCGTGGAATACAACTACAAGGAGAGCGGCTAATGCGCGCAACCCTTGAATTTGGAGAACGCGCACTGTTACGAGATTACAAGAGAGGTGATAGGAATCTGAGGATACTTATCATTCAAGTTTTGTCGTCCTGACAACCCATCTATCTCAAGAAGTGCAAGGACATGTATTACTTCTGCGCCCAAGCGATGCATCAATTCAATCGCAGCGCCGATAGTTCCACCGGTCGCAAGAACATCATCGATAAGCAAAACTTTTGCGCCCTTTGGAACCGCATCAATATGAACTTCCAAAGTGTCCACTCCGTACTCAAGACCATAGCTTTCCGAGATCGTGATGTGGGGGAGTTTTCCGGCTTTTCGAATTGGAACAAAGCCACTTTTAAGTTGATTAGCAACTGCTGAAGCAAAGATGAATCCACGTGCCTCGATACCAGCTACAAGTGTTGTGGAGTCGGCATATCCAGCAAACTTTTCAGTAATTGCAATGAATGCTCCACCGTTGGCCAAGAGTGGAGTGATGTCTTGAAATCGGATTCCGGGTTTTGGGTAATCAGGAATTTCGCGGATCAGCGATAGGGCCTCATCAAGATTCATGTGTCCGAGAGGGGACTTGAACCCCTAATCCCTTGCGGGAACTAACACCTCAAGCTAGCGCGTCTGCCAATTCCGCCACCCGGACTAAG
>JBAXPH010000048.1:0-8729 GCA_037132355.1 Actinomycetes bacterium
TATCTGTATTCGCCGGTGTTGGTGAGCGTACTCGTGAAGGTAACGACTTGTTCCTTGAAATGACTGAAACCGGCGTTATCAATAAGACAGCCTTAGTGTTCGGTCAGATGGATGAACCACCTGGAACGCGTCTACGTGTTGCATTGTCAGCGTTAACAATGGCTGAGTACTTCCGCGATGTCCAAAAGCAGGACGTGCTTCTGTTCATCGATAACATTTTCCGTTTCACACAGGCAGGTTCTGAGGTGTCAACACTTCTAGGCCGTATGCCTTCTGCTGTGGGATACCAGCCAACATTGGCTGATGAAATGGGTCAGCTACAAGAGCGCATCACATCAACACGTGGTCACTCAATTACATCTATGCAGGCGATTTATGTTCCTGCTGACGATATTACAGACCCAGCGCCACACACTACTTTCGCGCACTTAGATGCAACAACAGTGTTGTCTCGTCCGATTTCAGAGCTTGGTATTTACCCAGCTGTGGATCCACTTGACTCAACTTCACGCATCTTGGATCCACGCTACATCGGAGAGCACCACTTCCGTGTTGCTAACCGCATCAAGCAGATCTTGCAGCGTTACAAGGATCTACAGGACATCATTGCAATCCTCGGTATCGATGAATTGTCAGAAGATGACCGCGTACTTGTAGGCCGCGCGCGTCGTATCCAGCGCTTCCTTTCACAGAACACATTCGTTGCGAAGGTGTTTACAGGAATCGACGGATCATTCGTTCCGCTATCAGAGACAATCGAAGCATTCGAAGCACTTGCAGATGGAAAGTACGATCACATTCCAGAGCAGGCATTCTTCATGTGCGGTGGTCTTGCAGATGTTGAGCGCAACGCAGCCGAACTAGCAGCAAGCTTGGCTAAGTAAAAACATGACACTTAAAGTCGAACTCGTATCTCCAACAGAGCGCGTATGGTCAGGTGAAGCTACTTCAGTTTCTGCTCGTACCATCGAAGGTGACATCGGTGTTCTCACCGATCACGCACCGCTCTTTGGAGTACTTGTCGACGGTCAGGTTGTAATTCACGGTGTGAACGGTGAAGATAAAGAGTTCAATATATCCGGCGGTTTCTTGTCAGTTTCAAACAACCGCGTGTCAATTCTGACGGAGTCCGTTAACTAAATTCCAGAATTAATTTACTAACTACGAAAAGATGAAAAGATAACTACACACTTTTCTCCGCTATAAATTAAATCTTTTTATCCTCGCGTCGCATACTTATTCGCGAGTTACGCTAGCGCCCAAGCTTTGTAGCTGCTCAGCAAAGTTCGGATAACCACGGTCTACGTGAAAGGCTTGGTCAACAGTTGTTTCACCCTCTGCTACTAAAGCAGCCAAGATTAGGCCAGCGCCGGCGCGGATATCGTGGGCTTCGACAGGGGCTCCAGAGAGTTCCGGTACGCCTGTAATTGACGCGTGATGGCCGTCGACACTGACTTGTGCGCCTAAACGGCTGAGTTCATTGACGAACATGAAGCGGGATTCGAAGACGTTTTCAGTAACTAATGAATGCCCGTCGGCGATGGCGTTGAGCGCAATAACCATTGGTAGCAAGTCGGTTGGGAAACCTGGGTAGGGAAGTGTTGCAACATCTATTGCTTTTGGGCGCACATCCATCTTTACTCGAATCCCATTAGATGTTGAAGTAATGATTGCACCAGCTGAGGTTAATTTTTCAAGTGGTAGTTCAAGATGTTCTGGTCGAGCACCATGGATTGTGATGTCACCACGTGTCATTGCAGCAGCAAATGCCCAAGTGCCGGTGATGATGCGGTCGGTAATTGTTGTGTGATCAGTTGGGTGCATAACTTCAACACCAGTGATGGTGATTAATGGTGAACCAAGACCTTCAATCTTTGCACCCATTGAAATGAGAAATTCACCAAGGTCAACGATGTCCGGTTCGCGAGCAGCGTTTTCAATTGTTGTTACACCTTTTGCTAACACCGCAGCGGTCATAATATTTTCAGTTGCACCAACACTTGGAAAATCTAAATCAACGGGAGCTCCGACTAAACCATTTGGCGCTTCAGCAATAACGTAGCCGTGTTCGATGTGTGCTTTTGCACCAAGGGACTCAAGACCTTTAATGTGAAAATCTAATCCGCGAGAACCAATTGCATCTCCGCCAGGTAATGCGACATCTGCTTGGCCAACGCGGGCAACAAGCGGACCAAGCACGTTTATAGATGCACGCATCTTCCGGACCAGGTCATAATCTGCGCGGTGCAATGGCTCTTGTGGGACGGTAATTGTCACAGTGTCTGTGCCGCGAACAACTGTGCAACCAAGACGGGTTAAAAGATCGGCCATGATGTCAACGTCAGCAATATCTGGCACATTGCGGATTGTTGTTGTGCCGGCAGCCAGCAAAGAGGCTGCCATCAGCTTCAAAACGGAGTTCTTGGCACCAGTTACAACGACTTTTCCGCGCAGGGACGTCCCGCCAATAATACGGAAGCGATCGTGGGATGCCATGGGCGCAGTCTACTTATAGGCTAGGCACATGGTTAATTTAACGCGTATTTATACAAAGACTGGCGATGACGGAACTACATCTCTTGGGGACATGAGTCGCACCTCAAAGAATGACCCTCGCCTCGAAGCCTATGCCACAGTTGATGAAGCTAATTCAACAATTGGTGTTGTGCTCGCAACTGATCAGTTAACCGATGCGGTTCGTGCACTTTTAGTCCGCATTCAAAATGACATGTTTGATGTTGGTGCAGATCTATGCACACCAGTAGTTGATTCACCAGCTTTTGAACCGTTACGTGTTTTGGAATCTCAAGTCACATATCTAGAAGAACAGATTGATTTGTACAACGCTGATCTTGAATCATTGCGATCATTTGTTTTACCTTCAGGAACTGCAGCTGCAGCTCATCTTCATGTTGCACGTACCGTTGTGCGCCGTGCAGAGCGTCGCACCTGGAATGCAATTCATTCATTCGGTAGCGGAGTTAACCCATTAACTGCTAAATACCTGAATCGCTGTTCTGATCTGCTTTTCGTACTTGCGCGTTATGCAAACAAAGAAATTGGCGATCAGCTGTGGGTTCCAGGAGCTAATCGCTAAGGAGCAACCGTGTAAGTTGTTCCGGGTACTTTTTCTACCGGAATATCATGGCGGCACACAGCTTTGATATTTGAAACTGAGTGCATAAGTTCAATGGGTTCTTGGCTTACTATTAAAATTGTCGCGTACTTTTTAGCACCTGTTTGACCCATTGTTGTTCGAACGGTTCCAAATAATTTAATTGTCTTGTCATCGAGAGAAACAGCACCCTTTAGGTCTGCAGTAACAACCCACCAGGTGCAGCCGATTGCAGATGCAACCTGGACGGCGCCACATGCGTATTTTTCACATACCCGAACACCATCTATGGTCTGTGCTAACGCATTTGTTAGTACCTTGTCATTAGAAGCTAGGCCAACTAACTCTTTTGCAGTTGGAATCTTCGCAAAGGTATTGCCATCCTTGCTGACAATGAAGCCCTTTGGTGGCCACACAGGAGATGGAGAAGGAGAAGGCGTGACCTTTTTTTTCGCTGCAGCCAGCGATGTAGTTGACGCAGCACCAGCACCTGGCATGCAGAAAGAAAGCGCCAGGATCAGTGCAATAACCTTCTTAATCACGGTCCCACTTAAATTTGCGAACACTAAAGAAAACTCCGATTACTAACCACACCACAAGAATTGCAACGGTTCTACCTGTTTCCCAGCTCTTCGCAACCTCTTGGCTAGCAAAAGAATCTGGCAGAAATACAGAACGCATACCTTGGGTTAGCCACTTCAGTGGAAATATTGCAGCAACTTGTTGCATCCACGAAGGCAACTGAGTGAAGACAAAGAAGACACCACTGAAGAACTGCAAAATAATTACAATCGGTGAAACCACAGCAGAGGCTCCGCGCCCACTTTTAGGCACAATTGAAAAAGCGATTCCAAGCGCCGTTGAACAAGCACTTCCTAATAATACTAACCATGTGAAGGTAATCCACTTACTAATATCAGTAGGTAGATCAACGCCAAAGAACAAAATACCGAATCCTAGAAGTAAAAGTATTTGAATAACCATGCTTACAAAAATCAGAATTGCTTTACCAATGAAATAACTTGACGCTGGCATAGGCGTACCACGTAAGCGCTTTAGTGCTCCAAAGTCACGTTCTAATGGAATTGTGATTGCAAGTGCTTGGAAGCCAGTATTTACTAAGCCCGAAGCGATCATTCCGGCAAGAAAGTATTGTGAAAAAGTTACGCCAGGTGCGATGGTATTTTTAAATACTGATCCAAAGATGGCCAGCAAAATAACCGGAAAAAGCAAGGTGAATACAACAGATTCGCGCTGACGAGCAAATTGTCGAATCTCTAATCCGCCGCGACGGATCCCTAATGACAGAGCGCTAGGAATCTGATTCATTCGTGCCTCCAATCATTTCAAGATAAATATCTTCAAGTGATGGCCGCGAAACAATTAACTCTGGGACTTCGCCACCGAATTGAGAAGATAGCTTGGCTACTAATTCAGTGGGGTTATCAGATCGTTCAGATTTAATTTCACTGCCATCTCGCCATGCAACCGTTGCTTGCGAAGTCGCCCGCCCGCCTAGTTCGCCCGGGGTTGAAACTTCAATAATTACGCCGTGATTAATGACAGCTACTCGATCGGCCAATGCTTCGGCCTCATCTAAGTAATGGGTTGTCAGCAAAATCGTGGTTCCGCCGCTGCGCAGGGATTGAATCAATGCCCAAAAAGATCGACGAGCCTCTGGGTCAAAACCAGTTGTTGGTTCATCCAAGAAAAGTAGTTCGGGGTTTCCGATAATTCCAAGTGCTACATCTAATCTACGGCGCTGACCACCAGAGAGATTACGAATAAGGGCATCTTCTTTTTCCACTAAACCAACGGAGTGAATCACCTCATCGACATTGCGAGGGTTTGAGTAATACCCGCTGAAATGATCAATAGTTTCGACAACTGTTAAATCACCTGCATCGGCTGAACTTTGCAGAACAATTCCAATTCGATTTCGCCATTCGCGAGATTGATGACCACGAGTTTGAGGATCAAATCCCAATACCGAGACTGTTCCAGAATCTCTCGTTCTAAAACCTTCTAGGATTTCTACCGTTGTTGTCTTACCCGCACCATTTGGACCGAGCAGAGAAAATATCTCGCCTTGTGCGATTTCCAGATCGACTCCACGCACAGCGTGAACATCGCCATAGCTTTTCTTCAGGCCTTTTACTTCGATGAGGCTCATGTGGCCACTTTACTATGCGAAAATACACCTGTGAGCCCGCGCAGAAACTACCCCAAGAAGCGGGTTAAGCCTGAAGAACCTCGGGAAATCAATATTAAATCCACGGGTGAGACCACTGAAGAACATAGTGATGGCGTTTATATCGTTCGCCGTTTAACAGGATCTGGTTCTACAAAACCGTATCGCTGTCCGGGATGCGATCAATTAATTCCGCTTGCAACTCCACATGTTGTTGCGTGGCTTGAATACGATGAAGAAGGTCGCCGACATTGGCATACAGCTTGTTGGGCCAAGAAAGATAAAAGGCGTCCGAATACCGAGCGAACTCGAAACGCTCCTCGTTTTTAACTCAAACGATTAACCCAGCCGACCCTTTAACAACTGTGTAGCTTTCACAACAAGTGTGTCATCTTTAGTACGACGTTTGAAGCTTAAGAAATGCAGCGGCACATTAAAGCGAGTACGAACAACCGTGCGCGGATAGGTATATTCAAGCAGTCCTTCGGGACCATGAACTCGGCCGTAACCACTGTCTTTCACTCCACCAAAAGGAACTGAAGAAACTGCTGCAAAAGAAAATGTGGAGTTTATTGCAACCATTCCGCATTGCAGCTGCGAAGCAATTTTCTTGCCCTGCCGTTTGGACCAAACGTTTGCGCCCAAACCATAACGGGAGGCATTTGAAAGATCGATTGCTTCTTGCATATGTGCTACACGATTAATAATAATGATTGGTCCAAATGTTTCTTCTCGCACTGCAGCCGATGACTCAGGGACATCCACCAAAATAACTGGCTGAACAAATGGTGCTTGTACCGATTTCAAAGAGCCATAGGCAAACCGCCCACCGTCTTTGATTGCAGCCTTGATGTGAGATGAAATTACAGAGATCTGTGAAGGCATTGTTGCTGGCCCATAATTTCCATCACCAGGTGCACCGGCATGAATACTTTCGGCAAGTGCAACTGCCTTTGCAATAAACGAATCAGCCACCTTTTCATCAACATACACACGTTCTGCGCCAATACAGGATTGGCCAGCGTTGGCCATGGCAGACCAGATAGTTGCATCAACTGCGCGATCTAGGTTGGCGTCTGCAGCAACTATCACAGGATCTTTTCCACCACATTCGGCAACTATTGGCGTTAAGTTAATTGCACATGCGGCAGCAACTAACTTGGCAGTTCTGGTTGAACCTGTAAAAGACAACTTATCTATTGCGCTGGTGCACAAAGCATTGCCGGTATCTGCTAATCCCGTAATAGTTGTAAAAATGTCTGCAAATGGTGCAATGGCGTTGAAACTTTCTTCTAGCCACACACCAACACCAGGTGTGTACTCACTTGGCTTAAACACAACCGTATTTCCCGCAGCTAGTGCATATGCAATGGATCCAACAGGAGTAAAGATCGGATAGTTCCAAGGGCCAATAACACCGACAACACCAAGTGGTGAGCGCTCAACAGTTGCTGACATATTTGCCATCAATGCACCTGGAGCCCGATAAGAAGTTCGCATGATGTCTTCAGCATGTCGCGCAGCCCAGCCGATGTGGCTTACAGCTAAAGATGCCTCAAGTTTTGCATCACTAATTGGTTTACCTGTTTCAAGTGAAACAAGTGCTGCAATTTGATCCACGTTATTTATAATGTAATTACTCCACGCCAACAAAACCTTTTTGCGACCTGAAAAACCAAGCCCAACCCATGCGGTGCTGGCGTTTCGTGCATGAGCAACAATTTCGCCAACTTCCTTTGCGGAATAGATTGGGTATGAACCAATGGCTTCACCGGTTACAGGATTATTGGAATTGAATGCTTTTGTGGATTTCGATGTAGTGGCCATGTGAATAAGCCTAGTCGGGTATAGATAGGATTTGAAGTATGAGCCAGCCAGTTAGATCGAGCAGTGTCTTTGATTCTGTTCGAACTCCATTTCATGTCATGACGGCAGATGGAATTGATTTAATTGGCGAGGTTGCTGCACCGGTTGGGCCATCTCGAGGTGCCATTCTTTGTTTGCATCCATTACCAACCGCTGGCGGAATGATGGATAGCCACATCTATAAAAAAGCTGCTAATCGCTTGCCTGCAATGGCTGGCATAACAGTTGTTCGCTTCAATACCCGTGGAACAACTAGCGAAGCAGGAAGCAGCACCGGAACATTTGATAATGGAAATGCTGAACACTTTGATGTTGAAGCAATACTGGCTTACTGCTGTGATGTTTTGAAGTTAGACAATTTGTGGGTAACCGGCTGGTCCTTTGGAACCGATTTAGCCCTTCAGCACGCTAAAGATCCACGCCACAAAGGATTAATCTTGTTAAGTCCGCCGTTGCGTACAACAACTGACGAGCAACTTAAATATTGGAACACAGATCCTCGCCCAATTACTGCGTTAGTACCCGAACTAGATGACTACTTAAAACCAGATGCTGCCCGTCAAAGATTTGCAGTAATACCAACACTAAAAATTATAGCTGTCGATGGTGCTAAACATTTGTGGCTGGGCGAACCTTCGGTCCATCGAGTTTTATCTGAAATAAACAGCATCGTCACCGGCGCTCAAGCACCGTTGCCAACGGAGTTTTAACTGTTATTGGCGCGAGGAATAACAACTTCATCAAGAATCAAGATGATAGATGCTGCAACTGGTACAGCTAGCAAACCACCAACTAGACCCAATAGCGAAGATCCGATCAGTGCCGAAATAATCGTTACCGCCCCTGGAACTGACAAAGTTCGTTTCATGATTCGTGGTGTTACAACATAGTTTTCTATCTGCACATAAACAACGTAAGCAATAAAGGCAATTGCCCCGATTGCAACAGATTGCGTAAGTGCGATCAAAGTGACGATGGCGCATCCAAGAAAGTGGCCGATTAGAGGAATCAATGCGGCAACCAACACAATCATTCCGATGGCAATTGGTGATGGCATACCTAAAATTGTTGCCATGATTACTACGAATACTGCAGCCATCGCAGCGATCAAGATCTGGCTGCCGACAAAAGCACCAACTCGAGCAATGACGGCGTTGGTCAAACGTCCAACTCGATCACGACGGCTGGCAGGAACTAATGAAAGCCCTAAGTCAACTGCCTGTGGCAATGAAGTGATGAAGTAGAGAGTAAGCACCAAGATAGTTAACGCTGTAAAGAAGCCTGACAACACAGATTTTCCAACTCCGATAACGCCACCGAATGTACTGATAAGTAAAGTTCCATCAGAGGTAATTGATTTTAACTTTGTCTGCAATGTATCAATCAAACCAAATTGATCATTTAATCTATTAATACTCTTGTTCTTCATTAAATCGTCAAGTAAAGCTGGTGCAGTATTGATCAAGTGTGTTCCTTGACTTACAACAGGTGGAATCACAACTAAGGCAAAAAAGATTACAAAAAGAATGACTGATGTAAAGATAACTACAACTGCTG